>NZ_JBWZOR010000004.1:0-379771 GCF_056730635.1 Diaphorobacter sp. B2A2W2
GCGTCCACATCACTTCCCGAAGAACAGGCTCTGTAGTGCAGCAAGCCTCCCAGTATAGCCTGAAAAACGCCTTCGCAAATTGTTCCGCAGACTATGCCGTGGATAGCGCAGATTCAAGCGCGTCGATGAACAAGGCTGCGACGTCACAGCCCGTCTGATCGAAGATCTCTTGGAAGCACGTGGGACTTGTGACGTTGATTTCCGTGACGCAATCCCCAATGACATCGACTCCAGCGAGCAATAGGCCCCGTTCCCGCAGCACTGAACCCAGTGCAGCGCCGATTTCCTGGTCGCGCGCGGTGAGAGGGCGCGCCACGCCCAGCCCGCCGGCCGCCAAGTTGCCGCGCACTTCGGAGCCCTGAGGGATGCGCGCCAGGCAATACGGGACCGGGGTACCGCCAATGACGAGGATGCGCTTGTCGCCCTCTGCGATCTCGGGCAGAAACTTCTGCACCATTACGCTCTGGCTGCCCTCGCGGTTGAGGGTCTCGATGATGCTTCCCAAATTCATACCGTCGGGGCCGACCCGGAAGATGCCCATGCCGCCCATGCCGTCCAAGGGCTTGAGGATGATGTCGTGATGTTCCTCATGGAACCGGCGGATGTCCTGCGCATCGCGCGTCACCAGCGTGGGGCCGATGAACTGCGGAAACTCCAGAATGGCCAGTTTTTCCGGATGGTCCCGCAAAGCACGCGGCTTGTTGAACACCCGAGCGCCTTCACGCTCGGCCTGCTCCAATAGGTGCGTGGCATAGAAATACTCACTGTCGAACGGAGGATCCTTGCGCATGAGCACGGCGCCGAAGTCCGCCAGTGCCGCCAAGCGGAGTTCGCCCGCAGTGAACCAGTTCTCCGCGTGGCCCGTAAGAGTGATGTCGCGCACCCGCGCCGTGACCCGGCCACCGCGCAACCAGTGGATGTGCCGGGGCTCGCAGACCGCCAGCCGGTGGCCGCGGCGCTGCGCCTCGCGCATCATCGCGAAGGTCGTGTCCTTGTAGATCTTGAATTGCTCGATGGGGTCGGCGACGATGAGGAGATTCATGGAATGCACGGGCTGTATTGCAGAGGGCTGCGCCCCTAGCGCGGCGCCTGTGGCGCGCGCGGGCGTCCATACTGTTGCACAAATAGCGCGATGCTGCCGGCGAACACCCCCCAAAACGCCGATCCGATCCCGGCTATGGTGACACCGCTCAACGTCACCAGAAAAGTGATCAACGCCGCCTCCCGGTGCGCTTCGGCCTGCAGCGCAGACGCCAGCCCTCCTCCAATGGCGCCCAGCAGCGCCAGCCCAGCGATGGCCACCACCAGCTCCTGTGGAAACGCCGTCAGCAGCCCCGTGACCACCGCACCAAAGATGCCCACTGCGATGTACAGCAGCCCGCACGAAGCGGCGGCGGTATAGCGCCGCGCGCGGTCGGGGTGCGCCTCGGGCCCCATGCAGATCGCTGCGGTGATGGCGCTGAAGTTGAGGGCGAAGGCGCCGAACGGTGCCAGCACCAGGGTGGCCAGGCCCGTCAGGGTGATCAGCCGCGACACCGGCAGTTGGTATCCGGTGGCCCGCATGACGGCCACACCCGGAAGGTTCTGCGACGCCATGGTCACGATGAACAGCGGCAGCGCCAGGCTCATAAGCGCCTGCAGGCTGAACTGCGGCGTGGTGAAGACTGGCATGGCCGGCGCCCAATGCACCGCGGACCAGCGCATCTGGCCATTGCCTGCGGCCCAGGCAACGCCTGTCACCAGCGTGAGCACAACCGCATAGCGGGGCAGCAGCCGCCGTGCAAACAAGTAGGACGCCAGCATGACCAGCACCAGTGGCAGCGCGGTCTGCACGGCTGCGAAGGCCTGCATGCCAAAGCGCGCCAGCACGCCGGCCAGCAGCGCCGACGCCAGTTCCATGGGAATACGGTTCATCACGCGCTCGAACCAACCCGTCACTCCGGCCAGGGTGATGAGCAAGGCGCACACCATGAAGGCGCCGACCGCCTCGCCCATGCTGAAGCCCCCGGCCAGGCCGGCGGTGGCGAGCACCGCTGCACCGGGCGTGGACCAGGCCACCATGACCGGCTGGCGCAGGATGAGCGAGGGAATCAGCGAGCACAGCCCCATGCCCAGGCCCAGCGCCCACATCCAGGAGGTGATCTGCTCGGGCGTCGCCCCGAACGCCTGCGCCGCCTGGAACACGATGGCGACCGAACTGGTGAACCCTACCAGCACAGCCACGAAACCGGCGGTGAAGGCGGACAGACTCAGGTCTTTGAAAAACTGCATGGCGGCGGATTGTGGCATTGGTCTTGGCGCAACCACCGTCCTGCTTCATCAAAATATATAGCTACTCGCGCTTGCCAGCTAAGCGCTAGAGGCCAAAAACCTTACAAACCCGCAGCCCCTCAGATCTCGACCTTGGAGCCCAACTCCACGACGGCGTTGCTGGGCAGGTGCAGGAAAGCCGCCACCCCGCTGGCGTTGTGGTGCATCTGCGCAAACAGCTTTTCGCGCCACGGCGCCATGCCGCTGCCGATGGTAGGCACGACCACGTCGCGCGAGAGGAAATAGCTGGTGCTCATGGTTTCCAGTTCGCAGCCGCGGCCGTGCATCAGGCGCAGCGCGCTGGGCAGGTCCAGTTCATTCTTGAAGCCGTAGTTCACGGTGACCTGCCAGCAGTCGCCTCCCAACGGCGCCACCTGCAGGCGCTGGTCCAGGCCGATCCAGGGGGTTTCGTGGTAACGCACCGTGACGAACAGGTTCTGGCGGTGCAGCACCTTGTTGTGCTTGAGGTTGTGCAACAGTGCATTGGGCACCACGCCCGCCTCGGCGCTCAGGAACACCGCCGTGCCGTCCACGCGCATGGGCGGGTTGGCCTGCACCGAGGCCAGGAAGTCCGGCAGGCCTATGGAGTCCTCGCGCAGCTTGTCGTTGAGCAACTCGCGTCCGCGCTTCCAGGTCATCATGAGCGTGAACACCAGCCCGCCGATCATCAGCGGGAACCAGCCCCCCTGCAGCAGCTTGAGCAGGTTGGAGCTGAAGAACGCCAGGTCCACGACAAAGAAGAAGCCCGTGGTGGCCACGCACAGCGCCAGCGGATAGCCCCAGCCATAGCGGATCACGAAGAAGGTGAGCACCGTAGTGATCAACATGTCCAGCGTCACCGCAATGCCATAGGCGGCCGCCAGGTTGCTGCTGTTGCGGAACATGACCACCGCCAACACGATGGCGACGAACAGGCTCCAGTTCACGAACGGCAAGTAGATCTGGCCTGTCTCGCGCACGCTGGTGTGCTGGATGTTCAGCCGCGGCAGGTAGCCCAGCTGGATGACCTGCTTGGTCACGCTGAACGCGCCGGTGATCAGCGCCTGCGACGCAATCACCGTGGCCATGGTGGCCAGCACCACCAACGGCACCAGCGCCCAGTCGGGCGCCATCATGTAAAACGGGTTCTTGACGGCGGATGGCTCGGCCAGCAGCAGCGCGCCCTGGCCGAAGTAGTTGATCGTGAGGGCCGGCATGGCCACACTGAACCACGCCAGGCGGATGGGGCGCTTGCCGAAATGTCCCAGGTCGGCGTACAGCGCCTCTGCGCCGGTGACGCACAGCACCACCGCGCCCAGGATGATGAAGCTGATGCCCGGGTTGCCCAGAATGAAGCCCAGTGCATGGTGCGGGCTCAGGGCGCCGAGGATCTCTGGATGGCCCACGATGTGCGGCACGCCCAGGGCTGCGATCGTAAAAAACCAGACCAGCGTCACCGGGCCGAAGTAGCGGCCCACCCCCGCCGTACCGCGCTTTTGCACGGCGAACAGCCCGAACAGCACCACGAGCGTGAACGGAATCACCGCCTTGCCGAAATGCGGCGACACCACCTCCAGGCCCTCGATGGCCGAAAGCACGGAGATCGCCGGCGTGATCACGCCGTCGCCATAGAACAGGGACGTGCCGAAGATGCCCAGGCCCAGCAGCCAGCCGCGCAGGCGCGGCCGGTCCTTCACCGCCTGCGACGCCAGCGCCAGCATGGCGATGAGGCCGCCTTCGCCATGGTTGTCCGCGCGCAGCACCAGCACCACGTACTTGAGCGAGACGATCACGGTGAGCGTCCAGAACAGCACGGACAGCACGCCGTACACGTTGGCATGCGTGAAAGGCACATGGCCGGAGCCGAAGACCTCTTTGACCGCATACAGCACGCTGGTGCCGATGTCGCCATAGACGACGCCGATCGCGCCCAGGGTGAGCGCTGCTAACGACGATTTGGAGGTTTGCACGGTGAACAGGTCCGGGCTGCTGCCTCAGCGGCCACGGGGGATGCCAAAGGAGCGCCATTGTGCGCCGCCCCCGCTCCGGGCACATACGGGGTACCGCCTATGTTGCAATGCAGCAACTGCAGGGCGGCACATCCAGCACATCAGTCGTACACCTCGGCCTCGGGGTCCGTGGCCTCCAGCTCGTAGCTGGCCGCGAGCATCGCCAAGCGGGCGATGACCCCATACATATAAAAGCGGTTGGGGGCACTGGCGCCCGGACGCGCACCGGGCTGCGGCAGATGGGTACTGTGCTCGAACGCCAGCGGCACGAAACTCGCGCCGGGGATATTCAGGTTCTCGTCCACGCCGCGTTCGGCATGCATGCGGTAGAACCCCCCGACCACGTAGCGGTCCATCATGTAGACCACTGGCTCGGCCACCGCTTCGTGCACGCGCTCCTGGGTGAGCACGCCCTCCTGCACGATCACGTCATGCACGACCTGGCCGTCCTTGATCACGGCCATCTTGTTCTTGGTCTTGCGATTCAGCCCGTCCAGTTCCTTGGCATCGCGCACCGTCATGATGCCCATGCCGTAGGTGCCGTTGTCGGCCTTCACGACCACGAACGGCTTTTCGTTGATGCCGTATTCCTTGTACTTGCGACGCACCTTGGCCAGCGTGGCGTCCACGGCGCTGCGCAGCTCCTCCATGCCCGTGCCTTCGTTGAAGTCCACGCCTTCGCAGCGGCTGAACAGCGGATTGATGAGCCAGGGATCGATGCCCAGCATCTTGCCAAAGCGCTTGGCCACCTCCTCGTAGCTCTGGAAGTGGCGGCTCTTCCTGCGCACGCTCCAGCCCGCATGCAGCGGCGGCAGCAGGTACTGCTCGTACAGCTCCTCCAGAATGCCCGGCGGGCCGGCCGACAGGTCGTTGTTGAGCAAGATGGTGCAGGGGTCGAAGTTCTTCAGCCCCAGGCGGCGCTTGCTGCGGATCACCGGCTCCAGCGTCACGGTCTCGCCATGGGGCAGCGTGATGGTGGTGGTCTTCTTGATCTCGGGGCTGATGGAGCCCACGCGCACGTTCAACCCGGCCATGTTGAAGATGCGCACCAGCTGCGCCACGTTCGCCAGGTAGAAGGTGTTGCGCGAATGGTTCTCGGGAATGATCAAGAGGTTGCGCGCTTCGGGGCAGATCTTTTCGATGGCCGCCATGGCCGCCTGCACCGCCAGCGGCAGCATTTCATTGGTGAGGTTGTTCCAGCCGCCCGGGAACAGGTTGGTGTCCACCGGCGCCAGCTTGAACCCCGCGTTGCGGATGTCCACCGACGAGTAGAACGGCGGCGTGTGTTCCATCCACTCCAGACGGAACCAGCGCTCGATGGCTGGCATGGAGTCGAGGATGCGCTGCTCCAACTCGTTGATTGGCCCGGTGAGCGCGGTGATGAGGTGGGGAACCATGAAGAGCCCTCAAATGGGAGACGGAAAGAGGTTGGCGACGATTGTAGGGAAGGCCCCGTGCGCACTAGCGCCGCCAGAATGCGGGCGTGAGCAGGGCCATGAAGCTCAGGATCTCCAGGCGTCCCAGCAGCATGGCCAGCGTACAGACCCACAGCTGGAAGTCGGTGAGCACCGCGAAGTTGGAGGCCGGCCCCAGCATTCCCAGCCCCGGCCCCATGCAGTGCACGCTGGCCAGCACGGCCGAGAACGCGGTCACCATGTCCAGGTCGGTCAGCAGCAGCACCATGCTCAGCGTGATCACTGTGGCGCCGTAAACCAGCATGAAGGCCAGCACCGAGAAGATCATGCGGTTGTCCACCACGCGGTCGCCCAGGCGCACGGGCTGCACCGCACGCGGGTGCACGATGCGCGTCATCTCGCGGCGCGCCTGCTTCAGCAGGATCAGCATGCGCACCATCTTGATGCCGCCGCCCGTGGACCCGGCGCTGGTGGCCACACCCGACAGCAGCAGCATGAACACGGGCGCGAACACCGGCCAGCCCAGGTAGTCGGTGGTGGCAAAGCCCGTGGTCGTGGCCACCGACACCACGTTGAACATGCCGTGGCGCAGCGCCTGCAGCGGGTCGTACACGCCCTTGGCCCACAGCAGCAGCGCCACCAACAGCCCGCCGCCCAGCA
Organism: Diaphorobacter sp. B2A2W2; assembly: GCF_056730635.1. Taxonomy (NCBI): domain Bacteria; kingdom Pseudomonadati; phylum Pseudomonadota; class Betaproteobacteria; order Burkholderiales; family Comamonadaceae; genus Diaphorobacter; species Diaphorobacter sp. B2A2W2. The sequence goes on from NZ_JBWZOR010000004.1 coordinate 6,374, forward strand.
GCGCGGTGATCGTGGCGCGCATCTCGGGGTCGCGCCAGAAGCCCCGCCAGTTGCCCTTGCGCAGCGCGATGAAGTACAGCGCGAAGTTGCAGCTGGCGCACAGCATGAAAACCAGGGCGATGGTTTCCAGCAGCGGCGACTCGAAGTAGGCAAAGCTCGCATCGTGGGGCGACAACCCGCCCAGGCTGACGGTGGCGAACATGTGCATGATCGCGTCCGGCGGCGTCATGCCGCCCAGCCAGAACGCGAGCGCGCACACCAGCGAGAACACCACGTACACGCCCCACAGCCCCTTGGCCGTCTCGGTCATGCGCGGGGTGAGCTTGGTGTCTTTCACCGGGCCCGCAGCCTCGGCCTTGAAGAGCTGGCTGCCGCCCACCCCCAGCAGCGGCAGCACCGCCACCGCAAGAATCAGGATGCCCATGCCGCCGATCCACTGCATGAACGTGCGCCACATGTTCACCGACAGGGGGAGCCGATCCAGCTCGGCCAGCACCGTGGCGCCGGTGGTGGTGAGGCCTGACACCGATTCGAAGTAGGCATGCGTGAACGACAGCGGCCGGTCGATGGCGTGCATCACCAGCAGCAGCGGCAGCGCCGCGAACAGCGGCAGGATTCCCCACACCACCGACACCAGCATCACGCCGTGGCGCGGCAGCAGCTCGCGCTTGTGCGCGCGCAGGCCGCCCCACAGCAGCGCGCTGGCCATGGATGTGACGGCGATGGCCGTGGCGTAGTGCTGCCACAGGCCCTCCCGCGCCCAGAGCGACGCCGCCAGCGGCACCCCCATGGACACGGCAAACAGTGCCAGCAGGGCACCGAGTACGCGCATGACGGGCAGGACGTCGGACATCGCGGCTCCTGCCGATCAGAAGAAGGTGGCGCTCACGCGGAACTGCTTTTCCACCTCGCGCACCAGCCGCTTGTGGGGCAGGAAGAAAACCACGTGGTCGTTGCTCTCGATCACCGTGTGGCTGCGCGGAATGATGACCTGGGGTGGTGCGTCGGCCGGCGGCTCGCCACCGTCCTCGGGCAGACCGCGCACGATCAGGCCCATGTGCACCTCGGCGGGCAGGTGGATCTCGCTGACCTTGCGGCCCACCACGCGCGAATTCTTGCGGTCGCCGCGGGCCACGATCTCCAGCGCCTCGGCCACGCCGCGGCGCAGGCTGTGCACGGCCTGCACGTCGCCGCGCCGCACATAGGCCAGCAGCTCGCCCAGCATGGCCTGCGCGGGCGACAGCGCAATATCGATCTGCGTGCCATGCATCAGGTCGGCATAGGTGCGGCGGTTGATGAGCGCCAGCACGCGGCTCGCGCCCATGCGCTTGGCCAGCAGGCTGGCCATGATGTTGTCCTCGTCGTCGTCGGTGAGCGCCAGGAAGAGGTCCACCTCCTCGATGCTCTCGTCGCCCAGCAGATCCTCGTCGGTGGCGTCGCCCTGCAGCACGAGGATGTCGGAGGGCAACTCGGCCGCCAGCGCCACGCAGCGCTCGGCACTTTCTTCCACCACCTTGATGTGAAAGCCCCCCCGCTGGGCCAACTGGCGCGCCAGCCGCAGGCCCACGCGCCCGCCGCCTGCAATCATGATGCGGCGCACGGGCCGCGCCGGGTGCCCATGGTGGCGGTGCAGCGCGGCCAGCACCTGCGGGATCTGCTCGCGCGCGGACAGCACGAACACCTCGTCACCCGGCTCCACGCGCGTGGCGCCGTCGCAGGGCAGGAAGCGGTCGGGCTCGTCGGGAAAGCGCCGGTAGATGGCCACGATGCGCATGGCAACGTCGGGCGCGGCTTCGCGCATGGTGGCGATGCGCATGCCCACCATGGGAGCGCCGGGGCGTGCGCGCACCGACACCAGGCAGGCGCGCCCGCCCGCGAATTCGCGCACCTGCAGCGCCTCGGGGTATTCCACCAGCTTGCCGATGTAGCGCGTGAGCGATTCCTCGGGGCAGATGACGCGGTCCACGCCAAAGCCCTCCTTGCCCAGCAGCGCCTGGTTGCGCTCCAGTTCCAGGCCCGACGAGCGCACGCGCGCGATGCGCGTGGGGATGTTGAACATCAGCTGCGCGACCTTGCAGCACACCAGGTTGGTCTCGTCCTGCGCGGCACAGGCGATCAGCAGGTCGGTGTCGCGTGCGCCGGCCTCGGCCAGCACCTGGGGGTCGATGCCGTTGCCCACCACCCCGCGCAGGTCAAACCGCGCCTCCAGGTCGCGCAGCCGCTCGGCGTCGGTGTCGATGACGGTGATGTCGTTCTTCTCCGACACCAGGCTGTCGGCCACGCTGTAGCCCACGCGCCCCGCTCCCAGGATGATGATCTTCATGCGCAATTGGCCTCAATCCCAATATTGACGGGCGCCAGCAGCTATCAAATTAGCAGCAACCCCATCAAGTCCGCACCTCTCCCTCACCCAACACCACCCACTTGAGCGACGTCAGGCCCTCGATGCCCACCGGGCCGCGCGCGTGGAACTTGTCGGTACTGATGCCGATCTCGGCGCCCAGCCCGTACTCGAAGCCGTCGGCAAAGCGCGTGCTGGCATTGACCATCACGCTGGCGGAATCCACGTCGCGCAGGAACTGCTGTGCGTGCATGTGGTCGCGCGTGAGGATCGCGTCCGTGTGGTGGCTGCCGTAGCGGTTGATGTGCGCAATGGCCTCATCCACGCCTGCCACCACCTTCACGCTGATGATGGGGGCCAGGTATTCCTCGCTCCAGTCGGCCTCGGTGGCCTCGGCCAGCTGCACGCCCGGAACGGCGCGCAATATGGCCAGCGCCTCGGGGCAGCCGCGCATCTCCACGCCCTTGGCAGCGTAGATGGCGCCGATCTGCGGCAGGAATTGCGCTGCCACGCCGCGCGCCACCAGCAGGCCCTCGCTGGCGTTGCACGGGCTGTACTTCTGCGTCTTGGCGTTGTCGGCCACCTGCACGGCCATGGCGATGTCGCACGGGTCGTCCACATAGGTGTGGCAGTTGCCGTCCAGGTGCTTGATCACGGGCACCTTGGCCTCGGCGCTGATGCGCTCGATCAGCCCCTTGCCGCCGCGCGGGATGATCACGTCCACATATTGCGGCATGGCGATGAGCTGGCCCACGGCGGCGCGGTCGGTGGTCTGCACCAGTTGCACGCCGTGCTCGGGCAGGCCGGCCTCGGCCAGCGCCTGGGCCACGAGGCGCGCCAGCGCCTTGTTGGAGTCGATGGCCTCGGAGCCGCCGCGCAGGATGCAGGCGTTGCCGCTCTTGATGGACAGGCTCGCGGCCTCGATGGTCACGTTGGGCCGGCTCTCGTAGATCATGCCGAACACGCCGATCGGCACGCGCATCTGCCCCACGCGGATGCCGCTGGGCTGCTGCTTCATGCCCTGGATCTCGCCAATGATGTCCGGCATGGCCGCCAGCTGCTCGCAGCCCTGGGCACAGGTCTCCAGCACCTTGGGGGTCAGCTTGAGGCGGTCCACCATGGGCTCAGCCAGGCCGGCGGCGCGCGCGCGCTCCAGGTCGCGGGCGTTGTCCCCCTGCAGGGCGTCCACGTTCTGGCGCAGCAGCCGCGCCAGGGCCAGCAATGCCTTGTTTTTGATAGCTGCCGGCGCGCGCGCCATTTGGGCGGAGGCCGTTTTTGCCTGCAAACCAAGCGTGTGCGTGTATTCAGCGATGTTCAGCGCGTTCATGGGCGTGATTCTGACGCAGTTCACCGCCGCCACGCTGGCCGGGGGACTCCGGCTACGCTTGAGGCCTTTGCCACCCTCCGTGCCCTCGCCATGACCGCCGAACTCGCCACCCACCAGCTCGACAACCTGCAGGCCGACCTGCACGCCCTGCGCGAGCAGCGCATCAGCAACCACGCCTTCAGCGCCGCCGCGCGCGGCCACGCCGTGCTGCTGGCCGCCCTGCCACCGCGCTATGGCGAGGTGCTGCTGGGCCTGTTGGACCGGCTGGAGGCCGGTGCGCTGTTCACCGAGGAGAGCTGCTCCTTCAGCCACCAGGCACTGGTGGACCAGCTGCAGCAGTGGGCGGACAAGGCGCGTGCGGCGCTGGTCGCCCAAAACTCCTGAATCAATAGCTACTAGCGCTTATCCCATAAGCGCCAGAGCCATATTTTCCTTGCAATGTCAGCGCGCCAGCTTGCACATCTGCAGCGCCAGCCGCGAGAGCGCCTGCCAGCCGTCCTGTGGCCAGTCGGGCGCCTTCAGGCCTTTGACGATGCCGTCCACCGTGTGGGCAGACTGCAGCAGCCGCGCCAGGGCGGCGTCGCTGGCCTGGGGCAGCAGGCGCTCGAACAACCGCTCCTTCGCGCCCCAGACGCGGTTCTCGCGCAGGGCCATGGGCAGGGGCTTGCCGGCATTCATGGCGTCTTTCACGCGCTTCAGGGCGCGAATGTCCTCGGCCAGCGCCCAGTGCACCAGCACCTCGGCCTCGCCCTCGGCCTGCAGGCCGTCCAGCATGCGCTGCACGCGCGCCACCTGGCCGGAAAGCACCGCCTCGGACAGCTTGAACACGTCGTAGCGCGCCACGTTGAGCACGGCGGCTTCGACCTGCGCCCAGGTGAGTTCCCCCTCGGGGTGCAGCAGCGCGAGTTTCTGGATCTCCTGGTGCGCGGCCAGCAGGTTGCCCTCCACCCGGTCGGCGAAGAACTGCAGCGTGCGCTGCCCCTCTTCGCCCGCGACCACGCGCTGGCCTTGCGCGGCCAGGCGCTGGGCGATCCAGCCGGGCAGCTGGGCGCGCTCCACGGGGTCGATCTGCACCGTGGCGCCGTGCGCTTCGAGCGCTGCGAACCACGCGCCCGTGCGCGTGGCCTTGTCCAGGCGCGGCAGCACCACCACGGTGAGCGTGCTGTCGTTGCCCGGCGCGGCGGCAGCCATCTGCTGCAGCGCGGCGGCGCCGTCCTTGCCGGGCTTGCCCGAGGGGATGCGGATCTCCACGATCTGCTTGTCGGCGAACAGGCTCAACGACCCGCCCGCGGCCAGCACACCGCTCCAGTCGAAATGCGCGCCGGCCACGGTGAAGCTGCTGCGCTCGGTATAGCCCTGCGCACGTGCCGCGGCGCGGATGGCGTCCAGCGCCTCCTGCTGCAACAGCGCCTCGTCGCCGTGCAGCGTGTAGAGCGGGCGCAGGCCTTTGTGCAGCTGCGCACCGAGCTGGTTCAAAGCGATTTGCATGCGGCCTGTTCTAGTAACAAATATGCCGCTAGCGCGCGTGTAGCAAGCGCAAACAGCTATTAAATAAGGAGCGTTACAGCGATTTCACTGCCGCCAGGCGGCGCATCAGCTGCTGCACGAGGTCGGTGCGCATGTTGCGAAACAGCATGGCCTCCTCGCCTTCCTTGGAAAGGGCGACGGTTTCGTTGTAGCTGATGTCGCGCTGTTGCAGCAGCTCGGTGTCGGCGATCCATTCCTGGCCTTGCTGGCCGCGCAGGCGGATGCGCACGCGCTGGCGCAGCTGCAGTTCGCGCACCTGGCCCGAGGCGTTCAGGCCCACCACCACGCGCTCCTGCTGCTCGGACAGCACGTCCAGGATTGCCTCGGCCTGGGGCAGCTGCGCGGGCGCCGTCAGCACCACGAGGTCCCCGCCCGCCCCCTGCAGCGTGCGGATCAGCTCGCGTGCCAGCGGCGAGCCGGGCTGCGCCTGCACGTACAGGGAACGGAAGGCGAACTGCGGCGCGCCGCGCAGGCGAAAGCCGCAGGCGGTGAGGGCGGCCAGCGGCGCCAGGGCCGCAGCGGTGAGCAGGGTGCGCTTGTGCATGGCGGGAGGGCTCTCAGACGACGACGTTGACCAGGCGGCCGGGCACGATGATGACCTTCTTGGGCGCCTTGCCCTCGGCGAACTTGTGGAAGTCCTCGCTCGCCAGGGCCGCCTGCTCGATAGCGGCCTTGTCGGCCGAGGCGGCCACGCGGATCGCGCCGCGCAGCTTGCCGTTGACCTGCAGCATCAGCTCCAGCTCGTCCTGCACCAGGGCATCGGGGGCCACCTGGGGCCAGGCGGCGTCCAGCAGGTCGCCCAGGGTGCCCGCGTAGCCCAGCTCGTCCCACAGCACATGGGCGATGTGCGGCGTGGCCGGGTACAGCACGCGCAGCAGGATGCCGAAGCCCTCGATCAGCGCCACCTGGGCGCCGGCGCTGTCCGTGGCCTTGAAGTCCTCCAGCGCGTTGATCATCTTCATGGCGCCGGAGACCACGGTGTTGTACTGCATGCGCTGGTAGTCGTAGTCCACCTGCTTGAGCACGGTGTGGATCTCCAGGCGCAGCGCCTTGGCTTCCTTGCCGAACTGCACGTCCTTCAGGCTGGCGGCGCCCGCCACGCTGGCCAGGGCCGCGTCCTTGTCGATGGCGGAGAGCTTCACGCCGAAGTTCCACACGCGGCGCAGGAAGCGGTAGCTGCCTTCCACGGCGGCGTCGTTCCACTCCAGCGTCAGCTCGGGCGGCGCGGTGAACATGGTGTACAGGCGCGCGGTGTCGGCGCCGTACTTCTCGATGAGCTGCTGCGGGTCCACGCCGTTGTTCTTGGACTTGGACATCGTGCCCACGCCCTCGTAGTCGATGGGCGTGCCCACGGGCAGCAGGCCGTCGCCGCTCTCGGCGGGGTTCTTGAGCTTGGCGCCAACGATCTTGCCGGCCTCGTCGTAGACGTGCTCGACGTCGTGCGGCCAGAAGTAGTCCTTGGCGCCCTTGGCCGTGCGGCGGCTGTAGATGTGGTTCAGCACCATGCCTTGCGTGAGCAGCTTGGTGAAGGGCTCGTCCACCTTCACCAGCCCCAGGTCACGCATCACCTTGGTCCAGAAGCGCGCATACAGCAGGTGCAGGATGGCGTGTTCGATGCCGCCGATGTACTGGTCCATGCCGCTGCCGCCGGTGGCGGCCTTCTGGTCGCGCATCCAGTAGTCGGTGCCGCCCGCCACCATGGCGTCGCGGTTCTTCGGGTCGCAGTAGCGCATGAAGTACCAGGACGAGTCCACGAAGGTGTCCATGGTGTCGGTCTCGCGGCGCGCGGGCTTGCCGCAGCAGGGGCAGTCCACCTTCAGGAAGGCCTCGCACTTGGCCAGCGGGTTGCCGCTGCCGTCGGGCACCAGGTCCTGCGGCAGCACCACGGGCAGGTCCTTCTCGGGCACGGGCACGGCGCCGCAGCTCTCGCAGTGGATGATGGGGATCGGCGTGCCCCAGTAGCGCTGGCGGCTGATGCCCCAGTCGCGCAGGCGCCAGGTGGTCTTGAGCTCGCCCAGGCCCTTCTCGGCCAGCGCGTGGGCCACGGCGGCCACGGCGTCCTGGTACGACAGACCGCTGAAGTTGTCGGAATTGATGGTGACGCCGCGCTCCTTGTCACCGTACCAGTCCTGCCACTGGTGGAAGTCGAAGGTCTCGCCGTCCACCAGCACCACTTGCTTGATGGGCAACTGGTACTTGAGCGCGAAGGCAAAGTCGCGCTCGTCGTGCGCGGGCACGCCCATCACGGCGCCGTCGCCGTAGCTCATGAGCACGTAGTTGCCCACCCACACCTCGACCTGCTCGCCGGTGAGCGGATGGGTGACGAACAGGCCCGTGGGCATGCCCTCTTTTTCCTTCAGGGCCAGCTCCGCCTCGGTCGTGCCGCCCTTCTTGCATTCCTCGATGAAGGCCGCCAGCGGGGCGTTGGACGCCGCGGCGTGCTGGGCCAGCGGGTGCTCGGGCGCGACGGCGCAGAACGTCACGCCCATGATGGTGTCGGCGCGCGTGGTGAACACGTACAGCTTGCCATCCTGGATCCGCTCGCCCGCGGCGTTGCGGATGTCGTGCGGGAACGCAAAGCGCACGCCCGCCGACTTGCCGATCCAGTTCTCCTGCATCAGCCGCACCTTGTCGGGCCAGCCGGTCAGCGTGGCCTTCTCGTTGCCGATCTGCACATGGTCCAGCAGCTCCTGCGCGTAGTCGGTGATCTTCAGGTAGTAGCCGGGGATCTCGCGCTTTTCCACCAGCGCGCCGGTGCGCCAGCCGCGCCCGTCGATCACCTGCTCGTTGGCCAGCACGGTCTGGTCCACCGGGTCCCAGTTCACGACCTGGGTCTTGCGGTAGGCGATGCCCTTGTCCAGCATCTTCAAAAACAGCCACTGGTTCCATTTGTAGTAGTCGGGGTCGCAGGTGGCGACCTCGCGGCTCCAGTCGATGGCCAGCCCCATCGCCTGCATCTGCTTCTTCATGTAGGCGATGTTGTCGTAGGTCCACTGCGCGGGCGGCACGCCGTTCTTGAGGGCGGCGTTCTCGGCCGGCAGGCCGAAGGCATCCCAGCCCATGGGCATGAGAACGTTGTGGCCCTTCATGCGCAGGCTGCGCGTGAGCATGTCATTGATGGTGTAGTTGCGCACATGGCCCATGTGCAGCTTGCCGCTGGGGTAGGGCAGCATGGAGCAGGCGTAGAACTTGGGCTTGGCCTGGTCCTCGGTCACGCGGTAGGCGTCGTTGGCATTCCAGTGGGCATGCGCGGCGCGCTCCACCTCGGTGTGGTTGTATTTGTCTTGCATGGAAGCTGGGAAAAGGGGAACCGCGCACCTGCGCAGTGGTCACAATGGGCTGTACTGCGCCCAATTCTAGGCGTTCATCCCCCAATCCCCTGCATGGCCGCCCCGCCTGGGCCGGCCGTTTCCTGCATTTCTGGAAAGTTGTCTTGCCTGTGTCCGTGCCCCCGCTGATTGCCGATCTGGATCCTTGGCTGCAGGCCGCCCTGGGCCTGTGCGGCCTGGTGCTGCTGGCCTTCGCCCTCCAGTCCGTCGCCCAATACGTGCTGCTGAACACCGTGCCGCGCCTGCGCGAACGCGTGGGCGCGCGCTGGGCGCGGGTGTTCTGGCACGACCAGGTGTTGCGGCGTCTGGCGCATGTGGCACCGTCGCTCGTCATCCAGGCAGGCATCGGCGCCGTGCCCCATGTGCACCCCGTGGCGGCCGCAGTGATCGGCAACGTGGCCGTGGCGCTCACCGTGCTGCAGCTGGTGCGGACGCTGATCGCGCTGCTGGACGCCGTGCTGCACGAGCATGAGCAGGCCCCGGACGGCGTGCCCACGGCCACGCGCTCGATCAAGAGCTATGTGCAGTTGGGCAAGCTGCTGCTGGCGCTGGTGGGCACCATCGTCATCGTGGCGGCGCTGGTGGACCGATCGCCGCTGATCCTGCTGTCCGGCCTGGGCGCCATGTCGGCGGTGCTGATGCTGGTGTTCAAGGACACCATCCTCTCGTTCACCGCGGGCGTGCAACTGTCGTCCAACGACATGCTGCGCGTGGGCGACTGGATCGAGATGCCCCAGGTGGGTGCGGACGGCTTCGTGGTGGACATCGCGCTGCACACCGTGAAGGTGCAGAACTGGGACAAGACCATCACCACCATCCCCACCTGGCGGCTGATGAGCGAGAGCTTCAAGAACTGGCGCGGCATGTTCAGCTCGGGCGGGCGGCGCATCCGCCGCGCGTTGCGGCTGGACACGAACTCGGTCCGCTTTCTCACCGAGGCGGAGATCGAGCGCCTGTCGCGCATCGCGCTGCTGCGCCCCTACCTGGAAGGCAAGCTGCGCGACGTGCAGCAGACCAACGCCGCCCTGCAGGCACAGCTGGGTGCGCAGGCGCTGGAGCCCGCCAACCAGCGCCGCTTGACCAACATCGGCACCTTCCGCGCCTACTGCGAGGCCTATGTGCGCGCGCACCCGCGCATCCACCAGCAGATGCTGCTCATCGTGCGCACGCTGGAGCCCACGGCCGAGGGGGTGCCGCTGGAGCTGTACTGCTTCACGGCCACCACCGCCTGGGTGGAGTACGAAGCCATCCAGGGCGACATCTTCGACCACCTGATCGCCGTGCTGCCGGAGTTCGGCCTGCACCTGTTCCAGAGCCCCACGGGCAACGACATCCGCGCGGGACTGCGCCAGCGCGCCCCAACAGCCATGGCCGCGTTGCCATAAAAACAAGAGCTGCCAGCGCTTGCCAGCTGGCGTTCTCAGCTACTTTTCTACTGCAAACACCCGCACATCAAGCGCGAGCAGCTCCTATTTTTGAGTACCTTGCACGGCCCCATCGGTGGGCTGCGTGACGAAACCAATGCGCTGCAGGCCCGCCGCATGGGCAGCCCCCATCACCTCCACCACGCGGCCGTAGGGCACGGCGGTATCGGCGCGCAGTTGCACCTCGGTGTCCGGCGCCTCGGCGGCAATCTGGCGCAGGCGCTGCGCCAGCGCATCGGCGCCCACGGGCTCATCGTCCAGGTAGGCCTGGCCGGCGGTGTCCACCACCAGCATCACGGCATGCGCGGGCGTGCCCGGTTGCGCGCCTTCGGCGCGCGGCAGCTCCAGCCGGATGCTGCTGGCCAACAGCGGCGCGGTCAGGATGAAGATCACCACCAGCACCAGCATCACGTCCACCAGCGGTGTGACGTTGATCTCGCTCATGGGCTGCGGGCCCGGGGTGCGCTCCAGTCGGCCGAATGCCATGGCGTTTACCGGCCCTAGTCGGCGGCGTTGGTGTCGATGACCAGCTCGCGCAGGTCGCGGGCAAAGCCTTCGAGGTCCGCCTCGATGCGGCCGATGACACGCCCAAACCAGTTGTAGGCGAGCACGGCGGGGATCGCCACCGTGAGCCCGGCGGCGGTCATGATCAACGCCTCGCCCACCGGGCCGGCGACGCGCTCGATGCTGATCTGCCCCGCGCCGGCCATGGCCGTGAGCGCATGGTAGATGCCCCACACCGTGCCCAGCAGCCCCACGAACGGCGCCGTGGAGCCCACGGTGGCCAGCAACACCTGGCCGAACTGCAGCTTGCCCAGCACGCCATGCAGCGCATCGCGCAACACGCGCGTGAGCCGCTGCGACAGGCCGCCCTGCCCGGCCAGCGTGGCCGCGCCGGCCTGCTCCACCTGCTGCGCGGCACGCACCAGCGGCAGCACCAGCCCTTCACGGTCAAAGGCGGGCAGACGCTCGGCCGCCGCGGCCAGCGACGGCGCCTGCCAGAACGCGGCCGTGCTGCGCGGCACGTCCACATGGGCGCGCCGCATCAGGCGCAGCTTCCAGAAAATCACCACCCAGCTGGCGACCGACATGGCCAGCAGCAGCAGCGCCGACGCCTGCGTGACCGCATCACCCTGACGCAACCAGTGCAGGCTGTCCATGGGCAGGTTACTTGAGGTTCAGCACGTCGAACATGTCGAACAGGCCCGCGCGCTGCGTGGCCAGGAAGCCCACCGCGCGCAGGCTGCCCTGGGCGTAGCCGGCGCGGCTGCTGGACTTGTGCGAGATCTCCACCCGCTCACCCGTCCCGGCGAACAGCACCGTGTGGTCGCCCACGATGTCGCCGCCGCGCACGGTGGCAAAGCCAATGGTGTCTGCCTTGCGCTCGCCCGTGTGGCCGTAGCGCTCGTACACAGCACGGTCGGCGAGCCGCGTGCCCTGCGCCTCGGCAATCACTTCGCCCATCTTCAGCGCCGTGCCCGAGGGGGCGTCCACCTTGTGCTTGTGGTGCGCCTCGATGATCTCGATGTCATAGTCCGTGCGCAGCGCCTGCGCGGCCATCTGCAGCAGCTTGAGCGTGACGTTCACGCCCACGCTCATGTTGGGCGCGAACACGATGCCCACCTTCTGCGCGGCGGCCTCGATCTGCGCCTTCTGCGCATCGGAAAAGCCCGTGGTGCCGATGACCATCTGCACGCCAAGTTCCGCGCACACGGCCAGGTGGGCCAGCGTGCCCTCGGGGCGCGTGAAATCGATCAGCACGTCGGCGTCCTTGAGCCCCTCGCGCAGGTCAGCGGTGATGACCACACCGCTCGCGCACCCCAAAAACGCGGCGGCGTCCGTGCCCACGGCGGGGTTGCCGGGCTGGTCCAGCGCACCAGCCAGCACGCAGCCGTCGCTCGCCTGAATCGCCTCGATGAGCATGCGGCCCATGCGGCCAGAAGCGCCGGCCACGGCCACGCGGCGGGGAGCGGAGGAGGAAGAGGTCATGTCAGTTCGCAATCCAAACAGGGGGCGGTTCTGCTGCGTCCAGCGCGACGCGCTGCAGCGGGCGCACCGGCCGCGTTCAACGGCGCGGAGATTCCAGCGGCGGATAGCTCGTGGTGGGTGGCAGAGCGGGCGCGGCGGCCGGCTCGGCGGCCGGCTCCGCCTTGGGAAACCGCGCGAGCTGCGCCTCGGTGGCCTCAAGCTGCGGCACCTTGGGCTTGGACACCTTGGTGGAGAGCGAGGCCACGAACTCGGCCTCGGTAGGCATCTCGTCGCCTTCGACACGCTCCATCACGTTGTCCTTGAAGAACACGGTGAGCTTGCGCGTCTGCACCTCGACATCGGGGCGCTTGAGGGTGAAGACGTATTCCCAGCGGTCGGAGTGGAACACGCTCACCATAAGGGGTGTGCCCAGGATCTCACGCACCTGCTGGCGGCCCATGCCAGGCTGCAACATCTGCACCTGCTCGCGCGAGATGAAGTTGCCCTGCACCACGTCCACCTTGTAGGGCGTGACCATGCCGGCCAGGCGACTGCCGGTGCCCGCGCAGCCGGCCATCCCGGCACCAATCAACACAATGGCGCCCCAGCGGGCGCCCCAACGGGCGGGTGCAAACATGGGTTTATGCATAGGGGATATGATCCGGCCCATTGTAGCGGCTGGATCTTCTGGGCCTTGCGCGCAAGCCGCCGGTATCCATGGTTTCGCCCTGGCACACGAAAGACCTTGTCATGACGAACATCGACGAACTCAAAAGCACCGGCCTCAAGGCCACGCTGCCCCGGCTGAAGATCCTGGAGATCTTCCAGAAGGGCGCCCAGCGCCACATGACGGCCGAAGACGTATTCCGCGTGCTGCTGGACGAGCGCTCCGACATCGGGCTGGCCACCGTGTACCGCGTGCTCACGCAGTTCGAGCAGGCCGGCATTCTGATCCGCAGCAATTTCGAGAGCGGCAAGGCCGTCTACGAACTGAACGAGGGCCAGCACCACGACCACTTCGTCTGCACCGCCTGCGGCAAGGTCGAGGAGTTCTACGACCCCGAGATCGAAAAGCGCCAGAACCTGATCGCCCAGGCCAAGGGCTGGGTGGTGCACGACCACGCCATGGCGCTCTACGGCCAGTGCGCTAATTGCGCGAAGAAATAAGAGCCCGGCGCCCTCAGGAGGCGCCGCCCCGCTCCATGGCGCGCCGGTGGCGCTCCACGAACTCCTGATAGGTATCGATGCCGCGCAGTTGCAAGATGGTGTTGCGCACAGCCGCTTCCACCAGCACCGCGATGTTGCGGCCCGCCACCACCTGAATCACCACCTTGAGCACCGGCACGCCCAGTACGTCCTGCGTGAGCGGCTCGTAGGGAAGGCGCTCGTAGTCGCGTTCCAGCGTCTCCTTGCGCACCAGGTGCACGATGAGCTTCAGCCGCATGCGCCGGCGCACTGCCGTTTCGCCGAAGATGGCGCGAATGTCCAGCAGACCGATGCCGCGCACCTCCAGCAGGTTCTGCAGCAACTCGGGGCACTTGCCCTCGATGGTGGTCTGGTTGATGCGGTACAGGTCCACCGCGTCGTCGGCCACCAGGCCATTGCCGCGCGTGATCAGCTCCAGCCCCAGCTCGCTCTTGCCCAGGCCCGACTCGCCCGTGATGAGCACGCCCAGGCCCAGGATGTCCATGAACACGCCGTGCATGGTGGTGCGATCGGCAAAGTGCTTGGACAGGTAGGCGCGCAGCACATCGATCACGAAGGCCGCGGACTCCTGGGTGGAAAACATGGGGATCTGCGCGCGTTCGCACATGGACACCACCTCGTCCGGCGCGGCCTGGCCGTCGGCCAGCACAAGCACGGGGGGCTCCAGCGTGACGATGCGCGCGATGCGGCGCTTGCAGTCCTCCGGCGTGGCGTTGGTCAGATAGGCGATCTCGCGCTCGCCCAGGACCTGCGCACGGTAGGGATGGATGTAGTTCAGGTAACCCACCAGGTCCGCACCCGAGCGGGCGGCACGCACCGCCACCTCGGCAAAGCGCCGCTCGGACGCGCCCAGGCCCGCCACCCACTCCCATTTCAGGAGGTTGCGGAACTCCTCGAAGAGCACATCCGCGCTGACGACGTTGGGTTTCACGGCGGCGCGATGGCGGTGGCGTCAGGCGCCCTGGGCGGACTGCCAGCCCGCGATCAGCGCATGCAGGCTGGCCGCGTCGGTATGGGTCTTGAGGCGTTCGCGCAAGGCGCCGTCGCTCAGCAGTTCGGCGATTTCCGAGAGGATTTCCAAGTGCTTTTGCGTGGCCGCCTCGGGCACCAGCAGAAAAATCAGCAGCGATACGGGTTGCTCGTCAGGCGCGTCGAAGCCGATCGGCTGCGCCAGTTGGAACACCGCCGCCATGGGCGACTTCAGCCCCTTGATGCGGCCATGGGGAATGGCCACGCCATGGCCCAACCCGGTCGAACCCAGGCGTTCGCGCGCAAACAGGCTGTCGGTGATCAAGGCCCGCGACAAACCGTGCTGGCTTTCGAACAACAGGCCCGCCTCCTCAAAGGCACGTTTTTTGCTGGTGGCATCGACGCTCACGAGCACTTGTGCGGGAGGCAGTATGGAAGCAAGTCGATTCATGGTCTGAGCGACGATTATGCACGCCTAGCGGAAACCCTGAGAGTGTATCCACTGGCAACAAAAAACCGCCCTGGCTGGGCGGTTGCGGCGCCGCCGGCGCGTTCCGGCGGTACACAGGCCGTCGAGGGACGGTTCAAGCCGTGGCGGCAGCTGCTGCCTGAATGGTGGCGCGGCGTAGGCCGGCCTGGTGGTCCTGCAGACGGTCCTTGTGGCGCACGACCATGCGGTCGAGCTTGTCCATCAATTCGTCCACGGCGGCATACAGGTCGAAATGGGTGCTTTCCACGAACAGGTCATTTCCTTTCACATGCACGGTGCATTCAGCGCGCTGGCGCTTTTCCTTTTCCTTCTGCTTCTCCACGGTCAGTAGCACCTTGACATCCACCACCTGATCAAAGTGGCGGGTAATGCGGTCCAACTTGGACGTCACATAGCTGCGCAATGCGGGGGTCACTTCAAGGTGATGGCCGCTGATCGTCAAGTTCATAGACAAGTCTCCTGTGACTCACAGTTGAAAAACACCACCCCTTGCCGGTGCGGGGCGGTCTGCGAACGTGAATGCATTCAGGCCTGGGGTCACTATGCGCCCGCCGCCAGCGCAAATCAATCGTTCCCGCGCATGGCGCAAGGGATATGACAGGAAGGTGTCAAACCGACCGAAACGCATCACAATCGTTGGGTTGCCTCCAGCGCCGACCTGGGGCTCCAGCCTCTCCAACCCGCGTGCCTTGTGGCGGGTGCACGGTGCCCGCACGGGGGCCGCGTCGCTAAAATCCCTTCCTTCGACCTCGCCACCGGCGGGGCGTCTTGCCCCAACGTCCACCGCGCGCCTGCATTGCGCGAGCGCCTTCCGTACGACCGCCATGACCCAGCCCAGCACCTCTGCACTGCACACCTCCGCCCTGACCTCGCTGCCGCTCCTGGCACGCGGCAAGGTGCGCGACAACTACGCCGTGGGGGACGACCGCATCCTGATGGTGGCCAGCGACCGCCTCTCGGCCTTTGACGTGATCATGGGCGAGCCCATTCCCGGCAAGGGCGAGTTGCTCACCCAGATGGCGCTGTTCTGGTTCGGCAAACTGGGACACATCGTGCCAAACCACCTCACGGGCGAGGCGCCCGAGAGCGTGGTCACACCCGCGGAGGCCCCCCAGGTGCGGGGCCGCTCCATGCTGGTGCAGCGCCTCAAGCCCATCCCCATCGAAGCCGTAGTGCGCGGCTACCTGGCCGGCAGTGGCTGGAAGGAGTACCAGGAATCGCGCTCCGTCTGCGGCGTGCCGCTGCCAGACGGCCTGACCAATGCCGCCAAGCTGCCACAGACCATCTACACGCCCGCCGCCAAGGCCGCCATGGGCGAGCACGATGAGAACATCAGCTTTGAGCGCACCGTGGAGATCGTGGGCCTGGATCTGGCCACCAGGATCCGCGACATCTCCATCCAGCTGTACGAGGCCGCCGCCGCCATCGCGCTGGAAAAGGGCATGATCATTGCCGACACCAAGTTCGAGTTCGGCCTGGCGCCCGACGGCACGCTGGTGCTGATGGACGAGGTGCTCACGCCCGACAGCTCGCGCTACTGGCCCGTGGAGGGCTATGCCGAGGCCCTGGCCAAGGGCGAGAACCCCCCCAGCTACGACAAGCAGTTCGTGCGCGACTGGCTGGAGCAGGCCCAGGTGGGCGGCAAGCCCTGGAACAAGACCGCCCCCGCGCCGCGCCTGCCGCGCGAGGTGGTGGAAAAGACCGCTGCCAAATACCGCGAAGCGCTGGAGCGCCTGACCGCCTGATTGCTTGCGCGACGCCCCTGGCCGGGGATCGGCCGGGGAGCGCCAACGCTTGCTTAGAACTGGTGGTTCAGCGAGAGCTGGTAGCTGCGCGGCGCGCCGTAGTAGCCCGCGTAGCGCAGGGTGTTGATGTACTTCTCGTCAGTGATGTTGTTCACATTGAAGCGCAGCGTCGTCTTGGGCTGCAGCTGCCATGCGACGAAGGCGTTGAGCACGGCATAGCTGCCCTGGCGCACGGTGAAGCCGCTGGCTTCCATGTTGGAGATCTTGCTCTGCCACCGGGCGCTGGTGCCGAAGGACAGTGCAGGAAGGCTCGGTAGACGCGCCTTGAGCGCGAGATTGGCCGTATGGCGCGGCACCCAGGCGTAGGTGTCGCCGCCATCCGGGCCGGTCAGCTTCAGGGTGGTATAGCCGGCTGTCAGGTCGATATGGTTGTTGAGCCGGCCCACGGCTTCCAGCTCCACGCCGGTGGACTTCACGTCTTCGGGCGCGTAGACCGCCTGGCCATTCTGGTTATAGGTGCCCGTGGGCGTGGCCAGGCCCGACTGCTTGGCCTGGAACACCGCGACCGAGGTCAGCAGGCGCTTGTCCAGCCAGTCGGCTTTCAGGCCCGCCTCGTAGTTGGTGCCCTTGCTAGGGTCGAGATAGCGGTCGTTCGCATCGGCCTGGCTCTGCGGGAAATACAGGTCGGAGTAGCTCACGTAGCCCAGCACGCTGGGCGTGAACTCGAACGTCAGCCCGGCATAGGGGCTGGTCTTGCTGCGTGAAAGGTCGGAGGCCACGCCATAGCTCGTTCCGTCGCGGCTGTATTGCGCGTGGTTGACTCCCACCACCGCCTTGAGCCGATTCGTCAGCGTGAACCGCATGGTGCCAAATGCGCGCTGCAGTTTCTGGTTCAGCGTGCTTTCGAGGGCCAATGGGCCCCACTGCGGCTCGGGAACAAGGTTGCCGGGGTACGGAAAGCCCGGCAGCGCGATGGCGCTGCAGGCACTGGCGCCGCAGTCCGACCCGGCGTATCCATTACCCGTGTACTCGCTCTTGGCCCAGCTCACACCGAACAGCGCCTCGTGCTGCCGTCCCAGCATCTCGAAGCGGCCGTTGACGGTGGCGGTGGCCAGATGCGCGTCCATCGTGTCTTTGCCGCCCCACGCATAGCCGACCAGACTGGAGCCCGAGGGAAACGCGTAAAAGAGCTTGCTGTCGTTGTCGATGGCGCGGTAGTTGTAGGCCAGCTTGAGCTGCCAGTCCATGCCGATCTGGTGGGCGTATTCCACGAAGGCCGTCTTGGTCGTGGTGTCCCAGCGGGTCCAGTCCTGCGTCGTGGATGCGTTGCGGCCCCATGCGTTCTGGGTGCCATCGGCATTCATGAAGGTCAGGGCGCCCCACATGTTGCCCGTGGAGTCGGACTGCTGATGGGACAGGCCCAACGTCAACAGGCCGTTGTCGCCCACCTGCCCATCCACAACGCCATAGAGGAACGTGCGCTCGCGGTCGAAACTGCGCAGGTGCGACCCGCCCTCCTCGCGTGCCGCCACGACCCGGCCCGCCCAGCGGCGATCGGCGGTGAGCGGCCGCGAGTAGTCCGCCTCGACGCGCGTGGTCCCCCAGGACCCATAGCTCAGACCCAATGAGCCCTGCTCCTTGTTGGTGGGACGCTTGCGCACGAAGTTGATCGTGCCCGCCGCATTGCCCACGCCGGTCAGCAGCCCGTTGGCGCCGCGGATGACTTCGATCTTTTCGTAGCCGAAGGAATCCATGGCGCCGGTGACGATGCCCCAGTCATTGGGCAGGCCGACGCCGTCGATCTGCGTGTTGGCGATGTCAAAGCCGCGCGCGGTGAACGTGGTGCGGTTGGTCTCCCACTCGTCGACGATGATGCCGGTGCTCAATCGCAGCGCTTCGTTGAGATTGCTGGTGCCGAAATCGCGCATTTGCTCGGTGGTCACGATGCTGATGGATTGCGGCGTTTCCTTGATGTCCAGATCCAGCCCGGTCGCCCCGCTGCTCACCCGGTCCTCGCGCTGCTGGACAATCGTCACCTCCTTCAGCGTAGGCTCGACGGGCGCACTCGCCTGGGCCCATGCGACGCCCACCAAGGGCGGCTGCACGATCAACGTCATGAGTGCGATGGAGCGCACGACGGGGCGGAGGGGATGGGGGTTCATGGACGTCAATTCCCTTGGTTTCAACAAATGGGAATCATTATCATCTCTATTTGTAAAAAGCACTGTCGCGCAAATGCCGCGCCTGGCGCGATGCACGCATCAGAACTTCTGTTTTTGTAGCGGCTGGCGCTCACCCACCAAGCGCTAGAGGCCAATTTTCTTCATGCACCCGCATCAACCACGGCGAACGCCGCGGCATGGGTCACAGCGCACTCACTGGGGTTGCATGGGTAGCTCGTCGTCCTCGGGCCGCGGCGCGCCCCATTCCTCGGCCACGAAGCGCAGCAGGGGCGTGCCGTCCTCGCCGCGCAGCTCCAGCGTCCGGCCTTGCTGCCGGTAATACGCCACCGCGCCCAGGCGCTGGAAGAAGGCCGGCTCCGATCCGCCGCCCGCAAGGCACAGGCGCAGGGATGCGCTCATGCGGGACAGCCGCAGTTGCCCGCCCTCTTGCACGTACTGCCCCACGAAACGGTTGCACCCTCCCGAACCGCTCACGCGCCCCGCATCGCGCTGCAGCACCAGATGGGCCGCGGCCTGCCCCTCGGCTGGCGCGTCCACGGGCGCATCGTCCACCACCTCCACGAGTTTCCAATAGGTCTGGCGCAGCGGCACGGATGCGGCCGCCGTGGCTTGCAGCGCTGGCACGCGCGCCAGGATGACGTCCACATGGCGGAAGGCCGGGTCGATCAGCACCGGGTGCACGCGGGGTGTGTCCAGCAGCAGGCGCCCCTGCTGCATGACCGCTGCGCGCACTTCGTAGCGGCCTTGGGCGTGGACGTCTGCCTGGCGGTAGGGAATGCGCAGCATGTAGGGCAGCGGGCCGGCCGGGTCGATGCGCTGGCGGCCCAGCACCCGCGGCGGATAGCCCTCGCGCGTCACGTCCACAAGCGCTGCCTCGAACAGCGCGTCGGGCGGCACGTAAAGCCGCTCGCGCGAGATCACGGTGCCGGAGATCTGCGCATCGGGCCCCGGGGCCGTGGCGCAGCCGGCAAGCCACGCGGCGGCCAGCAGCAGCGCCGTCCGCCCGGCCGCATGCAACGGCTGCAGTCCCGCCACCGCGCGCCCGCCCCCGGCGTGGGTCAGCTCAGCACCACGCTGGACAAGCGCCGCCGGTAGCTGGCCACCACCGGGTCCTCGGGCGGGATCTGCCCGTCGGCCACCTTGACCTTCGGGGGCTCGATGATCTCCAGCACGGCCACGTAGGCCTTGCGCGCGGCATCGTCGTTCCAGGCCTTGTCGCGCATGAGAATTTCCAGCAGCTCGTCCATGGCCTCCTGCCAGCGCTGCTGGGCCATGAGCCAGCGTGCGCGTGCAAAGCGCGTCTCGAAGTCGCGCTTGTTGGCCGCAATCTTTGCATCAAATTCGGCTCCAGCACCCGCCCCATAAGCGCTAGAAGCTACGAAATCAAGAGCATCCATCCACGCCTTGAGCGCCCCCAGGCGGCGCGAGACCTCGGCCTTGGCGATGACCGGCGCGAAGGCCACCTTGGCGTCGTCTTCGCGGCCCAGCTGCAGCAGCAGCTTGACGTAGTCAAAGCGCGCGTCGTCGTTGGCCGGGTCGGTGGCGACGGCGTGCTGCAGCTTTTCCAGTGCACCCTCGGTATCGCCCTCGGCGAGCGCATCCAGGGCTTCCTCTTCCTGCTCCTCGGCCTGCAGCTCCTCGGCGCTGGGCACATGCTTGTCCAGGAAGGCGCGCAGTTGGCTCTCGGGTTGGGCGCCCATGAAGCCATCCACGGGCTGGCCATTCATCATCAGCACGCAGGTGGGAATGCTGCGGATGCCGAACATGGCGGCCAGCTGCTGCTCCTGGTCAGAGTCGATCTTGGCCAGGGTGAAGCGGCCGGCGTATTCCACCTCCAGCTTCTCCAGCACCGGGCCCAGCGTCTTGCAGGGGCCGCACCAGGGTGCCCAGAAGTCCACCAGCACGGGCACTTGCATCGAGGCGGCAACCACCTCGGTTTCAAAATTCTCTAGGGTGACGTCGATCATGTGTAGCGGTCCCGGTAGTGCGGCGCACGGCGCCGGTCAATGGTGACGGGGATTCTGCGGCAATTTCGCGCGCCACAGGTACAAGCCCGCAGGGCCCCTTGTAGTAGCGGGTTAATACCTGCCGCACCTGCAGGCTGCCCACAATGGTCTGCACCCCAGCCACCCACAGCAAAGGAGACCCCCATGGCAGGCAAGAAGATTCTGATGATCTGCGGCGACTACTGCGAGGACTACGAGACCATGGTGCCATTCCAGGCGCTGCAGGCCGTGGGCCACACGGTGCATGCGGTCTGCCCGGGCAAGAAAGCGGGCGACCACATCAAGACGGCCATCCACGACTTCGAGGGCGCACAGACCTACAGCGAGAAGCCCGGCCACAACTTCACCCTGAACGCCACGTTCGCGGACGTCCAGGCGCAAAGCTACGACGCGCTGGTGATCCCCGGCGGGCGCGGCCCCGAGTACCTGCGCAACGACGCTGCCGTGTGCGCCGCCGTGCGCCATTTCTTCGAAGCGGGCAAGCCCGTGGCCGCCGTGTGCCACGGCGCCCAGCTCCTCGCGGGTGCCGGCGTGCTCAAGGGCCGCACCTGCTCGGCCTACCCCGCCTGCCGCGCCGAAGTGGAACTGGCCGGCGGCCGTTACGCCGACATCCCCGTGGACCAGGCGCACACCGAGGGCAACCTGGTCAGCGCGCCCGCGTGGCCCGCGCATCCCGCGTGGATCGCACAGTTCCTGGCGCTGCTGGGCACGCGCATCACGCTCTGAAGGCAAAAAGGGCTGCAGCGCTCACCCATCAAGCGCGAGCAGCTATCACTTTGAAAGCGCCTACCTCCTGACTTGACGGCGCCGGCGGCGGGCCGCACCATGGCCCGCCGTCCCCACGCCCGAAGGAGTTCCGCCGTGTGCCAGGTCTTCATCAGCGCCGATCCGCAGCTCTACGCCTACCGCGCCCGATCCGTGCGGCTGCACGGGGTGGCCACGAGCATCCGGCTGGAGAACCTGTTCTGGCAGGTGCTGCAGGAGATCGCCGCGCGCGACGGCTACAGCGTGGCCCAGCTGTGCACCAAGCTCTACGACGAGCTGGTGGCCGAGCACGGCGCGGTGGACAACTTCACCTCGTTCCTGCGCGTGTGCTGCACGCGCTACCTGGCGCTGCAGCTGTCCGGCGAGATTCCGCGCGACGCGCGCGTGCCCGTCCGCTCGATCACGCTGGGCCCCAGCGCCGCCCTGCTGGCGCATTGACCCCCGGGCGCGCGCACAAAAAGTAAAATCGCGGGCTTCACCCCCGGCGAGCGCACCGCGCGCACCCCCACATGAACCCCATCCAGATCGGCGTGGTCATGGGCTCCAGCAGCGACTGGGAGACCATGCAGCACGCAGTTGCCATCCTCCAGCAATTCGGCATCGCGCACGAGGCGCAGGTGGTCTCCGCCCACCGCATGCCCGACGACATGTTCCGCTACGCCGAGGCCGCGGCCGGCCGGGGCCTGAAGGCCATCATCGCGGGCGCGGGCGGCGCCGCGCACCTGCCCGGCATGATCGCCGCCAAGACCACCGTGCCGGTGCTGGGGGTGCCGGTCGCCAGCCGCCACCTGCAGGGTGTGGACTCGCTGCACTCCATCGTGCAGATGCCCAAGGGCGTGCCCGTGGCCACGTTCGCCATCGGCGCGGCGGGCGCGGCCAACGCGGCGCTGTTCGCCGTGGCGCTGCTGGCCAACGAGAACCCGGCGCTGCGCGAGCAGCTGGACGCCTTCCGCGCCGAGCAGACCGCCGCCGCGCGCGCCATGACGCTGCCGCCGGTGTCCGCATGAACGAGCGTCAGACCGTGATCCTGCCCGGCGCCACGCTGGGCGTGCTGGGCGGCGGGCAGCTGGGGCGCATGTTCGTACACGCGGCCCAGGCCATGGGCTACTTCACCGCGGTGCTGGACGAGGACGCGGCCAGCCCCGCCGGCCTGGTGAGCCACCACCACATCCGCACCGGCTACGAAGACCCGCAGGGCCTGGCCACGCTGGCCCGCGCCTGCGCCGCCGTGACCACCGAGTTTGAAAACGTGCCCGCCGCCGCGCTGGACACCCTGGCGCGCAGCCTGCCGGTGTCGCCCGCCGGCAGCGCCGTGGCCATCGCCCAGGACCGCGCGCGCGAAAAGGCGCACTTCGTGCAGTGCGGCGTGCCCGTGGCGCCGCATGCAGTGATCGAAACCGCCGCGCAGCTCGCCGCCGTTCCCGCTGATCTGCTGCCGGGCATTCTGAAAACCGCCCGCATGGGCTACGACGGCAAGGGCCAGGTGCGCGTGGCCACGCCCGCCGAGTTGGCCGGCGCCTGGGAGCAACTGGGCCGCGTGCCCTGCGTGCTGGAAAAGATGCTGCCGCTGGCGCACGAGTGCTCCGTCATCGTGGCGCGCGGGCGTGACGGCACCGTGGTGCACCTGCCCGTGCAGCGCAACCTGCACCGGGACGGCATCCTGGCCGTGACCGAGGTCTACGAAGGAAATCTGCCTCCAGCGCAGACCAGTCAAGCGCTGGCAGCTGCAAAATCAGTAGCAAACGGTCTGAACTACGTGGGCGTGCTGTGCGTGGAGTTCTTCGTGCTGCAGGACGGCACGTTGGTGGTCAACGAGATCGCCCCGCGCCCGCACAACAGCGGCCACTACAGCCAGAACGCGTGCGACGTCTCGCAGTTCGAGCTGCAGGTGCGCTGCATGACCGGCCTGCCGCTGGTCCAGCCGCGCCTGCACAGCCCCGCCATCATGCTCAATCTGCTGGGCGACCTGTGGTTCACGGGGGACCAGCCCGTGGCGCCGACTCCCCCCGCGTGGGATGCGGTGCTGGCCCTGCCGGGCTGCCACCTGCACCTGTACGGCAAGGTGGAGGCCAAGCGCGGCCGCAAGATGGGCCACCTGAACATCACCGGCACCACGCCCGAGGCGGTGCGCGCCACGGCGCTGCAGGCGGCGGCCCTCCTCGGCATCGCGCCGTTCTGAACGAGGCCCGCATGATTCTGGATGGACGCCTGGACGCCTCGGTGCAGGCCGCCGCGCAGGCCCTGGCGCGCGGCGAACTGCTGGGCCTGCCCACCGAGACGGTATACGGCCTGGCGGCCGACGCCGACAACGACGCGGCCGTGGCGCAGATCTTTGCCGCCAAGGGACGCCCTGCCAGCCACCCGCTGATCGTGCACGTGGCCGACGCCGCGGCCATCACCCGCTACGCCAAGGAAGTGCCGCTGTTCGCGCAGCAACTCATCGACGCCTTCTGGCCCGGCCCGCTCACGCTCATCCTGCCGCGCCTGCCCCACGCCGCCGTGGCCTCCACGGGCGGGCAGGACAGCGTGGGCCTGCGCTGCCCCGCGCACCCCGTGGCCCATGCGGTGCTGCAAGCCTGCCAGCGGCTGGAGCCCCCCGTGTGGGGCGTGGCCGCGCCCAGCGCCAACCATTTCGGCCGCGTGAGCCCGACCACCGCGCAGCATGTGGCCGAGGAATTCGGCGACGACCTGCTGGTGCTGGACGGCGGCGCCTGCACCGTCGGCATCGAGTCCACCATCATCGACTGCACGCGCGGCGTGCCCGTGCTGCTGCGCCCCGGCGCCATCTCGCGCGAGGACGTGCAGCGAGCCTGCGGCCAACGACCGCTATCGAAAGAAGAGCTTCCAGCACTGACCCCGCGGGCTTCAGGCACACTTTTAGCCCATTACGCCCCAACGGCGCGCGTGCGCCTGATGGACGCCAAGCAGCTGCAGGCCGGACTGGATGTGCTGGGGGCGGACGCGGCCCACATCGCCGTGTATGCACGCGCGCCGCTGCGCGCGGCGTCGTCGAAGATCCTTGTGCGGCGCATGCCCGATGACGCCGCCGCCACCGCGCAGCAGCTGTTCGCCGCGCTGCGCGGCTTCGACGAGGCCGGGGTGAAGCTGATCTGGATCGAAACGCCGCCCGATGCGCCCGCATGGGAAGGCGTGCGCGACCGCCTGCAGCGCGCCGCGGCCGCGGGCTGACGCGCCTACATCAAGCTACAAGCCTTGTCCGCACCCTCGTTACACTCTCGCCCACTTCAATCGGAGAAATACATGGCAGCAAATTGGATGCGCCGCACTTTCGTGGCCGCCGCCTGTGCATCGGCCGCGCTGCTCGCGGCCTGCGGTTCCAGCAGCACTGAATCGGCAATCTCGCCCCAGCGCTTCATCGCCTTCGGCGACGGCCTGGCCGACGTGGGCCAGAAGGGCTCCAGCTACACGATCAACGACGGCAGCATCAACAACTGGATGCTGCGCATCTCCTCCAACTACGGCGGCACCTTGAAGCCCGTGTCGGCAGGCGGCTTGAGCTACGCGCAGGGCAATGCCCGCGTGACGGCCACCCCCGACGCCGCAGGCAACGCCGCCACCCCCACGGTCACGCAGCAGATCGACCAGTTCCTGGCTGCCAACAAGTTTGCCGACACCGATCTGGTGATGCTGAGCGCCGGCGGGAGCGACATCATCGCCGGCATGGCCGCGGTGCAGGCCGGAACGCTCACCGAAGAACAGTACGTGGCTGCCGCTGGCAAGGCAGGCCAGGAGCTGGCCGCGCAAGTGCGCCGCCTGTCGGACGCGGGCGCCAAGCACATCCTGATGACCGGCACCTACGACCTGAGCCGCACACCCTGGGCCAAGGCCCTCAAGAAGGAAAGCCTCATCAGCAGCGCCAGCCGCCGCTTCAATGACGACCTGCTGGTCAACATCGTGGACATGGGCAAAACCGTGCTCTACGTGGACGTGGCCTACTACGTGAACCTGTTCGAGGGATCGCCCGGCGGGTACGGCTTCACCGACAGCAGCACACCCGTGTGCACGTCGGTGGACGCAGGCCCGGGCATCGGCATCGGCGCGGGCGAGGTGAACTCCGCGCTGTGCACCACCGCAACGCTGCTGCCCAACGCCAACCCGGACCGCTTCCTGTTCGCCGACAAGGTGTACATCACTCCGGCCGCGCACCGCGAATTCGGCAACTACGCCTACGACCGCCTGCGCAACCGCTGGTAAGCAAGTACGCCGCCCGCGGGGCACCCGCCGGCGGCCACACCGGTGCTGCGCCGGCCAGCCACGGGGGCGCATCCGCCCCCGTTCGCTCCCCTGATCAGAGCCCCCAAAAAAAGAGGCCAGCCCCGCAAGGAGCCGGCCTTTCAAGCCTCGGAGACGAAAACCTGGGGCACTTCGCGCACCCCGCGGCGCGCCCCCTCCCTCGGCGCCTGGGGCGCTCTCAGAACCGGTAGCCCACCCCCACCGCCACCACGTTGGGGTTCAGCCGCATGCCGATGCTCTGGCCGCTGGACAAGTGGGCCGTGGTCTTGAGGAAGCTCTTGTAGTACGCGACATCCAGGAACCAGCGCTCGCTGAAGTTCCAGACAAAACCCACCTGCGCCGTAAAGCCCCATTTGTTGTCGATGTGGGCCGTGGTGGGGTTGGCGGGCGAGCCGCCCGTGACGGCCGTCAGCGCCGCCGTGCTGCGGTTCTTGAAGAACTTGCTGTAGGTCACGCCCAAGCCCAGGTACGGCCGCAGCGCGGCCTGGGCCTCGCCGAAGCGGTACTGCGCGAACAGCGTGGCCGGCACCACCTTCGTCTGGCCGAGCTTGCCCACGCCGGCGATCGCGCCGTCGCCGTAGAACGAATGCTGGAACGGCAGGCCCACGGGCAAGTCCAGCGCCCAATGGTCGGTGAGCATGTAGTTGATGCCGCCTGTGAGTGCCGTGTCCGCACCCACGTCCACATGGGTGTGGGGAAAGCTCGGCTCGCTCAGGTCGCCGCTTTTGGTCTGCGGCATGATGCGTGTGAAGCCCGCGCGCACACTGAACGTACCGGCCTGCTGGGCCTGGGCCGCACCGCACGCGGCGGCCAGGGCCAGCACGCAGCCGGCCCGCAAGAATTGCTGTGTCATGGATCGGTTGTGAGAAATGTCTGCGCAAAAGCGCTCAGAGCCAGCCCGCCTGGGACAGCGAACGCGACACCAGTTGCCCCATCAGCTGGTGGCCGAAGGGCGTGGGGTGGAAGCTGTCGGCAAAGCCGTAGCTCTTCCACCAATCGGCCCCGCCGGTGGCGCCGGCCGGCGGCGTCATGGCC
Organism: Diaphorobacter sp. B2A2W2; assembly: GCF_056730635.1. Lineage (NCBI taxonomy): Bacteria > Pseudomonadati > Pseudomonadota > Betaproteobacteria > Burkholderiales > Comamonadaceae > Diaphorobacter > Diaphorobacter sp. B2A2W2. The sequence continues at coordinate 32,943 of NZ_JBWZOR010000004.1, forward strand.
GACAGCGCGGCCGCCGTGCAGGAGGGGAAGCTGTAGGTGGGCAGGCCGTCGCTGCCCACGCCGGTAGCGGGGCAGGCCGGCGTGGTCACGTTGGTGTAGGCGTACTGCGCAGGATGCTCGGCCTGGTCCTTGAACGAGGCATAGAAGTCCACCACGGTGAGACGCCCATCGCCCGCCAGCGCCGCGGCCAGCTTGGCGTTGAAGGCCTGCACCCAGCCATCGAACAGCGTCTGCGCCTGGGCCGCGGCCGCCGCGCCGTTGGCGGCGGAAATGGATGCCAGCACCATGCGGAACTTGGGCGTGAGCGTCACGCCGGGCATGTTCAGCACGGCCACGCGCGTCGCGCCCTTGTCCAGCGTCTGCGCCTTGATCGTGGCCGCGAACTGGGTGGCCAGCGCCTGCATGTAGGCGCCGCCTGCCTGGGCCATGCCGGTGGCGCCGCCCGCGAGCAGGCTGTTCACGGTGGCGGCGTCCAGCACCGTGCCCAGCAGGGCCGCGTAGGCCTTGCCGCCGTCCCTTGAAGCCCCCAGGTAGGCGCCGATCAGGTCGGCCGCATCGTTGCCGCCACCGTCGATGAGCACCAGGTCACCCGCGGCATAGCCGGCGGCGCCCGCATCCTTGAGCTGTTGGAGGATGGACACGGGCGAGGTGGGCGCCGTGAAGTTGTTGATGCGCCCGCCGCCTACCGCGTAGTTCGTGCAGTCGGCCTTGGCGCTGAAGCTGCCTCCCGCGGACACATAGTGCGGGCACAGCGTGCGGCCATAACTGGCGGCCACGCGCTCGGGCCAGATGGCCGTGGAGCCCGCGCCCGTAGGGGCCGTGCCCTGGACCGTGAACTTCAGCCCGAAGGTGCCGCTGTCCGCCAGGCTGTCGCCCATCACCTTGACTGCGGTGACCGCCGTGGCGGGCGTGGTGTCGGCGCCGCCGCCCCCGCAGGCCGCCAGAACGGCGGCGGAAACGGCAACGGCTACCCACTGCATGCGTGGTTTCATCAGGAACTCCTGTTATGAATAGAACGAACGTTCGTTTTTTTCAGGAATATTACCGATGAAGCGCGACAGGCCGTCTGCGGGTAAATACCAACATCGGAGGCATCCCGCCGCGCCGCGCGGGCAGCACGACACGTCTGCCGGTGGGCCGGCCCGGGCGTTCGATGGCGGACGGCGGCTGCGCCGGCTCAGCGGTCGCTCGCGGCCCAGTCCACCAGCGCGTCCAGGGCCGGGCGTGCCGCGGAAGCATTTGGATGGTTGACGAAGCCCACCAGCACGTAGCGCCGGCCGCCCGCGGCATGCACATAGCCGGCCAGCGCCACCACGTCGCGCAGCGCACCCGTCTTGAGGTGCGCGAAGCCCGCAGCCTGGCCCTGGCGGCGGCGCAGCGTCCCGTCCACCCCGGCAATGGGCAGCGATGCCATGAATTCCGGCATCACCGGCGACGCCCAGGCATGCTGCAGCATGCGCGCAAGCGCCCGCGCGCTCACGCGCGCCTCGCGGCTCAAGCCGGCGCCGTTGTCCACCACCGGCATCTCGGCGGCGCCCAGGCGCTGGCGCCACCACTGTGCGAGCACGCTGCGCGCCTGGTCGAAGCTGCCTGCGCCGGCTTTTTGCAGCCCCAGCGTCAAAAACACCTGCTGCGTCATGACGTTGTTGCTGTACTTGTTGATGTCGCGCACCACCTCCGACAACGGCGGCGAGGTACTGCCGAATGCCGGCGCCAGCCCCGCGGGCACCTTGCCGTCGCGCACGCGGCCGGTGAGCTTGCCGCCCAGTTCGCGCCACATGCCTTCCACGGCGCGCGCCGCGTAGCCGCCCGGGTCGGCCGGTGCGATGGACCACTCGCGTTCGCCGCAGGCCGCCGGGTACACGCCCTGGAAGGCGATGCGCGCAGGGTCCGCGAAATCCGCCCGCAGCCCTGCACGCCAATCGCCGCAGGCCGCGCCCTGCGCCGCCAGCGGCACGGTGGCGGGCAGTTCCACCTGGGCCAGCGGCGGCTCATAGCGCAGCCGCGCCACGCCGGCCGCCAGATCCGGCACGAAGCCGATGGACACCGCCTTGTAGTTGAGCAGCAGCGCGTCGGGCGCGGCGTTGTAGGGGCGCCAGGGCTCGCCGTCGAACAGCGCCGGATCGTGCGCCGGCAGCGCGAAGGCGCTGCGGTCCAGCACGATGTCGCCCAGGATCACCTCGACCCCCGTCGCACGCAGGCGGCGCATGAGCAACCACAGGCGCTCCACCACCAGCTTGGGGTCGCCCTGCCCCTTGATGTACACGTTGCCGCGCAGGCTGCCGCCCTGGGGCGCGGCGTCCAGGTACACGGGCGTCTCCCAGGTGAATGCCGGCCCCAGCAGGTCCAGCGCCGCATACGTCGTGACCAGCTTCATGACCGAGGCCGGGTTGGCGGGCGCATCGGCGCGGTGGGCCAGGCGCGGCTGGCGCCCCTCGACCTCCACCACCAAGGCGGAGAGTGCTTCGCGCGGCACCTTGGCGCGCTGCAGCGCGGCCTCGACGGAAGGGGGCAAGGCCGATGCATCGGCGGGCACAGGCTGGGCGCCCGCCCAGGGCGTCAGGAAGGCCAGGGCCAGCGCCCACCCCGCCGCACAGCGCAGGCGGCGGGCCTGCCCAAGGAAAGAAAACGACATGGCGGCGAGTTTAGGGGGCGCCATGGCCGCCCGCCCCGCCATGGCTTGGCGCGCAGCCGATAATCACGCCCTCCATGAACCTGCTTGCCTTCGACACCAGTACCGACGCGCTGTCCATCGCCGTGCAACACGGCGCGCGCGTGTGGCAGCACAGCGGCGCCGGCGGCGCACAGGCCTCGGCCACGCTGATCCCGGCCATCCGCGACCTGCTCGCGCAGGCCGGACTGTCGTTCGATCAGCTGGACGCCGTGGTGTTCGGGCGCGGCCCGGGCTCGTTCACGGGGCTGCGCACCGCGTGCGCGGTGGCCCAGGGCCTGGCCTTTGGCGCGCGCGGGGGGCAGGGCGTGCCCGTGCTGCCGGTGGACACGCTGCTCGCCGTGGCCGAAGAAGCCCGCGCGCAGCACGGCTGCACGCGGGTGGTGGCGACGCTGGACGCCCGTATGAACGAGGTCTACGCGGCACCCTTTGAGTGGCAGGCCGACGGCCGCTGGCAGGTGCCGCAGGACTTCCAGCTGCTGGCGCCCGAGGCCCTGGCCGTGGCGGATGGCTGGACGGTCGCCGGCAATGCCCGCGCCGCCTACGGCGAGCGCCTCGCGCCGCAGGCCCCGCACATGCACGCCCTGCCTACGGCGGCGGCCCTGCTGCGGCTGGCACCGGCGCTGCTGGCGGCGGGCGCGGGCGTGTCGGCCGATGCAGCGCTGCCGCGCTACATCCGCGATAAAGTGGCGCAAACCACCGCCGAGCGAGAAGCCGCCCGCCAAGCCGCGCCGGCCCCCCAGACATGAGCGCCATCGTCCAGCCCCCCCACGCCTTCGAAGCCGCCTTTGAGCCGCTGACGCCCGCGCGGCTGGATGCGCTCCTGGCCATCGAGAACAGCGCCTATAGCCATCCCTGGACACGCGGCAACTTCATCGACGCCATGGCCGCCGGCTACCAGGCCCAGTTGCTCGTGGCCGATGGACAGATCCTGGGCTACTTCGTCGCCATGCGCGGCGTGGACGAGGTGCACCTGCTCAACATCACCGTGGCGCCCGCCTTCCAGCGCCAGGGCTGGGCCCATGTGATGCTGGACGCGCTGGCCGTGTGGGCGCGCGGCCAGGGCGCGCAATGGCTGTGGCTGGAGGTGCGCGCGAGCAACGAGCGCGCGCGGCGCATCTATGAAGTCCACGGCTACCGCCGTGTGGGCGAGCGCAAGCGCTACTACCCCGCCGCGGACGGCGAGCGCGAGGACGCCGTGGTGATGAGCCTGCTGCTATGAGCCTGTCCCTGGACGCGCGCCAACGCGCCATGCTGCAAGAGATGGGCGTCACCGTCTGGGCGCCGCCGCCGGCACGCCCGCTGCCGCCCCCAGTGGCCGCGCCTGCGCAAGCGGAAGCGGCCATCGCATCCGCTGCCGCGCCCACCCCCGTGCTGCACGCGCAACCCACGCCAGCCGCGCCATCCGCCCCGCGCCAGCCTGCGCATGCCGCTGCCCCTGCCGCACCCGCGTCCGAGCCGCGCACGGCCGGCGCCGCGCCCACCGGCCTGCTGCTGCGCGCGCCCGTGGCGCTGTACCCGCAGGCCGACCCCCAGGCCATTCCGCCCGAACTGGGTGCCGGCTGGCTGGTGGTGCTGGAAAGCCCCACGCCGGCCGAGCCGCTGGCGGGCGACAGCGGCCGCCTGCTGGACAACATGCTGCGCGCCATGCGCCTGCACCGGCACCCGCGCACCTTCGTCGCCACGCTGAACCGGCACGCGCCGGGCCTGACCGCCGAGGGGCTGGAGCCCGCCGCCGGCCTGCAACAGGCGCTGCAGACGCTGCGCCCCTCCCTGGTGCTGGTGCTGGGCCTGGGCGCGGCGCGCGTGGTGCTGGGCAGCCGCGAGCCCCTGGGGCGCCTGCGCGCCACCGCGCACCACCTGCCAGACGGCACGCCCGCCGTGGTGAGCTACGACCCGGCCTACCTGCTGCGCGCACCCGATGCCAAGGCCGCCGCCTGGGCCGACCTGTGCCGCGCGCTGGCCCTGGTGCGGCGCAGCACCGCACCCTGACCCGCCGCACCCTGATCCGCCGCGACCGGACGGCCCGCCCGGCACGCGCCTGGCGGGGTATGGCGTGCACCCAATACCCGACGCGGGTTTCCCCTCTGCAAGTCCCCTCCCCTGGGCTGCCCACAATACCTATGCAAATCTTTTCATAGGCAAGGCGTCCCCTGCCCTGGGCGCCGGTACCCAAGGAGACATTCATGCAAAAGGTGTTGCACATCAACGCCGACAAGTGCACCGGCTGCCTGCAGTGCGAGATGGCCTGCTCTTTCGAGAATTACGGCGTCTACGCCACCGCCAAGTCGCGCATCAAGGTGTTCGACTTCCATACCACGGGCAAGAAGGTGCCCTACACCTGCACCCAATGCGACGAGGCCTGGTGCCTGCACGCCTGCCCGGTGGAGGCGATCACGGTGGACAAGCTGAGCGGCGCCAAGATCGTGTCCGAGTCCATCTGCGTGGGCTGCAAGGTCTGCACCATCGCCTGCCCCTTCGGCACCATCAACTACGTGGCCGACACCGGCAAGGTGCAAAAGTGCGACCTCTGCCACGACCGCGCCGAGGGCCCAGCCTGCGTGGAGGCCTGCCCGACCACGGCCATCACCTACATCGACGCCAACTGGACCGGCCTGGAGCGCATGAAACAGTGGGCCGACAAGCTGGGCAATCAAGCCAATCAGCCCGCTGGCGCTTGACCACCAAGCGCTAGCAGCTATCAATCAAGGAGCACACATCATGTCCTGGGCTGGCAAGATTCTGCGCGTCAACCTGAGCGCGGGCACCGTTACCCCCGAGCCGCTGAACATGGACTGGGCACGCCAGTACCTGGGTTCGCGCGGCCTGGGCACCAAGTACCTGGTCAGCGAGATCGACCCCCAGGTCGACCCGCTGTCGCCGGACAACAAGATCATCTGGGCCACGGGTCCGCTCACGGGCACCATGGCCTCCACGGGCGGGCGCTATACCGTCATCACCAAGGGGCCGCTCACCGGTGCCATCGCCTGCTCCAACTCGGGCGGCTACTGGGGTGCCGAGCTGAAGATGGCCGGCTGGGACATGGTCATCTTCGAGGGCAAGTCCCCCAAGCCCGTGTACCTGTACATCAACGACGACGTGGCCGAGCTGCGCGACGCCGCCGACCTCTGGGGCAAGAGCGTGTGGGAGACCGAGGAGCACCTCAAGACCACGCTGCAGGACCCGCTCACGCGCATCTCCGGCATCGGCCGCGCGGGCGAGAACCAGGTGCTGTTCGCCGCCGTGGTCAATGACCTGCACCGCGCCGCGGGCCGCTCGGGCGTGGGCGCGGTCATGGGCAGCAAGAACCTCAAGGCCATCGCCGTGCGCGGCACCAAGGGCGTGGGCAACATCCGCGATCCCAAGGCCTTCATGGCCGAGACCTTCGCGCGCAAGAAGATCCTGCACGACAACGCCGTCACCGGCCAGGGCCTGCCCACCTACGGCACGCAGGTGCTGATGAACGTGATCAACGAGGTGGGTGCCCTGCCCACGCGCAACCACCGCGACGTGCAGTTCGAAGGCGCCAAGGACATCTCCGCCGAGGCCATGGCCACGCCGCGCGCCAGCGACGGCAAGAAGCACCTGGTGACCAACCAGGCGTGCTTTGGCTGCACCATCGCCTGCGGGCGCATCAGCAAGATCGACGAGACGCACTTCACCGTGGTCAACAAGCCGCAGTACTGGGGCGCCAGCGGCGGCCTGGAATACGAGGCCGCCTGGGCCCTGGGCGCGGCCAACGGCGTGAACGACCTGGAATGCCTGCAGTACGTGAACCTGCTGTGCAACGAGCAGGGGATCGACCCCATCAGCTTCGGCGCCACCGTGGGCGCGGTGATGGAGCTGTACGAAATGGGCGTGCTCACCCGCGAGCAGATCGGCATCGAGGCGCCCTTCGGCTCGGCCAAGGCGCTGGCCTTCCTGGCCGAAGAAACCATCCACGGCCGCGGCTTTGGCAAGGAGGTGGGGCAGGGCTCCAAGCGCCTGTGCACCAAGTACGGCCATCCTGATTTGTCCATGTCCTCCAAGGGCCAGGAGTTCCCCGCCTACGACGGCCGCGCCATCCAGGGCATCGGCCTGGCCTACGCCACCAGCAACCGCGGCGGCTGCCACCTGCGCGGCTACACCATCGCGTCCGAGATCCTGGGCATCCCCGTCAAGACCGAGCCCACGGCCACCGAGGGCAAGCCCGAGCTGGTCAAGGCCTTCCAGGACGCGACGGCGGCGTTTGACTCGGCCGGCGTGTGCATCTTCACCACCTTCGCCTGGAGCCTGCCCGACCTCGCCCCCCAACTGCAGGCGGCGTGCGACGAAGGCTTCACGGTGCCGGAGCTGGAGAAGATCGGCGAGCGCATCTGGAACATGGAGCGCGAGTTCAACAACGCCGCCGGCTTCACCAAGGCCGACGACAGCCTGCCCCGGCGCCTGCTGACCGAGGCGGCCAAGACCGGCGGCTCCAAGGGCACGGTGAGCCACCTGCCCGAAATGCTGCCCAAGTACTACGCCGTGCGCGGCTGGGACCCCGAAGGCCGGCCCACACCCGAAACGCGCGCGCGCCTGGGACTGTGAGGCCACCTGCCGCGGGCCACGGCAGGGGCCCGCCCGCGGCGCAAGGATAAGAGGCAAATCGGCATGCAGCGCTTACCCATTCTGCGTTAGCAGCTATTAATACTGCAGCAACCGAGCATCCCTATGCACCACCTGATCCTCGGGGCCGGCCCGGCCGGCGTCATCGCCGCGGAAACCCTGCGCAAGCATGCGCCGGGCGACCGCATCACCCTCGTGGGCGACGAGGCCGAGCCGCCCTACTCGCGCATGGCCATCCCCTACCTGCTGGTGGGCGACATCGACGAGCGCGGCACCTACCTGCGCAAGCGCGCCGACCACTTCGCACAGCAGCGCATCGACCGCCTGAGCGCGCGCGCCGCGGGCGTGGATGTGCAGGCCCGCACCGTCACGCTGGAGGGTGGCGTCACGCTGGCTTTCGACCGGCTGCTCATCGCCACCGGCTCCCACCCCGTGCGCCCGCCCATCCCCGGGCTGGATCTGCCGGGCGTGCAGACCTGCTGGACGCTGGCCGATGCGCGCGCCATCGCCGCGCGCGCCCGGCCCGGCGCGCGCGTGCTGCAAATGGGCGCGGGCTTCATCGGTTGCATCATCATGGAGGCGTTGCAAAAGCGCGGCGTGCGGCTCAGCGTGGTCGAGATGGGCGACCGCATGGTCCCGCGCATGATGGGCGCGGTGGCCGGCGGCATGATCCGCGACTGGTGCGAGCGCCAGGGCGTGCAGGTGTTCACGGGCCACAAGGTCGAGCGCATCGACCGCGCACAAGGTGAAGGCAGCGGCGACGCGCTGCGTGTGCACCTGTCGGGCGGCAGGGTGCTGGATGCCGACCTCGTCATCAGCGCCACGGGCGTGCGCCCGGCCATCGGCTTTCTGGCGGGCAGTGGCATCACCTGCCTGCAGGGCGTGTTGACCGACGAGCGCATGCAGACCAACGTGCCCGGCATCTATGCCGCGGGCGACTGCGCCGAGGCGTTCGACCCCTTCACGCGCAAGACCGTGGTCAGCGCCATCCAGCCCAACGCGGCCGAGCAGGCGCGCGTGGCGGCGCTCAACATGCTGGGGCTTCCCGCGGCGCTGGCGGTGGTCACGCAGATCAACGTGCTGGACACGCTGGGGCTCATCTCCACCAGCTTCGGCAACTGGCAGGGCGTGCCCGGCGGCGAACAGGTGGCGCTGACCGACGCGGCGGCCGGCAAACACCTGAGCCTGCAGTTCGAGGGCGACCGGCTCATCGGCTGCAACTCCGTGGGCATGACGCAGCACGTGGGCGCCATGCGCGGCCTGGTGGAAGGCCAGGTGCGCCTGGGCCCCTGGAAGGACCACCTGCGCCGCGACCCCACGCGGCTGATGGAGGCCTACCTGGCCTGCGCCCAGGCGCAGGGGAACTGGAGCGGCGCACAGGACGCGCGCCGGCGCTGAGGCCAGGGAATTTGCTATGCTAGAAGTAGCTGCCAGCGCTTACACCACAAGTGCAAACGGCTGATTTGGCATGAAAACCGGATAGGCACATGCGCATCACTTTCAAGCTCTTTGCCTCGCTCACCGACTACCTGCCGCCCGAGGTGCGCCCAGGCAACCAGATGGCGCTGGAAGTCGCCCCCACGCAGAGCATCAGCCAGATCATCGCGCCTTTCCGCCTGCCGCCGGACATGGTGCACTTGGTGCTGGTCAACGGCCGCTACATCGCCCCCGCGGCGCGCCACACCACCACGCTGCACGAGGGCGACGCGCTCGCCATCTGGCCGCCGATCGCCGGCGGCTGAATCGCAGCCTCCTACCCTCCCCGCACCTTTTGAGCGATTGGCCTGACCACTTCACGCGCGACATGAGCTGCGCGCCCGCCGAATGGCAGCGGCTGCTGCAGCGGGCGCTGGCGGGGCATGACTGGGCCGCACAGGGCGACGCCCAGGTACGCATCGCGCTCGCGGGGGGCGCGCTCACGCTGCACTGGGCGCCGGGGCCTGCGCGCCAGATCGCGCTGCTGCGCCTGCCCACGCTGCACCTGCACTTCGCGTTCGACGGCGTCCCGCCCGCCGAGCGCCAGGCTTTCATGCGGCACCTGGACCTGCACACGCACCGCGGCGGGGGGTGATGCGGTGCGGCGCCTTTCCCCCGAAAAGGCGCCAAGAACGTGTCATGCGGCGGTGTTCCATTGGGGAGCGGATGCGATAATTCCCGTCTTGCACAACGTATGGAGACAGCTCCGTGGAAACCTACCCTAGTTGGTAGCTTTCAGCCTCCCGGCCCATTGACATGCCGAAGGGACTGAAAGCGCCCCCCGCCCCTTTTGCAGACGCCACAAGACAACCGGGAGAGTGAGCCATGCTCAACATCTTTACGCTCGCCAACGGCCGGCTCGTCCAGGAAGAAATCGAGTCCCTGGAAGAGCTGGCGCGCTTTCAGCCGATCTGGGTGGACCTGGAGTCCCCCACGCTGGAAGAAAAGCGCTGGATCAAGCAGCACTACGGCCTGTCCATCCCCGAAGATGCGATGGACGAGGACATCGAAGAGTCCGCGCGCTTTTACGAGGAAGACAACGGCGAGCTGCACATCCGCAGCGACTTTCTGGTGGATGTGGACGACGAGCCCGCCTCGGCCCGCGTGGCCTTCATCCTGAACCTGGTCAACGACACCCTCAAGAGCAAGGGCGTGCTGTTTTCCATCCACGACGAGGACATCCCCGTCTTTCGCCTGCTGCGCATGCGCGCACGCCGCGCCCCCGGCCTGATCGACGATGCCAAGGACGTGCTGCTGAGCCTCTTCGACACGGATGCCGAGTATTCCGCCGACACGCTGGAGGGCATCTACGACGACCTGGAAGAGGTGAGCACCCAGGTGCTGGCCGGCAACGTGACCGACGCTCGCGCCGGCGAGGTGCTGGCGGCCATTGCGCGGCAGGAGGACTTGAACGGCCGCATCCGCCGCAACGTGATGGACACGCGCCGCGCGGTAAGCTTCATGATGCGCAGCCGCATGCTCAGCTCCGAGCAGTTCGAGGACGCGCGCCAGATCCTGCGCGACATCGAGTCGCTGGACAGCCACACGGCCTTCCTGTTCGACAAGATCAACTTCCTGATGGACGCCACGGTCGGTTTCATCAACATCAACCAGAACAAGATCATCAAGATCTTCTCCGTGGCCAGCGTGGCGCTGCTGCCGCCGACGCTGATCGCCAGCGTCTACGGCATGAACTTCAAGTTCATGCCCGAGCTGGACTGGCAGTACGGCTACCCCTACGTGCTGGCGCTGATGGTGGCCAGCGCGCTGGGGCCGATGCTGTACTTCCGCAAGCGGGGCTGGTTGAAGTAGGGAGCATCCCCCTGAGCGGCTGCGCCGCTTCCCCCTTCTCTCGCACCGCTGCGCGCTGCGGGAAGGGGGACGACGCCGGTGGCCTGGCGAAGCCCGTTCCACGGCGTCCGCTGGGGCGGCCTGCTCCGCGGCCATCGGACTGTCGAGGCGTGTGCCAATTTTGAAGAAATTGGCCTCTAGCGCTTATATAGCAAGCGCTGATAGCTCCTGTTTTCAGAGCATCTGCACGAAGCGCTGCACGATGTGGTCGGCATAGCGGCTCGCCACGTTCTGCACGAAGTGGGCGAAGTCGACATGCGCACTGTCGTCCGCGCGGTCGGAGATGGTGCGCACCGCCGCAAACGGCAGGCCGTAGTCGCGGCAGACCTGGGCCACGGCGGCGCCTTCCATCTCCACGGCCAGCACGTCGTGGTCCGACGCCAGCAGCGCCGCGCGCAACGCGCTGGATTCCTGCGCCGTGGAGACGAAGCGGTCGCCGCTGGCCATCAGGCCGTGGTGCACCTGCGGGGCGCGCGCAGCGTTGGGAAGATCAGCAACGAAATGGGCTCCAGCGTCCGCCAGGTAAGCGCGAGCAGCTTCCAAAAGCAGAGCATTCAGCGCCGCATCGCAGTCCATGCGCGCACGGCCGTAGCCCGGCACCTCCCAGCGCGGGAAGATGGGCGAGGCATCAAAGTCATGCTGCAGGTAGTCCTGCGCGACCACCACATCGCCCACTTGCACGCCCTCGCCCACGCCGCCGGCCACGCCGGTGAACACCATGCGCGCCACGCCAAAGCGCTCGGCCAGCGCTGCGGCCGTGGTGGCCGCCGCCACCTTGCCAATGCCCGACAGTGCCAGTACCACGGGCTGCCCATGCAGGTGGCCGCGCCAGAAGATGCGGCCCGCATGCTGCAGTTGCTCAGGTTGCTGCAGGGCGTGCATGAGGCCGCCCTGCTCTTCGGGCAGGGCGCTGAGGATGGCAGTGGTCATGAGGGTGAGGGCCGGACGTAAAAAAGCCGGGATTATCCCGGCTGGGGGAATGTACGAACGTGTTCACGATCTTTTCATGAAGCCCGCAAGGCAGCAAAAAGCCGCAATCTAGGCGCGCACCGCAGGCCATGCTGGGGGCCTGGACAAGGTGCGCAACGACGAGTGCGGCTTTTTGCTGTCTTGCCCGCAGGGTTGCCCCGCCAAAGTGGCCTCTGCGGCGTTGCAAATGCTCGCCGGGCCACCGGCCCGGCTGCGCTTTGCGCCTTGCATCCGCCGCTTTGGCGGGGCAACGGGCTCTATGAAAAGATCGTGAACACGTCCCAAGAGCCCGCGCGGGGCCTTCGGGTTCTCGGCTTATTTCTTGTCGCGCAGCTCGCGGCGCAGGATCTTGCCGACGGGGGTCTTGGGCAGTTCGGTACGGAACTCGATCACCTTGGGCTGCTTGTAGCCCGTGAGGTTGGCCCGGCAGAAGTCCTTGACCTGCGCCTCGGTGAGCGCCGGGTCCTTCTTGACGATGACCAGCTTCACGGCCTCGCCCGTCTTCTCGTCGGGCACGCCCACCACCGCGCATTCCAGCACGCCGGGCATCAGCGCCACCACGTCCTCCACCTCGTTGGGGTAGACGTTGAAGCCGCTGACCAGCACCATGTCCTTCTTGCGGTCCACCACCTTGAAGTAGCCGCGTGCGTCCATCACGCCGATGTCGCCGGTCTTGAAGTAGCCGTCCTCGGTCATGACCTTGGCGGTCTCGTCGGGGCGCTGCCAGTAGCCGGCCATGACCTGCGGGCCCTTGATGGCGATCTCGCCCGCCTGGCCGGTGGCGGAGATGTCGTGCCCCTCGTCGTCCAGGATGCGCATGGAGGTGCTGGGCAACGGCACGCCGATGGTGCCCGAGAACTCCGTGGCGGTGACCGGGTTGCAACTGGCCGACGGGCTGGTCTCCGACAGGCCATAGCCTTCGCAGATCGGGCAGCCGGTCTTGTCCAGCCAGAGCTTGGCCACGGCCGCCTGCACAGCCATGCCGCCGCCCACGGAAACCTTGAGGTTCTTCCAGTTGACCGTGTTGAAGTCGGGATGGTTGGCCAGGCCGTTGAACAGCGTGTTCACCGCCGGGAAGCTGTGGAACGTGTGCTTGGACAGCTCCTTGAGCACGGCCGGCAGATCGCGTGGATTAGGAATGAGGATGGTTTTGCCGCCCGTGCGCATGGACAGCATCATGTTCACCGTGAACGCGAAGATGTGGTACAGCGGCAGCGCGCACACGGCCGTGGGCTGCTCGCTTTCGGGGATCTTGCTCGTCGCGGGCTTGTTCCAGGCCTCGGACTGCAGCACGTTGGCGATCACGTTGCGGTGCAGCAGCACGGCGCCCTTGCTCACGCCCGTGGTGCCGCCGGTGTACTGCAGCAGTGCGATGTCGTCGCTCTTCAAAGACGGCTTGTTCAACTGCAGGCCCGCGCCCTTGGCCAGCGCGTCGTTGAAGCGCACTGCGCCGGGAAGCTGGTAGGCCGGCACCAGCTTCTTGACGTTGCGCACCACGTAGTTGACCAGCAGGCCCTTGAGCAGGCCCAGCCGGTCGCCCATGGCGCACAGCACCACGTGCTGCACGGGGGTGTTGGCGATGCAGGCCTGCAGCGTGGCGGCGAAGTTCTCGATGATGACGATGGCCTTGGCACCCGAGTCCTTGAGCTGGTGCTCCAGTTCGCGCGGGGTGTACAGCGGGTTCACGTTGACCACCACGAAGCCCGCGCGCAGCACGGCCGCCACGGCAATCGGGTACTGCGGCACGTTGGGCATCATGAGCGCCACGCGGTCGCCGCGCACCAGGCCCAGGCTCTGCAGGTAGGCCGCGAACTGGCGACTCAGCGCGTCCGTCTCGCGGTAGCTGGTCTCCTTGCCCATGAAGCTGTAGGCCGTGCGGTCCGCATAGTCGCGGAAGGCCTGCTCCATCAGCTCCACCAGCGACGTGTACTGCGTCGGGTCGATGTCGGCAGGAACGCCCTGCGGGTAGGCGCCAAGCCATGGGCGATCGGTCATAGATGTCTCTCCTGGAATCTTCTAGTTACGAATGACGGCAAAGTGCGGCGCATTGTGGATGCGCCTGCAGCCTTCGCGCGTCTGGAATTACCCTAGCGTGCCGGCCCCGCCGGCATGCGCGGATGCGGCACTACTCCACGGCCTTGCCAATGTCTTCGACCACCTTCTTGGCGTCGCCGAAGACCATCATGGTCTTGTCCATGTAGAACAGTTCGTTGTCCAGGCCGGCGTAGCCCGCGGCCATGGAGCGCTTGTTGACGATCACGGTCTTGGCCTTGTAAGCCTCCAGGATCGGCATGCCGTAGATGGGGCTGCCCTTGTGCAGGGCGGCGGGGTTCACCACATCGTTGGCGCCCAGCACGATGGCCACGTCGGCCTGGCCGAACTCGCCGTTGATGTCCTCCATCTCGAACACCTGGTCGTAGGGCACCTCGGCCTCGGCCAGCAGCACGTTCATATGGCCGGGCATGCGGCCCGCCACCGGATGGATGGCGTACTTGACGGTGATGCCCTTGTCGGTGAGCTTTTGCGCCAGCTCCTTCACCGCATGCTGCGCGCGCGCCACCGCGAGGCCGTAGCCGGGGACGATGACCACGGTCTCCGACTGGCTCAGGATGAAGGCCGCATCGTCGGCGCTGCCGCTCTTGGCCGTGCGCTGCACGCCGCCGCCCGTGGCCGCAGCTGCCGCGTCGCCGCCGAAGCCGCCCAGGATCACGTTGAAGAACGAGCGGTTCATGGCCTTGCACATGATGTAGCTCAGGATCGCGCCCGAGCTGCCTACCAGCGAGCCCGCGATGATGAGCATGCTGTTGTTCAGCGAGAAGCCGATGCCCGCCGCTGCCCAGCCCGAGTAGCTGTTGAGCATGGACACCACCACGGGCATGTCGGCGCCGCCGATGGGAATGATGATGAGCACGCCCATCACGAAGGCAAGCGCCAGCATGGCGAAGAAGGCATCCCAGCGCTCGGTGAACATGAACACCAGCCCCAGGCCGACGGTGGCCAGGCCCAGCACCAGGTTCAGCAGGTGCTGCCCCTTGAAGACCACCGGCGCGCCCTGGAACAGGCGGAACTTGTACTTGCCCGAGAGCTTGCCGAAGGCGATCACCGAGCCGCTGAAGGTGATCGCGCCGATGGCCGCGCCCAGGAACAGCTCCAGCCGGTTGCCCAGCGGGATCGGCTGGCCATGCGCCACGATCTGGAAGGCCCAGGGCTCGGCCACGGCCGCCACGGCGATGAACACCGCCGCCAGGCCGATCATGCTGTGCATGAAAGCCACCAGCTCGGGCATCTTGGTCATCTCCACGCGCTGGGCCATCACCGCGCCCGCGCCACCGCCCACCACCAGGCCGGCCAGCACGTAGGTCATGCCCACGCCCTTGTCGCTGGCCAACTCCACGATGAGCGCCGCCGTGGTCAGCACGGCGATCGCCATGCCCGCCATGCCGAACAGGTTGCCGCGGATCGACGTGGTGGGGTGCGACAGGCCTTTGAGCGCCTGGATGAAACAGACGCTGGCGACCAGGTACAGCAGCGTGACAAGGTTCATGCTCATGCCAACGCTCCTTATTTCGTAGCTGCTTTCGCTTGTTCGGCGGGCGCCTTGCGCTCTTTCTTCTTGAACATCTCCAGCATGCGCCGGGTGACCAGGAAGCCGCCGAACACGTTCACCGCCGCCAGCGCCACGGCCAGCACGCCCATGGTCTTGCCCAGTGGCGTTTCGGTGAGCGCGGCGGCCAGCATGGCCCCGACAATGACGATGGCCGAGATGGCATTGGTCACCGCCATCAAGGGCGTGTGCAGCGCCGGGGTGACGTTCCAGACCACGTGGTAGCCCACGTAGATGGCAAGCACGAAGATGATCAGGTTGATCAGCGTGGGCGAAACCGACTCCATCTCGACGCTCCTTCGGAAAGGGGGCCTCTACACGGCCCCAATTGACAGCTATTCGGGCAAGGCCTGGGGAAACGGGGGCACGACGAAACGGCCGTCCAGCATGGTGATGCTCTGGCGGGCCGCTTGGGCGAGCTGCTCCATCCACGCCTGCGCGGGACGGCCTGCACGCAGGAACTCCTCGTTGTTGCGCACGGTAGGCCGCAGCAACCGCCGATCGGCCAGCACATCCACGGACACATAGCCACCTTCGGGGGTGGAGTAGCGGTACGAGACGTGGGAATACGGGTTGGCTGGCACGGCCTGCTGCTGCGTCAGCCACTGGGCAAGTGCCGGACGCGCGCTGGCCAGGTAGCCGTCGGTGCCCGCGCTGCGCTTGTAGCGCAGGCAGTCGATGCGCACCGGACTGCCGCGCGCCGCGTCTTCCACCTGCACGCCCTTTTGCGGCAGGCAGGCCGCGGTCCACAGCGTGGTGTCGCGCGGGTGGTTGCTGGCATTGGTCTGCACCACCAGAACCGCCAGCGGTTCCTTGGCCCGGCCGCGCAGGGCCACTGCGCGGGTCTGCATGGGCAGATCGTGCGCGGTGTCATCGGGGCGGACGTCAAACTGCTCGGCGTTGCCGCCCAAAGGCTGCCAGGTGCCCGCGGGCAACTGCAGTTCGGCACGGCCCACCCGTACGAGGTCCGGCTGCGCTGGCGCGCATGCAACGAGCGACAGCAGGGCCGCGATGGCGGGGACAAAGGGGTTCCAACGAAGACGCAAGAAAGTCACTCCAAGTTGCGGGCAGAACAGGGTCACGCACGCGTGACGGCCCCCTC
This sequence comes from Diaphorobacter sp. B2A2W2, assembly GCF_056730635.1. NCBI lineage: Bacteria > Pseudomonadati > Pseudomonadota > Betaproteobacteria > Burkholderiales > Comamonadaceae > Diaphorobacter > Diaphorobacter sp. B2A2W2. Next base: position 49,203 of record NZ_JBWZOR010000004.1, read on the forward strand.
ATGCGCCACCAAGCAGGCCACCACGATGTCGTCATCGCGGTTGAGGTGCAGGGCGCCTTCGGGGTTGATGATGAGTTTGAGAAAGTCGAGCACGTTGCGCGCGTACAGCGCGGAGGCATCAGCCGCCACGAGCGCGGGCAGGTTGGTCTCGCCGACCAGGGTCACGCCGTGGTGCACGACGGTCTGACCCGGCTGGGTCAGCGGGCAGTTGCCCCCCTGCGCGGCCGCCAGGTCCACGATGACGGAGCCGGGCTTCATGGACTCCACCATCTCCTGCGTGACCAGCACCGGCGCGGCGCGGCCGGGGATCAGCGCCGTGGTGATGACCACGTCGGCCTGCGCGACACGCTTGGCAACCTCGGCCTTCTGGCGGTCCAGCCAGCTTTGCGGCATGGGGCGGGCGTAACCGCCCACGCCCTCGGCAGCTTCTTTCTCCTCGGCGGTTTCGTAGGGCACGTCGATGAACTTCGCGCCCAGCGACTCCACCTGCTCCTTGACGCTGGGGCGCACATCGCTGGCCTCGATCACCGCGCCCAGGCGCTTGGCCGTGGCAATCGCCTGCAGGCCCGCCACGCCCACGCCCAGGATGACCACGCGGGCCGCCTTCACGGTGCCCGCCGCAGTCATGAGCATGGGAAAGAAGCGCTGGTAGCGATCAGCGGCCATCACCACGGCCTTGTAGCCGGCGATGTTGGCCTGCGAGGAGAGTACGTCCATGCTCTGCGCGCGCGTGGTGCGCGGCGCGGCTTCCAGTGCATAGGCGGTGACGCCGGCAGCGGCCAGGCGGTGCAGACCAGTGGCGTCGAACGGATTCAGCATGCCGACCAAGGTACTGCCCGGGCGCAGCAGGCCGGCTTCGGACTCTTGCGGCGCGCGCACCTTGAGCACCAGGTCGCAGCCCCAGGCGCCGGCCGCGTCGGTGATCTCGGCTCCCACGGCGGCAAAGCCGGCATCGGTGACGCTGGCGCAGACGCCGGCGCCTGACTGCACCCGCACCGTGTGGCCTTGGGCCACGAGTTTCTTGACGGTTTCTGGCGTGGCGGCCACCCGCGTCTCGCCTGCCAGGGTTTCGGCGGGCACACCTATCAGCATGTCATCTCCTCCTGCACGCGAGCGCCCGACGGCGTTGGTCCACGCAGCATTGCGTATTTCTACTTACCGTGAGCTTACATGAAGAATTTCACACCTTCGACGCACGCGCGACATGGCACGGAGCGGGGCCAAAGAAAAAGCCCGGCGGCCATGGGGCGCCGGGCTTGGGAAAGCGTGGGCGGCAGACGGCTCCGCCGCGCGCCTCATTGCGTCAGTTCACGACCTGCTGCAGCGCGCCGCTGGCGTATTTGGCAGCCATTTCGCCGAGGGGATAGCCCTTCACCTTCGCGCCCTGGCCCTCGCAGCCAAACTCCAGGTAACGTTGCTTGCAGATGGCCTTGGCGGCTTCGCGCGCGGGCTTCATCCACTCGCGCATGTCGAATTTGTCCGGGTTCTCGGCCTGGAACTTGCGCACCGCCCCGGTCATGGCCAAGCGGATATCGGTGTCGATGTTGATCTTGCGCACGCCGTGCTTGATGGCTTCCTGGATCTCGGCCACGGGCACGCCGTAGGTTTCCTTCATCTTGCCGCCAAACTGGTTAATGAGGGCCAGCAGATCCTGCGGCACGCTGGACGAGCCATGCATCACCAGGTGGGTGTTGGGAATGCGCGCGTGGATTTCCTTGACGCGCTGGATCGACAGCACATCGCCCGTGGGCGGGCGGGAGAACTTGTAGGCCCCATGGCTGGTACCGATGGCGATCGCCAGGGCGTCCAGTTGCGTGGCCTTGACGAACTGCGCAGCCTCCTCGGGGTCCGTGAGCAGCTGGGCGTGGCTGAGCTTGCCAGCCGCGCCGACGCCGTCTTCCTCACCCGCCTCGCCGGTCTCCAGGCTGCCCAGGCAGCCCAGTTCGCCTTCGACGGTAGCGCCGATCTTGTGCGCCATGGCCACCACTTCCTGGGTGACGCGCACGTTGTAGTCGAAGTCTGCGGGGGTCTTGCCGTCTTCGCGCAGCGAGCCGTCCATCATCACCGAGCCGAAGCCCAGCTCCAGCGCGCCCTTGCAGATAGCGGGGCTGGTGCCGTGGTCCTGGTGCATGACCAGGGGGATGTGCGGATACGCCTCAGCAGCGGCGGCGATCAGGTGCTTGATAAAGCTCTCGCCGGCGTACTTGCGGGCGCCGGCGCTGGCTTGCAGGATCACCGGCGCGCCCACCTCGTCGGCAGCGGCCATCACGGCCTGCACCTGCTCCAGGTTGTTGACGTTGAAGGCGGGAATGCCATAGCCGTGGTCGGCGGCATGATCGAGCAGTTCGCGCATCGAGACGAGAGGCATGGGGTGGATCCGTTCGAGGGTTGATGGATGAGCGGCGGTAACCGCTTGGTAACCCGTAATTTTAGCCGCCCTACCGCTTCCTGGACCCATGCCCCCAATACCCCCCATCGCCCCGTCTGCGTTCACGGGGTGAAAGGATGCGCTACCGCGCTTTCATCGTGCGCGGCAGATCTTGAGCATGTTCGTGCCGCCGGGTGCACCCATGGGCTCGCCGCAGGTGATCACGTACAGGTCGCCCTGTTGCACGATGTTGCGCATCTTCAGGTGGCTCTCGGCCTGGTCCAGCGCAGTGTCGCGGTCGGCGCTGGTGTCCATGAGCAACGGGCGCACGTTGCGGAACATCGCCATGCGCCGCTGCGTGGCCACCTTCGGCGTCAATGCATAGATGGGAATGTGGATGCGGTGGCGGCTCATCCACAGTGCCGTGGAGCCGCTGTCGGTCATCGCCACGATGGCCTTGGCACCCAGGTGGTGCGCCGTGAACAGCGCGCCCATGGCGATGGACTGGTCGATGCGGCCCAGGGTCTGGCCGATGAAGTCGGAGTCGCGCTCCAGGTCTTCGGCCGCTTCCGCGGCGGCGCAGATGGTGGCCATCTCCCGCACCGTGTCCAGCGGGTACTTGCCGGCAGCCGTCTCGGCGCTGAGCATCACGGCGTCGGTGCCGTCCAGCACGGCGTTGGCCACGTCGCTCACTTCGGCGCGCGTGGGCACGGGGTTGGCGATCATGCTCTCCATCATCTGGGTCGCGGTGATCACCACCTTGTCCATGTCGCGCGCCATGCGGATCATCTTTTTCTGCAGCGCGGGCACCGCGGCGTTGCCCACCTCCACGGCCAGGTCGCCGCGCGCCACCATGATGCCGTCGGACACGCGCAGGATCTCCTCCAGCAGCGGCACGGCCTCTGCACGCTCGATCTTCGCGATCAGGCCGGGCTTGTGGCGGAACTCGGCCGCGGCCACGTTGCACAGCTGGCGCGCCATCTCCATGTCGGTGGCGTTCTTGGGGAAGCTCACGGCCACATAGTCGGCCTGGAAGCTCATGGCGGTCTTGATGTCCTCCATGTCCTTGGCCGTGAGGGCGGGCGCCGTGAGGCCTCCCCCCTGCTTGTTGATGCCCTTGTTGTTGGACAGCTCGCCGCCGATCTTCACGGTGGTGTACACCGCCTCGCCGCGCACGGCATCCACCTGCAGCACGATGAGGCCGTCGTTCAGCAGCAGCACGTCGCCGGGCTTCACGTCGCGGGGAAGTTCCTTGTAGTCCAGGCCCACGCCCTGCAGATCGCCGGGCTCGCTGCGCGACGCGTCCAGCACGAAAGGCAGGCCCGGCTCCAGCATCACCCGTCCTTCGGCAAACTTGCCCACGCGAATCTTCGGCCCCTGCAGGTCGGCCATGATGGCGACCTCGCGCCCGGCGCGCTGGGCGGCCTCGCGCACCATGGCGGCGCGCTCCACATGGTCCTGCGCCTTGCCGTGGCTGAAGTTCAGGCGCACCACGTTCACGCCCGCCGCGATCATCTGCTCCAGCAGTTGCGGGTCGCTGGAGGCGGGGCCCAGGGTGGCAACGATCTTGGTGGCGCGGCGGATCTGCATGGGGGTGTCTCTTTTCCGTGGATGTAATCGAGTTTCGATTTTTGCACAAAATCAGTTACATCGCGGTTCCTGAAAACACCCGCTCAGCCGCGCATCATTGCCTCGATCTCGTCGCCCTCCACGGGCACCCCGCGGGTGATCAATTCGCAGCCGGTCTCGGTGACGATGGCGTCGTCCTCGATGCGGATGCCGATGTGGTGGAAGGCCTCGGGCACGCCCGGCGCGGGGCGCACGTACAAGCCGGGCTCGATGGTCAACACCATGCCCGGGCGCAGGATGCGGCTGGGGCGGTTCTGGATCAGCTCGCCCGACAGCGGGTCGCGCCGCTCGCTCACCTGGCCCACTTCTGAGGGCTCGACGTAGCTGCCGCAGTCATGCACATCCATGCCCAGCCAGTGGCCGGTGCGGTGCATGTAGAACTGGAAGTACGCACGGCTCGCGATCACGTCCTGCACGCTGCCGACCTTGTTGGCGTCCAGCAGGCCCAAGTCCAGCATGCCCTGCGCCAGCACGGCCACCGTGGCGTCGTGCGGGTCGTTGAAGCGGTTGCCCGCACGCGTGGCGGCGATGGCCGCCTTCTGGCTCTCCAGCACCAGGTCGTACAGCGCGCGCTGCGGGCCGGTGAAGCGGCCATCGGCCGGAAAGGTGCGCGTGATGTCCGAGGCGTAGCCGTCCAGCTCGCAGCCCGCGTCGATCAGCACCAGCTCGCCCGCGCGCACCGGCGCGGCATCGGCGCGGTAGTGCAGCACGCAGGCGTTGGCCCCCGCAGCCACGATGGAGCCATACGCCGGGCACTGCGAGCCCTCTTCGCGGAACGCGTGCAGCAGCTCCGCATCCAGGTGGTATTCGCGCACGTCCTGTCCGGCGCGCAGCATGCGGGCGCTTCTTTGCATGGCGCGCACATGGGCGCGGGCGCTGATGGCGGCGGCACGGCGCATCAGGTCCTGCTCATGCGCGTCCTTGATCAGGCGCATCTCGTCGAGCAGCGTGCACAGATCACCCTGCTGCGCGGGGCACAGCGCGCCGTACCGCACGCGTGCGCGCACCTGGTTCAGCCAGCCTTCCACACGCGCAGCCAGCCCTGGGTGGGTGGCGAAGGGGAACCAGACGCTGCCGCGGTTTTCCAGCAGGCGCGGCAAGCGCGCGTCGATATCGGCCACGGAGTGCGCGGCGTCCACGCCCAGGGTGGCCAGGGCCGCCTCGGGCCCCAGGCGGTAGCCATCCCAGATCTCGCGTTCCAGGTCCTTGGGCTGGCAAAACAGCGTGCTGTGGCCTTCCGCGGTCAGCACCAGCCACGCGCCCGGCTCGGCAAAGCCCGTGAGGTAGTAGAAGTAGCTGTCGTGGCGGTAGAGAAACTCGCTGTCGCGGTTGCGCTGCTGCAGCGGGGCGGTGGGCACGATGGCGATGCCGCCCGCGCCCAACTGGGCGGCAAGGCGGGCGCGACGCTGCGCGTAGAGGGAGCTGGGCGTGGTCATGCTGCCATTGTGGGCCCAACGGCCAGCGCGCGCGGCGGCGCCCAGGCGCCGTGGCAGACTCGCCGCATGTCCTTCCTGCTGACCACCCTCATCCCCCTGCTGGGCCTGGTGCTGACCGTGGCCCTGCTTTCCTACGCGTTCTATGCGCGGTATATCGATGTTCCCAACAAGCCGCGGCTGGACCGGCGCGTGCTGGTCGCCCTGTGCGCCGTGGCCGTGGTGTGCGATGCCTGGCTGGGCCTGCGCCTGTACCTGTCGGGTCGCGCGCAGCAGACGCGCCAGGACAGCGCCGTGCATCGCACCCACCGCGAACGCTTCGTGCTGCCGCACGACGTGCAGTACGGCGAACTGGTGATTCCCGCGGGCAGCCTGATCAACCGGCTGGACCCCTTCGACAACGGCGCGCCGGTGCAGCCCGTGTCCCTGCGCGGCCTGGAGGCGGTGCGCTTTCCGCAGCCCGTGCTCGTGGCCGGCGTATGGGCCCAGGCGATGCAGGTGCTGCCGATGCGCGTAGAACTGGCCCAGGACCAGCGTATTGGCCCGCTGTACCGCTACAACACCGACACCAAGGAATGGGAGCTGAACAAGGTGGTACCCGCGCTGCTGTGCCGCCAGGGCCAGATCGCCCTGTTCCAAGTGCCGCACATCCCCTACGACGTGCAGGCCGAGGTGGGCAAGCCCGCACCCGACGGGCCGCAGGCCCGCTTTCTGCCCAGCCAGTGGCAGTTCCGCAACTGCGAGAACGGCCCGGCCATCGATGTGCAGCCCGCCCATCCCGCATCCGCCACCGCGCTGGCGCCCGCGCCCGAGTTGCTGCCTCCGCCGCCGCCCGCCGAGCCGGCATCAGACCCCGCCGATCCCGCGTCGGGCGCCGCCTCGGCCCCCGCATCCGCGCCAGGCGCCTGAACCGCTGGGCGACGGACGCTGCCTCAGCCGGCGTTCAGCTCAGCGAGCCGCTCGGGCGTACCCACATCGGTCCAGCGCCCGGTATGGAGCGTCGCCGTCACCCGCCCCGCATCCATGGCGCGGCGCAGCAGCGGCGCCAGCGGCGCGGCCACGCCCTGCGGGTTTCCGGGTGTGATGTCGCACCAGGGCGCGGTGAACAGCTCGGCTCGCAGCAGGGCGATGGTGCTGTAGGTGTAGCGCGGCCGCGGGTCCTGCGCCGGCAGATTCAGCGCCAACCCCTCGGGCGACAGGCCAAAGTCGCCGCGCGGGTGGTGCGGCGGGTTGGGCACGAGCCACAGATGGGCCAGGGCATCGCCGGCCACGAACCGCTGCACGGCCTGCGCCTCGAAGGTGAAGTCGGGCGCGAACACATCGCCCGCCGCCAGCCAGAACACCGGCCCGAGCTGCGGCAACGCGCGTGCGATACCGCCGGCCGTCTCCAGCGCGCGACCGAAATCCCGGCCTTCATGGGAGTATGAAATTGATAGCTGTTCGCGCTTGTCCTGCTTGCCTTCGACGGCAAAAACATCTGAAAACCGGTGGCCAATCTGCTCGCCCAGCCACGCGGTGTTGATCACGGCGCGCTCGACACCCGCTTCGACCAACGCACGCAGGTGCCACTCCAGCAGCGGCCGCCCGCGCACTTCGAGCAATGGTTTGGGACAGGCATCGGTCAGCGGGCGCATGCGCTCGCCGCGGCCGGCGGCCAGCAGCATGGCGGGGAACTGGGGCATCGTCATGGGCCCGCAGTGTAGGGGCCGCAGCGCCCCCGGTCAGGGCAGCAGGCGGTAGCCCACCGCCGTCTCGGTGAGCAGGTGGCGTGGCTGCGCCGGGTCGACCTCAAGCTTGCCGCGCAGGTGGCCCATGTAGACGCGCAGGTAGTGGCTCTGGTCGCTGTGCGCCGGCCCCCAGACCTCGCGCAGCAACTGGCGCTGGGTGAGCACGCGCCCGGCGTTGGCCACCAGCACGGAGAGCAAACGGTACTCGGTGGGGGTCAGGTGCACCTCGTCGCCGGCGCGGCGCACCACGCGCCGGGCGCGGTCCACCTCCACCGCCCCGGCCTCCTCGCCAAAGCGGAACACCGCATCGGCCGGCGCGGGCGCCTCGCCCGCCGCGGCACGCGGACGCCGCAGGTTGGCGCGCACGCGTGCCAGCAGCTCGCCGGTGCCGAAGGGCTTGGTGAGGTAGTCGTCCGCTCCCGCGTCCAGCGCGGCGATCTTGTCGGCCTCGTCGGCGCGCGCCGAGAGCACGATGATGGGCACGCTGGACCAGCCGCGCACGTCGCGGATCAGCTCCACGCCGTCGCCGTCGGGCAGGCCCAGGTCGAGCACCAGCAGGTCGGGGTGGCGCGTGCCGGCGGCCACCAGGCCCTCGCGCTGGGTGGCGGCCTCGTGCACCAGCCAGCCCTCGTCCTCCAGCGCGCCGCGCACGAAGCGGCGGATCTGGGGTTCATCCTCGATCACGATGGCGGTGAGGCTAGGGGGAGAAGACATAGGATTTCATTCGGTAACGGCGGGCGGCGGACGGCGCGGCAGCTCGATGGTGAACGCCGCACCGCCGCTGCCATGCGCATCGGCGGCGGCGTTCGTGGCCGAGATCTCGCCGCCATGCGCCTGCACGATGGCCTTGCAGATAGCCAGGCCCAGCCCCACGCCGGGCGTGGTGGACTCTGCCTGGCCGCGGGTGAACTTGTCGAACAGCACCTGCTCGCGCCCGCGCAGGTGGGGCGGCAGGCCCGGGCCGTGGTCGCGCACGGTGATGCGCAGCGCCTGCGGCAGCGCGCTGGCCGCCACGACGATGGGCGGCGCGCCGTAGCGCGCGGCGTTCTCCAGCAGGTTGACCAGCACGCGCTCGATCAGCACGGCGTCGAACTCCACCAGCGGCAGCTCGGGCGCCAACTCGGTGCGCACCGCCATGCCGCCCAGGGCCGGCTGCGCGGCGCGGATGGCCGCGCCCACGACCTCCTCCACCGACTGCCACTCGCGCCGCAGCTGCACGGCGCCGCTGGCGCTGCTTTCCAGCCGCGCCATGTCCAGCAGGTTGCCCACCAGCGTGCTCAGCGCGCGCGCCTGGGCCACGATGGCCTGCGCCGCCTGCGCCTGCGCGGGCGACAGCGGCGGCGCCAGCGTGCGCAGCGACTCGGCCAGCCCGATCAGCGCCGTCAGCGGCGTGCGCACGTCGTGCGAGATGGCGCCCAGCAAGGCGTTGCGCAGGCGCTCGGACTCGATGTCCACCACCGCCTGCTGCGCCACCTCGACGTAATGCACGCGCTCCACGGCAATGGCGATCTGGCGCGCCAGGGTTTCCAGCTGCCGCGCCTGCTCGGGAATCACCAGCCAGCGCGGCTGCGCCGGACGCAGCGCCAGCACGCCGCGCACGCGCATGGGCGCCACCAGCGGCACGTAGTGCCAGGGCTGGGCCGACAGGGTGGCCGTGGTCAGGCCCGCGCTCTGGCCCTGGCGGAAGGCCCAGTCGGCCACGCTGAAGTCGAACCCCTCGGGCGGATCGGACGGGGGCACGAGCCGGTCCTGGGCGTCGGTCAGCAGCACCCGGGCCTCGCCGCCGAAATGGCGCTGCACCGCCGCCGCGCCCAGCGCCTCGACCTGGCTGGCCTGCAGCGCCGCCGACAGCTCGCGCGCCAGCTCGAACAGCGACTGCGCGCGCCGCTCGCGCCCCGCCGACACGCTGGCCGCGAAGCGCAGGCCCGCCGTGAGCTGCCCCACCAGCAGGCCTACGCCCAGCATGACGGCGAAGGTCAGCAGGTACTGCACGTCGCTCACCGCGAACGAGAAGGTGGGCAGCACGAAGAAGTAGTCGAAGGCCATGACGTTCATCGCCGCCGCGAGGGCCGCCGGCCCGCGCCCGAAACGCCACGCCACGCCCACCACGCCCAGCAGGTAGAGCATGACGATGTTGGTCAGCTCCAGCACGCCCGACAGCGGCGCGGCCAGCCCGGTGAGGGCCACGCTGCTGCCCACGGCCCAGGCAAAGCCGGGCCAGGTGGCGGCATCCGGCTCCTCGGGCAGTTCTCCACGCGCCGGGGCCGCCCAGGGCGTGCGCGCCAGGCGGCGGGCGCTGTCGGCCGGGGCCACGCTGACCAGGTCCAGCGTGGGCGCGATGCGCGCCAGCCGCAGCGCCAGCGGCGCGCACCAGCGCCCGGCCCAGCGGCGCCAGCCGGCGCGCGCGCGGCCACGGCCCAGCACCAGCATGGCGCAGTTCAGGCGCTGCGCCTGTTCGGCCAGCGCGGGCGCCACCTGCTCGTCGCTCAGTACGGCGGTTTCCGCGCCCAGCTCCTGCGCCAGGTGCAGCACGGCCAGGATGCGGTCGCGCGCGGCATCGTCCAGCCGCGCCAGGCGCGGCGTTTCCACGTAGACGGCATGCCAGCGCACATTGAGCTGGCCCGCCATGCGGGCCGCCGCGCGCACGGTCTGCGCCGCGTCCTGCTCCGGCCCCACGGCCGCCAGGATGGCGCCCGAGGTGTTCCACGCCGGGGGTGCGCCGCCCCCCGGCGCGCCGCTCTCGCCCGACTGCTCGATGCGCCAGCCCCGCACGTCGTCCTCGACGTGGTCGGCCGTGCGGCGCAGGGCGATCTCGCGCAGCGCGATCAGGTTGCCCTTGCGAAAGAAGTTCTGCGCCGCGCGCTCGGCCTGCTGGGGCAGGTAGACCTTGCCGGCGGCCAGCCGCGCCGCCATTTCGTCGGGCGTGGCATCGACCAGGGTCACCTCGTCGGCCTCGTCCAGCACGCTGTCGGGCACGGTCTCGTTCACGCGGATGCCGGTGATGGCGCCCACCGTGCCGTTCAGGCTCTCCAGGTGCTGCACATTGAGCGCGGTCCACACGTCGATGCCGGCGGCCAGCAGCTCCTCCACGTCCTGCCAGCGCTTGGCGTGGCGCGAGCCGGGCGCGTTGCTGTGCGCCAGTTCGTCCACCAGCAGCACCTGCGGGTGGCGCAGCAGCGCGCCGTCCAGGTCGAACTCGCGCAGCAGCTTGCCGCGGTAGTGCCGCTCGCACGGCGGCAGGGCCTCCAGCCCCTCGACCAGCGCGGCGGTCTCGCTGCGGCCATGGGTTTCGACCACGCCGATCACCACGTCGCGGCCGGCCTCCCGTTCGCGCCGGGCCGCGCTGAGCATGGCCCAGGTCTTGCCCACCCCGGCATTGGCGCCGAAGTAAATGCGCAGGCGGCCACGCTGCGCGCGCACCTCGTCGGCGCGCAGTTGCGCGAGCAGGGCGTCGGGGTCGGGGCGGCTGGCTTCGGGCATGGCGAGGGCAGGTTAACGCATGGGCGGTGCCGGGCGGCCACCGCGGGCGGGGCGGCGCCGGCGGCGCTGGCCCCGGCTCACCAACACCCAGGCCAGCAGCACGGGCACACCGAGCGCCGCCAGGGCGCACAGCAGGTGCAGCCAGTCATCGGCCATGGGCGGCGTCCAGCGCCAGGTTGAGCGCCAGCACGTTCACGCGCGGCTCGCCGATCAGGCCGAACAGCAGCGGCTGCTCCGTATGCTGCCCCACCAGATCCACCAACTGCTGCGGCGCCAGGCCGCGCAGGCGGGCGATGCGCGGCGCCTGGTACAGGGCGGCGGCGGGGCTGATGTGCGGGTCCAGCCCGCTGGCCGAGGCGGTGACCAGATCGGCGGGCACGGGCGCCTGGTTGCCGGGGTCGGCCGCGCGCAGGGCTTCGATGCGGGCCCGGACCGCGTCGACCAGGGCCGGGTTCAGCGGGCCCTGGTTCGACCCCGAGGAAGCCGCCGCGTTGTAAGCCATGGGCGCCGTGGCCGACGGCCGGCCCCAGAAATGGCGGGGGTCGCTGAAGGACTGGCCGATCAGCGCCGAGCCCACGACGGTTTCGCCCTGCACGACCAGGCTGCCCGCCGCCTGCTGCGGGAACACGGCGCGCGCCGCGCCGGTCACGGCCAGCGGGTAGACGATGCCGGTCAGCACGCTCAGCAAGGCAAACAGGGCCAGCACCGGGCGCAGCAGCGCGTGGCGCTGGCTCGGGCCTTGGTTGGGGTTGAGGTTGTTGTTCATCTCCGGCTCCTTCACACCAGGCCGCTGGCGGCCAGCAGCATGTCAATCAGCTTGATGCCCACGAAGGGCACGACCAGCCCGCCCAGTCCATAGACCGCCAGGTTGCGGCGCAGCAGCGCAGATGCGCCGACGGGCCGGTAGCGCACGCCCTTGAGCGCCAGCGGGATGAGCACGACGATGATCAGCGCGTTGAAGATCACGGCGCTCAGGATGGCCGAGGACGGGCTGGCCAGATCCATGACGTTCAGGGCGCCCAGGTGCGGATAGGTGCCCATGAAGATCGCCGGGATGATGGCGAAGTACTTGGCCACGTCGTTGGCGATGGAGAAGGTGGTGAGCGAGCCGCGCGTCATCAGCAGCGCCTTGCCGGTCTCCACCACCTCCAGCAGCTTGGTGGGGTTGGAGTCCAGGTCCACCATGTTGCTGGCCTCCTTGGCGGCCTGCGTGCCGCTGCCTATGGCCACGGCCACGTCGGCCTGGGCCAGCGCGGGCGCGTCGTTGGTGCCGTCGCCGGTCATGGCCACCAGCCGGCCTTCGGCCTGGTACTGGCGGATGAGGCGCAGCTTGTCCTCGGGCGTGGCCTCGGCCAGGAAGTCGTCCACACCGGCCTCGGCCGCGATGGCGGCGGCGGTGAGCCGGTTGTCGCCCGTGATCATCACCGTACGGATGCCCATGCGCCGCAGCTCGGCGAAGCGATCGCGGATGCCCGCCTTGACGATGTCCTTGAGCTCCACCACGCCCAGCACGCGCGCGCCCTCGGCCACGGCCAGCGGCGTGCTGCCCCGGCGTGCCACCGCGTCGGCGGCCTGGACCACCTCGGGCGGCAGACGCCCGCCCAGCGCCTCAACATGGTGGCGCAGCGCCTCGACGGCGCCCTTGCGCAGCAGAACCCACTCACCCGCCCCGCCCTTCGCGGCCGGCAGGTCGGCCCCGCTCATGCGCGTCTGGGCCGTGAAGGGCACGAACAGGGCCCCCGGCACCGGCTGCGAGGTCACGCCCTCGCGCCGCGCCAGCTCGACGATGCTGCGCCCCTCGGGCGTTTCGTCGGCCAGCGAGGCCAGCAACGCCGCCTGCGCCAGCTGCGCCTTGTCGACGCCCGGCGCGGGCAGGAAGGCACTGGCCTGCCGGTTGCCGTGGGTGATGGTGCCGGTCTTGTCCAGCAGCAGCACGTCCACGTCGCCCGCGGCCTCCACGGCGCGGCCCGAGGTGGCGATGACGTTGGCCTGCATCATGCGGCTCATGCCCGCCACGCCCACAGCCGACAGCAGGCCGCCGATGGTGGTGGGGATCAGGCACACCAGCAGGGCCACCAGCGCCGTCAGCGACACCACGGTGCCCGCGCCGGAAGCCTGCACGCTGAAGACCGAATAGGGCAGCAGCGTCACGGTCACCACCAGGAACACGATGGTCAACGCCACCAGCAGGATGGTGAGGGCGATCTCGTTGGGCGTCTTACTGCGCTTGGCGGCCTCCACCATGCCGATCATGCGGTCCAGGAACGACTCGCCCGGGTTCACGCCAATGCGCACCACCAGCCAGTCGGACAACACCCGCGTGCCACCGGTCACGGCGGAGAAGTCGCCGCCCGACTCGCGCACCACCGGCGCCGATTCGCCGGTGATGGCGCTCTCGTCCACCGAGGCCACGCCTTCGATCACCTCGCCGTCGAGCGGGATCATGTCGCCGGCCTCGACCAGCACCACGTCGCCCTTGCGCAGGTCGGTCGCCTGCTGGGGCAGGAAGCCGCTGTCGCGGTGTACGCCCTTGAGCTTCTTGGTCCAGGTGTCCTTGCGCAGGCTGCGCAGCGACGCGGCCTGGGCCTTGCTGCGCCCCTCGGCCAGGGCCTCGGCAAAGTTGGCGAACAGCACGGTGAACCACAGCCACACCGCCACCGCCAGGACGAAGCCGGCGCCCATGCCTGTGTCGCCGGGAGCGTTGAGCGTGTTCAGCCACAGCAGCGTGGTGAGGATGCTGCCGACATAGACGACGAACATCACCGGGTTGCGCCACTGGGCGCGCGGGCTGAGCCTGGCGAAGGCGCCGCGCAGCGCCGGCCGCAGCAGGGCGGGATCGGCAAGCGAAAGATTTTTTTGCATCGAAGTCATGGTTGACTCACTTCCAGAGCATCAGGTGCTCGACCACCGGCCCCAGGGCCAGCGCCGGCACATAGTTCAGCAGGCCCACCAGCAGCACGGTGCCGACCAGCAGCACCACGAACAGCGGGCCGTGCGTGGGCAGGGTGCCGGAGGTGACCGGCAGGCGCGGCTTGCCCGCCAGCGCCCCGGCCAGGGCCAGAACCGGCACGATCACGGCGAAGCGGCCCAGCCACATGGCCACGCCCAGCATGGCGTTGTAGAAGGGGGTGTTGGCCGACAGCCCGGCGAAGGCGCTGCCGTTGTTGTTGGCCGCCGAGGTGAAGGCGTACAGCACCTCGGAGAAGCCATGGGCCCCGGGGTTGGCGACGCCGGCGCGCCCGGCCGTGGTGCTCACGGCCACGGCCGTGCCCAGCAGCACCACCAGCGGCGTGACGAGGATGATGAATGACACCAGCTTCATCTCGAACACCTCGATCTTCTTGCCCAGGTACTCGGGCGTGCGGCCGATCATCAGGCCGGCGATGAAGACCGCCAGCACGGCGAACACCAGCATGCCGTACAGCCCCGAGCCCACGCCGCCAAAGACCACCTCGCCCAGCTGCATGAGCACCAGCGGCACCATGCCGCCCAGGGGCGTGAGCGAGTCGTGCATGGCGTCCACGGCGCCGCACGAGGCGGCGGTCGTCACGGCCACGAACAACGCCGTGCCGGAGATACCGAAGCGCAGCTCCTTGCCTTCCATGTTGCCCAGGGCCGGGTCCACCCCCAGCGCCGTCAGCAACGGATTGCCTGCGCGCTCCGCCCAGGTGACGGCCACCACGGCGGCCACGAAGATCACCGCCATGGCGGCCAGGATCGCCCAGCCCTGGCGGCTGTCGCCCACCGCCCGGCCGAAGGCGAAGCACAGCGCCGCGGGGATCAGGAAGATCGCCAGCATCTGCGCCAGGTTGGCCAGCGCCGTGGGGTTCTCGTAGGGGTGGGCCGAGTTGGCGTTGAAGAAGCCCCCGCCGTTGGTGCCCAGCAGCTTGATCGCCTCCTGCGAGGCCACGGGCCCCATGGGCAGCGTCTGCGTCTGCGTGCGCAGCTCCTGCACCACCGGCTGGCCCGCCGCGTCGAGCAGCGGCTGGCCGTCGGCGCCGGTCTGCGGCGCCAGGTAGGTGGTGGCCTCGACGGTCGCCACCCGGTGGTAGCCATCGAAGTTCTGGATCACGCCCTGCGACACGAAGAAGAGGGCGATCACGAAGGCGATCGGCATCAGCACCCACAGGGTGATGCGCGTGAGGTCCACCCACACATTGCCGACGGCGCCAAAACGCGTCCCCGCGGCCGGACGGCCCTCGCCCCGCCCGGCAAAACCACGCACCAGCACAAAGGCCACTGCAATGCCGGTGGCCGCCGACAGGAAGTTCTGCACCGCAAGGCCCAGCATCTGGCTGAGGTAGCTCATGGTGCTCTCGCCCGCGTAGCCCTGCCAGTTGGTGTTGGTCACGAAACTGATGGCCGTGTTGAACGCCGAGTCGGGCGCCACGGCGCCGAAGCCCTCGGGGTTCAGCGGCAGCCACCCCTGCAGGCGCTGCAGGCCATAGAGGGCCAGCGCACCCAGCGCGTTGAAGACCAGCAGTGCCAGCGCGTAGGCGCGCCAGCCCATGGATTCGTCCGGACGCACGCTAGCCAGCCGGTACAGCGGCGCCTCGGCCCGCAGCAGCCAGCGCGGCAGGCGCCCGTCGATAAGGGCCGCAAGCCAGCGGCCCAGAGGCCAGGCCAGCAGGGCCAGCAATGCCAGAAACAGGGCCAGCAGGCCCCAGGAAGAGGTGTTCATGGTCAGAACTCCTCGGCGCAGACCAGCGCGAACACAAGGTAGGCCATCAGGAGGACGGCCAGCAGCCCTCCCAGGCCGTAAAGAACTTCGAGCGCCATCACACCGGCTCCCCGCGCGCCCGTCCCAGGCGATCCAGGCCCACGGCCAACTGCGCCACTGCCAGCCAGAGCAAGCCCAGCCCGGCAACCCATACGATGTCCATACAACACACTCCTGCCAATCCAAACAGATGACAGGCAGTCTCCCGAAGGGCGCATCAAAACGGGGTAGAAAGGCCTCGGCGGCCTGTAAAAAAAGTGTCAATGGCCGGCAGGCCGGGCCACCGGCGCGGTCGCCCAATTCGCGGCTGGTGGGCAGGGGGGCCGCCTGCCCGGTAAAATTGCAGGTTTACCCTTACAGCCCCTTCCGGAACCGCCCCGATGGCCAATTCTCAACAAATGGCGAATGCGATCCGCGCACTCGCAATGGATGCCGTTCAACAAGCCAACTCGGGCCATCCCGGTGCCCCCATGGGTATGGCCGACATGGCCGTGGCGTTGTGGGGCCAGCACCTGAAGCACAACCCCACCAACCCCCAGTGGATGGACCGCGACCGTTTCGTGCTGTCCAACGGCCACGCGTCGATGCTGCTGTACTCGCTGCTGCACCTTACGGGCTATGACCTGCCCCTGCAGGAGCTGAAGAACTTCCGCCAGCTGCACAGCAAGACCGCCGGCCACCCCGAGCACGGCATCACCCCCGGCGTGGAGACCACCACCGGCCCGCTGGGCCAGGGCGTGACCAACGCCGTGGGCTTCGCGCTGGCCGAGAAGCTGCTGGCCGCCGAGTTCAACCGCGAAGGCCACGCCGTGGTGGACCACCACACCTACGTGTTCCTGGGCGACGGCTGCCTGATGGAAGGCATCAGCCATGAGGCCGTGGCTCTCGCCGGCGCGTGGAAGCTCAACAAGCTCATCGCGCTGTACGACGACAACGGCATCAGCATCGACGGCCAGGTGGCGCCCTGGTTCATCGACAACACCCCGCAGCGCTTCATGGCCTGCGGCTGGAACGTGATCGACGCCGTGGACGGGCATGACGTGGAAGCCGTGGCCGCCGCCATCGGCCAGGCCAAGGCCAGCGCCGACAAGCCCACGCTGATCGTCTGCAAGACCGCCATCGGCAAGGGCAGCCCCAACCGCGCCAACACGGCCAAGGCCCATGGCGAGCCCCTGGGCGCCGAGGAAATCAACCTCACGCGCGCTGCCCTGGGCTGGTCGCACGAGCCCTTCGCGATCCCCGAGTCGGTGTACGCCGACTGGGATGCCAAGGCGGCCGGCCAGGCCGCCGAAGCCGAGTGGACGCTGCGCTTTGCCGCCTACGAGGCCGCCTACCCCGAGCTGGCATTCGAGCTGTCGCGCCGCATGGCTGGCGACCTGCCCAAGCACTTCGCCCAGGTGGCGGTAGACACCGTGGTGGCCGCGCACACCAAGGCCGAGACCGTGGCCAGCCGCAAGGCCAGCCAGATCGCGCTGGAAGCCTTCACCGCCGCACTGCCCGAGCTGCTGGGCGGCAGCGCCGACCTGACCGGCTCCAACCTCACCAACACCAAGAGCACGCCCGCGCTGCGCATGGAAGCCAACGGCGCCGTGGCCAAGACCGAGGCCGGCCAGGTGGGCCGCCACATCAACTACGGCGTGCGCGAGTTCGGCATGGCGGCCATCATGAACGGCCTGGCGCTGCACGGCGGCTTCATCCCCTACGGCGGCACCTTCCTCACGTTCAGCGACTACAGCCGCAACGCCATCCGCATGGCCGCGCTGATGAAGCAGCGCGTGATCCACGTGTTCACGCACGACTCCATCGGCCTGGGCGAGGACGGCCCCACGCACCAGTCGATCGAGCACGCCGCCAGCCTGCGCCTGATCCCCGGCCTGGACGTGTGGCGCCCCGCCGACACGGCCGAGACCGCCGTGGCCTGGAGCGTGGCCCTGTCCAACCGCGACAAGCCCACCGCGCTGCTGCTGTCCCGCCAGAACCTGCCCTACGCGTCCAAGAGCGACCTGGGCGACATCTCGCGCGGCGCCTACATCCTCTCCGAGCCCGCCGCCGTGGGTCTGAAGAAGAAGGCCCAGGCCGTGATCATCGCCACCGGCTCCGAAGTGCAGCTGGCCCTGGCCGCGCAGCAACTGCTGGCCGCCAAGAAGATCGCCGTGCGCGTGGTCTCCATGCCCAGCACCACCACCTTCGACCGCGAGGACACCAAGTACAAGCGACTGGTGCTGCCCGCCGGCACGCCGCGCATCGCCGTCGAGATGGGCGTGTCCGACTTCTGGTGGAAGTACGGCTGCGCCGCGGTGGTCGGCATCGACACCTATGGCGAGTCGGCCCCGGCCGGCGTGCTGTTCAAGCACTTCGGCTTCACGGCCGAGAACGTCGCTGACACGGTGCTGGCCGCGCTGCAGCGCGCGCGCTGATCCCTCCCGGTTCTCGTTTTTTGCAATCCATCCATCCCTAGAGGCTCACACCATGACGATCAAGATTGGCATCAACGGCTTCGGCCGCATCGGCCGCAACGTACTGCGCTCGGCCGTGCAGAACTTCTCCGACATCGAAGTCGTTGGCATCAACGACCTGCTGGAGCCCGAGTACCTCGCGTACATGCTGCGCTATGACAGCGTGCATGGCCGCTTCAAGGGCGAGGTCTCGGTCGAGGGCAACACGCTGATCGTCAACGGCAAGAAGATCCGCCTGACGCAGGAGCGCGACCCCGCCAACCTGAAGTGGAACGAAGTCGGCGCCGACATCGTGATCGAGTCCACCGGCCTGTTCCTGGACAAGGCCAGCGCCGAGAAGCACATCGCTGCCGGCGCCAAGAAGGTGCTGATGTCGGCCCCGTCCAAGGACGACACGCCCATGTTCGTGTTCGGCGTGAACCACGCCACCTACGCCGGCCAGGCCATCATCTCCAACGCGTCCTGCACCACCAACTGCCTGGCCCCCGTGGCCAAGGTGCTGCATGACAAGTGGGGCATCAAGCGCGGCCTGATGACCACCGTGCACGCCGCCACCGCCACGCAAAAGACCGTGGACGGCCCGAGCAACAAGGACTGGCGCGGCGGCCGCGGCATTCTGGAAAACATCATCCCCAGCTCCACCGGCGCCGCCAAGGCCGTGGGCGTGGTGATCCCGTCGCTGAACAAGAAGCTGACCGGCATGTCCTTCCGCGTGCCCACCTCCGACGTGTCGGTGGTGGACCTGACGGTGGAGCTGGAGAAGGAAGCCAGCTACGACGAGATCAAGGCCGAGATGAAGGCCCAGTCGCAGGGCGCGCTGAAGGGCGTGCTGGCCTATACCGAGGACAAGGTGGTGGCCACCGACTTCGTGGGCGAGACCCACACCTCGGTGTTCGACGCCGACGCCGGCATCGCCCTGGACAAGACCTTCGTGAAGGTCGTGGCCTGGTACGACAACGAGTGGGGCTACTCCAACAAGTGCCTGGAGATGGTGCGCGTGATGGCCGGCAAGTAAGCCGCAGCCTCCGCCGCTCACAGAGAACGCGCCTTCGGGCGCGTTTTTTATGTCAAATATGCCTCTGGCGCTTATCCATCAAGCGCAGGTAGCTATTTATTCAATAGCAAAGCACGCCCACGGCCGGCACCCCATACTTGCGGCATGACCACCTCCCCCGCCCTCCCCACCGCCGCGGACGTGCTGCGCTTCTGGTTCGACGAGGCCACGCCGCAGCAATGGTTCGCCAAGGACGCCGCGTTCGACGCCGCCATCCGCACCCGCTTCGCCGCGCTGCATGCGCAGGCCGCGCAGGGGGAGTTGTGGCACTGGCGCGGCGATGCACAGGGCCGCCTGGCGGAAATCCTGGTGCTCGACCAGTTTTCGCGCAACCTGCACCGCGACACCCCCGCCGCCTTCGCGCAGGACGGCATGGCCCTGGTGCTGGCGCAGGAGGCCTTGGCACAGGGTCTGGACGCGCGGCTGGAGCCTGCGCAGCGCGCCTTCCTGTACATGCCCTACATGCACAGCGAGTCGCCGCGCGTGCAGGAAGAATCGGTGCGCCTGTTCACCGCGCTGGGCAACCCGGGCAGCCTGCACTTCGCACATGCGCACCGGGACATCATTGCGCGCTTTGGCCGCTATCCGCACCGCAACGCCGCGCTGGGCCGCGCCAGCACGGCCGAGGAGCTCGCCTTCCTGCAGCAGCCGGGCAGCAGCTTCTGAAGGCAAAAGGCCGCAGGAGCCAACGCCCCTGCGGCCTTGTTTATGTTGCAGCGCCCTACTGTCGGGCGCCGGCAGCTATTGCATCAATAGCGCCCGCTCACTCCGCCGTGCGGATGGTGTCGCGGCCGTTGCGGTCCTTGGCGCGCTCGATGTCGTCGCCCAGCGCGCGCACCAGCTTCTCCACGGCCGCCGTGAAAGCATCGGCCACCTTGGCCGCCTCGGCACGCGCTGCCACAGGCTGGCGGCCAGCGGGGCGCACCTCGATCACGCAGCGCTTGTCGGCCGCGCCGGACTTGCCACCGTCCACGTCGGACAGGAACACCTCCACGCGCGTCACGTGCTCGCGAAAGCGCGCCAGCTTGGCGGTGGCTTCTTCCTGCACCCAGCGGGCCAGCGATTCGCCGCCCTGGATGTGGTCGTCGGTATGCACCTGGATCTGCATGTTTTCTCCTTCGTGAAGTGGATGGGTCGATGGGGCGGACGGTAGCGCCCCTCGTCTTCATCATGCCCCAGTAAGCGCCTGCACGCTTGATTCGCATCAAGCAAAACGCACAGCCGCGCTCTGCGGCTCGTTCCTACAGCGTGCGGGCAAGCGCGGTGTTACAACTGAGCCGATGACTGTCCTGCCGCCCTGGCTACAGCCCGACCGCATGCCGTCGGTGACGCCCTCCCAGCCGCGCCTGAAGATCGGCCTGTCCGCGTGCTTTTCGCATGCGGACCCGGGCCGGCCGCTGTTCACCAACAAGACCCTGCAGTACGTGGAGCAGTCCATCGCGCACTGGATCATGTCGGCCGGCGCGCTGGTGGTGATGGTGCCCTGCCCGACGGGCGAGACCGCGCGCGGCGACGTCACGCTCAAGCACTATGCCGAGTGGCTCGACGGCGTGGTGATGCACGGCGGGGCGGACGTCTGGCCCGGCAGCTACGGCGAGGTGCCGCTCAAGGACGCATGGCTGGGCGATCGCGTGCGCGACCTGTACGACCTGGCGGTGGTGGAGGCCTTCGAGCAGGCCGGCAAGCCCATCTTCGGCGTGTGCCGCGGGCTGCAGCTCATCAACGTGGCTTTTGGCGGCACGCTGTACCAGGACATCGAGACCCAGCACCCCGGCGCGCTGCAGCACCGCAACCCGAGCACCTACGACCAGCACTTCCACGAGGTGGACATCGTGCCCGGCACGCGGCTGGCGCGGCTGTACCCGGAGCAGCCGCGCGTCACCGTGAACAGCATCCACCACCAGGGCATCAAGAACCTGGCGCCCGGCTTCGACATCGAGGCCTGGAGCTACCCCGACGGCGTGCCCGAGGCGATACGCCGCAACCCGAGCCACGGGCGCGGCTACATCGCGGCGACGCAGTGGCACCCGGAGTTCCGCGCCAGCGCGGCCGTCACGCTGGACGACTCGCCGCTGCTGCACGACTTCCTGGCCGCCTGCAGCCGGGCGCGCGTGCTGCCCCGGCCCGGCCACAGCCCGCTGCAGATCCGCGACCGCGCGGAGCGCCTGCTGCGCCGCGCATTGCTGCGCAGGCGTTAGCCCAAATGACCGCTGGCGCTTGATAGACAAGCGCTGACAGCTATCAATAACGCAGCATCAATGGTGGTGCCCGTGCCCGCCATGCACATGGCGGTGGGCGATCTCCTCGGCCGTGGCGGCGCGCACCTCGGTCACCTTGCAGGCAAAACGCAGCGCCTTGCCGGCCAGCGGGTGGTTGCCGTCCAGGTGCACCACGGGGCCCTTGATCTTGACCACGTGGAACATCTGCGGCTGGCCGTCGGCGTCGGGGCCCTGCAACTGGCCGCCCACCTTCACGCCGGGCGGGAACTCACTCTTGGGGATGGTGCGCACCAGGCTCTCGTCACGCGCGCCGAACGCGTCCTCCACCGCCAGATCCAGCGTGACGGCATGGCCCGGGGCCTGGCCTTCCAGCGCGGCCTCGACCTTGGGGAAGATGTTCTCGTAGCCGCCGTGCAGGTAGGCCACATTGCCGGCATCGAGCGGCTTGCCCGTGGCGGGATCGGTGACGCGGTAGCTGAGCGTGACGGCGGTGTCTTGGGTAATGTTCATGGCTTGGTTTCCGTGGAGGGCGGCGGCGCGGGCAGGCGCCGCCGCAAGGCCGCCATTGTCCCGCACACGCCAAGGCCACGCGGGCGGCCGGGCCGGCCGCCGTGCAGGCGTTCAGGCCTGCGGCACCTCGTCCTGCGCGCTGCCCGGGTGGCGCGCAAAGCGCCGGGGGGCGCTGCCGTGCACCGGGTCGCTCGCGTCCCAGGGCCAGCCGCCGAACTGCGTGCGGCGAAAGTCCTGCATGGCCTGCATGATTTCCTGCTGGGTGTTCATCACGAACGGGCCGTACTGCACCACCGGCTCGCCGATGGGACGGCCCTGCAGCAGCAGGCATTCCACGGTGTCGCCGCCGGTGTTGACCAGCTCCAGCGCCCGATCGGCCGCCACCTCCAGCGCCGCGTGGCCGCCCTGGGGCTCGCCGGCGATCGAGAGCCCTTCGCCCACGAACCAGTACAGCATGCGGCGCGTGCCCTGTCCGCGGGCCGCCGGCAGCGTCCAATGCGCGCCGGGCTCCATGCGCAGCGTCCAGATGGCGACGTCGGCGTCCGCCTGCGCGGCCCAGGACTCGGGGGGCGGCGGCAGCGGCGCACCGGCGCCGTCCAACGCGCCGGCGACCACCGTGACCGTGGTGCGCAGGCCGGCCGCGTCGGCATGCTCCAGGCGCGGGATGCGTTCGTTCCACAGCATGGTGAAGTGCGGCTGCACCATCTTGTGGCGCGCGGGCAGGTTCAGCCAGATCTGGAACAGCTCCAGCGGGTTGGGCGCGTCGGTGTTCAGCAGCGGGAACATCTCCGAATGCATGATGCCCGCGCCGGCGGTGACCCACTGCACGTCGCCGCCACCGAAGCGCGCGGCCGCGCCCAGCGAGTCGGCATGGTCGATCAGGCCCTTGCGCACCAGCGTGACGGTCTCAAAGCCCCGGTGCGGGTGGCCGGGAAAGCCGGGCACGTGCTCGCCGTGGTACATCGAAAAGCCGTCCTTGCGGCTGAAGTCGCTGCCCATCTGGCGCCCCTCCAGCGCCACCGCCTGCACGCCCATGGCGCCGTTGCCGGCGGGATAGGCGTCGTCATGATGGGCGCAGAACAGGAACGGATCGAGCGTGGGCCACAGTGGTCCCAGGGGCTGGGATTGCAGGACGGGACTGGCGCGGGTGTTCATGGGGTTCCTTTCCAAGGCCGGCGCGGCGACACGGCGCAGGCACTGTGCATCATGTGGGGACGGAAGGCCATTTGCCCAGCGGGCGCCGGCGCGACACTGCGGCCCATGCGTGGAACGATGGCAGCCCAATCTTCGAGCAAAAACCGTCGCAAAGGCAGTCGGGGTGAGCGCTGGCAGCTACTTTTTCATGAGCAACCTGGCGCCCTGTATGCGGGCCCGCAGCTCCCTCGGCGACGGCCCGCCGGCCCGGGGCACCTGCCTCGCGCCTTCAGCCCGGCGCGGAGTCCGCCAGCACCATCCACGACACGCCAAAGCGGTCGTTGACCATGCCGAACGCGGGCGAAAAGAAGGTCTTGGCCATCGGCGCCACCACCGTGCCGCCGTCGGCCAGCGCGTCGAACCTGCTGCGCGCCTCCACCTCGCTGGCCACCGAGAGCGTGAGCGAGATGCCGTTGAACACCGGGTGGCCGCCCGCCAGGCCGTCCGAGGCCATGAGGGTCGTCTCCCCCACGCGCAGCTCCGCATGCATGACCTTGTCGCCGGGCACGGCGGCCGACGCGGAGCATTCGCCCGCGGGCGGCTCGGGGCTGTCCCGAAAGCGCATCAGCAACTGCGTCTGCGCGCCCAGCGCCTGGGCGTAGAACGCCAGCGCCTCTTCGCAGCGGCCATCGAACATCAGATAGGGTTGGACTTGCATCGCGTTCTCCGCACAAAGGGCCGTGGGGTTGAAAGGCACCGCCTACGCCGCCGCGTCGATGGCGGGCCGGGCCTGTCCGCGCGGGTCCAGCGCCACCTGGATCTGCGGCGCCCCGCGCACGTCGGGGCGGGCGCGGTCGCCCAGGTCCTGCAGCGCGGTGAACTGCCCGTCCAGGTACAGGAAGGTGATGCTGGCGGCGATGTGGGCCAGCGCCTGCCGCGCATCGTCAAAGCCTTCGGCCTCCACGCGCCCGTCGCCATCCAGCTGGTAGGCCCAACCCTGCGCCTGCGGTGCGAGGGCGCCCAGGTCGATGAGCTTGTCGCGCACATTGCTGGCGTACACGCGCCCGCCCGACGCGTACAGCGTGAAGGTGTGGGCGGGGTGGCTTTCGGCCGGCGGTGGCGCGGCGTCGGTGGCGTCGGTGTGGGAGGGGCGAGAGGTCATGGCGGCGTCCTGGCGGTGGCAGGTGGGATGCCGCGCCACACATGGTGCGGCCCCGGCAGCGCCATCGTAGGCAGCCGGCCGCGCGCGGGCTGTAGGAAAACGCCGGGCGCTGCTGCTTTGCATAAAAAAGGCCTGCAGCGCCCGTCCATCAAGCGCTGACAGCTATGCAAATAGGAGCATCAACGCCGTCCGCGTCCCCACCACCAGCCCACCGCCAGGCCGACCACACCGAGCACCGCCACCACCGTGGCCGATCCCGCCATGCGCTGACGATGGCCGCCGTCGATGGAGGTCTGGTGCGAGGGGGCAAACAGATTGCCTTGGGTGAGCGGCGCGGGCGCTGCGCGGCGCAGCCCCAGGTCGCTGAACCAGCGCATGGCGCGCGCCGTGCCCTGCGGCGCCAGCGCATGCGCCACACGCCCGGGCATCGCGCCCAGGCCCAGCCAGGTGACGGCGCGCGGCTGGGCCGCATCGGCCAGGTCCACGATGGCCTGGGCCACCGCGCGCGGGTCCACCATGGGCAGCGGCGGGCGGATGCGCCGGCCCGTGTAGTTGGCGCCGTGCGACAGGCCCGGCGAATCGACGAACGTGGGCGCCACGTCGCACACATGCACCTGGGGCAGGTCGACCACCTCGGCGCGCAGGCTTTCGGACAGGCCGCGCAGGCCGAACTTGCTGGCCGTGTAGGCGGCCGCGTAGGGCGCGGGCACCCAGCCGCCCAGCGAGATCAGGTTCACCAGCAGGCCGTGGCCCTGCGCGCGAAAGCGCGTGAGCGCCGCGTGCGCGCCGTGCACGTGGCCCAGCAGGTTGGACTCGATCACGCGGCGGTGCGCGGCCAGCGGAACATCGTCAAAGCGCCCCACGGCTCCCACGCCCACGCCGTTGATCCACACATCGATGCGCCCGAAGTGGCGCACCGCCTTGTCGGCCAGGGCCTGCACCGCGTCGGCGTCGGTCACGTCGGTGGGAATGCCCAGCGCCTGCCCACCCTCGGCGCGGCAGGCCAGCGCCACAGGGGCCAGTGTGTCAGGGTTGCGCGCGGCCAGCACCAGGCGCGCGCCGCGGCGCGCAAACGCCAGCGCCGTGGCGTGGCCGATGCCGCTGGAGGCGCCGGTGATCACCACCACCGGATTGGGCGAGGACGCGAATACGCTGGACGGGCTGGCGGGCAAAGCTGTGGTCATGGTGCGGCGGGCCGCGCAGACGCTGCGCGGCGCAACGAAGGGCAAAACCCTATTTGTAACCGCGCTGGCGGCGCAACGGCGTAGGACAGCCGCCCTCGCGCGGCGCATTTGCATCCAAACAGCCCGCAGCGCTTGCGTATCCAGCGCGAAGCGCTATGAGTAGCGCAGCATTCACGACAGCGGCTTGGTGCCGAAGCGCACCAGCAACCCGCGCGGAGTGACGGTGATGCTCTCGGGCTGCAGGCCCATGCCGTCGGCCAGCGCCAGGTCTTTGTCGCGCAGCTGGTGCAGCACCACCTCGCGCAGCGACTGGTCGGCCAACTGCTGGCCGTAGCGCTGCAGCATGTCGGCGGCAGAGGGCTGCACACCGTCCAGGCGCAGCGCGTTCACATGCAGGTCGTGCGCGCGGATGGTGCGGTCGGTGGGTTCGTAGCGCAGGCCGAAGTCCACATCGAACGCGCCCGTGTATCGCCGCGCCTGCAGCAGCGCGCCGCTGGCCGCCACGTCCAGCACGGCGTTGAGGCGGTTGCGCTCGGGCAGCAGCGTGAGTTGCGGTGTCTGCAACTGCAGGTCCAGCAGCCCGCCCAGCGGGTAGCTGCGCGGGAAACGCTCGGCCAGCGCCTGCTGCAGCTGCTGGGTGCTGATGGTGTAGCTGGGCTGCGCGCTGGCACAGCCGGCGGCCAGTGCCAGGGCGGCGGTCAGTACGTGCGAGAGGGCGAGTCGGCGGTGCATGGCGTTGTCAGCGAAAGACTTGGCATTGTGCGCAGCGCCGCGGCCCGCGGTGCAACCAACTGCGTCAACCGGTGTGCTGCGGGCCGGCCAGCGCGCGCAGCTGCTGGTGCGCAGCGCTGTCCAGGTCCACGGGGCGCTGGTGCTTGGCCAGCAGGTAGCGCTCGCTGAACACGTCCAGCCAGGCCAGCAGCAACGCGGCCGCGTGGGTGTCGCCCGCCTGCGCCAGGCACAGCGCCGCCACCTCGGCGGTGCAGAAATGGTCGCTGCGCTTGGAGCGGCGCAGCCGGTAGCGCGAGGCCTCGTCGCTGTGCAGGCTCAGCACCGGGAAGCGGTCCAGATAGGGGCTTTTGCGGAACATCTTGCGCGCCTCGGGCCAGGTGGCGTCCAGCAGCACGAACAGCGGGCGCGGGCCCTGCGGCGCAGCGGCGGGCGCAGCCGCGTCGGCCTGTGGCGCCACGGCCTGCACCACGCGCGCGGCCTGGGCGAACTCACCCGGGAACACCACGTAGGGCTGCCACTGCGGGTCGGCCAGCAGCGCCAGCAAGGCGGGATCGACCTCGGTGCGCGCCCAGCCAAACGCGTGGGTGTCGGGCACCAGGTCGGCGATCAGCCAGCCCGTGTTGCTGGGCTTGAGCGGCTCGGTGTCCGCCATCAGCAGGCACATACCCGCGCGCACCGCGGGCTGCGGGCGCAGCGCGCACTGGCAGTGGCTCAGCGGCAGGCGGCAGCCCTCGCAACGCTCGCGGCGCGAGCCGCCGCGCGCCAGGAACGGCTTGGCGCTGCGGGCCAGGCGCGCGGCGCGCAGCAGGGAAACGGCATGGGGCATGGAAGGGCGGCGTGCGCCGCAACGGGCGCGCACAAGGGTCGGCAAGGCGGCGATTGTGGGGCATGCGCGCGGCGCGGCCGCCGCTTTCATCAGGGTAAGCCCTCGCATCGCGGCGCAACTGTTTTAGCCATTGAAATTTAAAACACGGTCTTTGACCAACCACCGCACCCACGCCTAAATTTCATGACAAATCACGTTTCATCCAAAGAAACACGCACCATGCCCCCCACCCCCTCCAGCGCACGCCCCAAGGCCGTGGTGAACCACCTGCCCGGTGGCAGCACGTCCACCGTGGAGCGCGCCATGCGCGTGCTGCGGGTGATGTCCGAAGGCGGCAACGCGCGCCTGACCGACATTGCCGCCGCGGCCGAACTGGACAAGGCCACCACACTGCGCCTGCTGGAGGTGATGGTGCGCGACGGCTTCGTCGCGCGCGATGCGCAGAGCAAGCAGTTCTCGCTGGGGCCCGAACTCATGGTGCTGGGCGCGGCCGCGCTGCGGCGCTTTGACCCGCGGCCGCTGGCGCGCCCCAGCCTGCTGCGGCTGGTGGGCCAGTTCGAGGACAGCGTGGTGCTGTCCATCCCCAGCGGCGTGGAGTCGCTGTGCATCGACGTGGAGGAAGGCACCTACCCCATCCGCGCCAACTACCTGCGCGTGGGCAGCCGCCGCCCGCTGGGCGCCGGGGCCGGCAGCCTGGCGCTGCTGGCCTGGATGCCCGAGGCCGAGCGCGAGGCGGCGCTGGAGATCCTCGCCAACCAGATGAGCCGCTACCCGCGCATCACGCCCGCGCTGCTGCGCGAGCGCATCGCCGACGCGCGCGAACGCGGCCACGTGGTGCTGCTGGACGTGGTAGTCGAGCGCATGGGCGGCATCGCCGTGCCCGTACTCGACCCCGAGGGCCGCCCCGTGGCGGCCCTGAGCATTGCCGCGCTGAACGAGCGCATCCTCGCGCGGGAAGCCGCCATGGCCCAGGCGCTGATGCGCGAATCCACCGTATGCCAGGTGCGCTGGTCCGAGGCCGTGCGCACCAGCCGCCGCCAGGCCGGCGCAGCCTCCCCCTCAAGAACCCTCCCGGAGACCCCGCGATGACCCCACCCTCCCCCGCCTACCTGCGCGGCGCGGGCAGCACACCCTTTGGCCGCCACGAAGGGCGCGGCGCGCTCGACCTGATGGCCGGCGCCGCGCACCAGGCGCTGGCCAGCGCCGGCCTGGCACGCGCCGACATCGACGGCGTGCTGTGCGGCTACGCCACCACGCTGCCGCACCTGATGCTGTCCACGCTGTTCTGCGAGCGCTTCGCACTGGCGCCGCACTACGCGCACAGCATGCAGCTGGGCGGGGCCACGGGCGCGGCCATGCTGATGGCCGCGCGCGAGCTGGTGCGCTCGGGCCGCTGCCGCAACGTGCTAGTAGTGGCGGGCGAGAACCGCCTCACGGGCCAGTCGCGCGACAGCTCCATCCAGACCCTGGCCCAGGTGGGCGACGCCGACTACGAGGTGCCCAACGGCGCCAGCGTGCCCGCGTACTACGCGCTGATGGCCTCGGAATACATGCACCGCACGGGCGTCACCAGCGCCGACCTGGCCGAGTTCGCCGTGCTCATGCGCGCCAACGCCGCGCGCCACCCCGACGCGCACCTGCGCACGCCCATCACCCATGCCGAGGTGCTGGCCGCCAAGCCCATCGCCGCGCCGCTGTCGCTGCTGGACTGCTGCCCCATTTCCGACGGCGCCATGGCGTTCGTCGTCTCGGCCGAGCCCGGCCCGCACGCCCCGGTGCGCCTGGCGGGCGCGGGCCAGGCACACCGCCACCAGCACCTCACCGCCATGGCCGACGTGATGCGGTGCGGCGCATCCGATGCCGCCGCCCAGGCCTTTGCCGAGGCCGGCCTGAGCCCTGCGGACATCGACTACCTGGGCATCTACGACTCGTTCACGATCACGCTGGTGATGCTGCTCGAAGAGATCGGCTTCGCGCCGCGCGCCGGCGCTGCCGCACGGGCCCGCGCGGGCGACTTCGCGCCCACGGGCGCGCTGCCGCTGAACACGCACGGCGGCCTGCTGTCGTTCGGCCACTGCGGCGTGGCCGGCGGCATGGCCCACACCGTGGAGGCGTGGCGGCAGATGACGGGCCAGGCGGGCGAGCGGCAGATCCGTGCGCCGCAACGCGCCTTCATCCATGCCGACGGGGGCGTGATGTCGTCCCACGTGAGCCTCATTCTTTCAACGGAGGGCTGACCGCCATGACCTCGCTGGCAACCTCTTTCAACGACGGCCTGCGCGCGGGCGTGGTGCGCTTTCAAAGCTGCGCCGCCTGCGGCCATGCCCAGACCCTGGCGCGCTACGCGTGCCAACGCTGCGGCCACGAGGGGCTGGACTGGCGCGCCGCCGCCGGCACCGCCACCGTGCGCGCCACCACGGTGGTGGCGCGCGCGCCCTCGGAGGACTTCCGCGCGCTGGCGCCCTACACGCTGGTGATCGTGCAGCTCGACGAGGGCCCGCGCCTCATGGGCCACGCGGCCGCGGGCGTGCAGATCGGCGAGCGCGTGCGCGCCGAATTCTTCGAGCACCTGGGCCGGCCGCTGCTGCGCTTCGTGGCAGATGAAGCAACACCCCCCTGAGACGCTTCGCGTCCTCCCCCCGCTCTCGCATTGCTGCGCAACGCGGGCAGGGGGACGCAGCCCTCGCTGCGGGGCGGCGCGGCCGGCCCAGGCCCTTGCTCGGCTGCCCTGGTTTCGGTTGCGCCAATTGCATCGGCCGCGCTTTTCATCCATCGACTGAAAGATCACAAGGAGACAAACCATGCCATTCACCTCTTTACACCGCCGCCGCTTCACGGGCCTGGCCTGCGCCGCGCTGTGCGCCGCCGCCACGCCCTTTGCCTGGGCCAGCGACTACCCGAACAAGCCCGTGAAGCTGGTCGTGCCCTACCCGCCCGGCGGCCCCACCGACATCGTGGCGCGCGTGGTGGCACAGAAGCTCCAGGAGCAGATGGGCCAGCCCTTCGTGATCGACAACCGCCCCGGCGCGGGTGCCAACATCGGCGCCGAAGCCGTGGCCCGCAGCCCCGCGGACGGCTACACGCTGGTGGTGGCCACCACGGCGCATGCCATCAACCCCTCGCTGTTCACCAAGCTCAACTACTCCATCACCAAGGACTTCGCGCCCGTCTCGCAGCTCACCAGCGGGCCGCTGGTCATCGTGACCCACCCCGCCACGCCCGCCAACAACGTGAAGGAGCTGATCGCGCTGGCCAAGTCCAAGCAAGGCGGGCTCAACTACGCGTCGTCCGGCAACGGGCAGTCCACGCACCTGTCGGCCGAGCTGTTCAGCGCGTCGGCCGGCGTGAAGATGGCGCATGTGCCGTACAAGGGCAGCGCGCCCGCACTCACCGACGTGATGGGCGGCCAGGCGGACCTGATGTTCGACACCATGCTCTCGTCCATGCCGCACGTGAAGGCCGGCAAGTTGAAAGCGCTGGCCGTGACCAGCAGCCAGCGCTCGCCCAGCGCGCCGGACATTCCCACGGTGGCCGAGTCCGGCCTGCCCGGCTACGAGGCCATCGCCTGGAACGGCGTGCTGGCGCCCGCGGGCACGCCCAAGGAGGTGGTGGACCGCCTGAACGCCGAGCTGAAGAAGGCGCTGGACAACCCCGAGGTGAAGCAGCGCTTTGAGGCCCAGGGCTTTGCCGCCGCCTGGAACACGCCCACCGCCTACGCCGGCTTCTTGCAGGCCGAGGTGGACAAGTGGGGCAAGGTGGTCAAGGCCTCCGGCGCCCGGATTGACTGAGGCCCGCTGAATGGCCGCGCCGCGCGCCACACGCTCGCCCCGCTGGGCGCTGCGGTGGCGGCGCGGCCGGCTTCAGGCCCCGGGCGGGTTGCCGCCGAGCTGGCGTGTGCTGGCTGCCTGCGCCGCGCCCCTGTCCCTGCCATTGCATTCCACGCCCCTGCCAGCGGCGGGGCGACTGAACGCCCAACGTCTCGCAACCCATCATGTCTGACCTTCTTACCTCCGCACTCAACCCCCGCTCGGTCGCCATCGTTGGCGCCTCCGAGAACATCCACAAGATCGGCGGCCGGCCCATCCACTACATGCAGCGCCACGGCTACCGGGGCACCATCTATCCCATCAACCCGGCGCGCGAGGAAGTGCAGGGCCACAAGAGCTACACCGGCCTGGCCGCGCTGCCCGAGGTGCCCGACCTGGCGCTGATCGCCGTGGGCGGCGACAAGACCGTCGCCGCGGTGGAGGAATGCGCCGCGCGCGGCGTGAAGTCCGCCGTGGTGATCGCCTCGGGCTTTGGCGAGACGGGCCCCGCCGGGCGCGAGCTGCAGGACCACATGGTGGCCACCGCGCGCGCCGCCGGCATGCGCCTGTACGGCCCCAACACGCAGGGCCTGGCCAACTTCGGCACGGGCGCCATCGCGGGCTTTTCCACCATGTTCATCGAGGTGCCGCCCATGGACGGCCCGGTGGGCATCGTGAGCCAGAGCGGCGGCATGAGCGCCATGGCCTACGGCCTGCTGCGCGGGCGCGGCCTGGGCGTGCGCCATGTGCACGCCACGGGCAACGAGGCCGACGTGACCGCGTCCGAGATGGCCTGGGCCGTGGCGCACGACCCCGACGTGCGACTGCTGCTGCTGTACCTGGAGAACATCGCCCACCCCGAGATGCTGGCCGCCACCGCCGCCTACGCGCGCGAGCGCGACCTGCCCATCGTCGCGGTGAAGGCCGGGCGGTCAGCCAGCGGGCAGAAGGCCGCGTCGTCCCACACGGGCGCGCTGGCCAACGAGGACCGCACGGTGGACGCGTTCTTCAAACACCACGGCATCTGGCGCGTGCGCGACCCGCATGAGCAGGCACGCGCCGCGCACGCCTACCTGAAGGGCTGGCGCCCCGAGGGCCGCCGCCTGGTGGTGATCAGCAACTCCGGCGCCAGCTGCGTGATGGGCGCCGACGCCGCCGAAGACATGGGCCTGTCCCTGGCGGAGCTGAGCCCCGCCACGCAAGCCGAAGTGGCCTCCAAGCTGCCGGGCTTTGCCACCGCCAGCAACCCCATCGACGTCACCGCCGCGCTGCTGTCCAACAGCGGCCTGTTCGGCGACGTGCTGCCCGCCGTGGCGCAGGACCCGGCGGCGGACCTGTTCTTCCTGAACATTCCCGTGGCCGGCGCGGGCTACGACGTGGACCGGTTCGCCCGGGACGCCGCGGCCTTCGAGGCCACGACGGGCAAGCCCGTGGCCGTGGCCGCGTGGCAAGAGAGCGTGGCGGCCCCCTTTCGCGCGCACGGCATCGCCACCTTCCCCAACGAGGGCGAGGCCATCGCCGTGCTGGCCCAGGTGGCCGGCCACACGGAACGGATGCGCCAGCCGCGCGCCACGTGGCCCGCATTGCCCCACGTGCAGGTGCCTGCCGGCGCACAGGGCTTTCTGAACGAGGTGGACAGCCTGGGCCTGCTGGCGCGCCACGGCGTGCCCACGGTGCCCATGCACCTGTGCCGTACCGCCGACGAGGCGCGCGCAGCGTTTGACGCCATCGGCGCGCCCGCGGTCGTCAAGGCCTGCTCGGCCGAGGTGCCGCACAAGTCCGAGCACGGGCTGGTGGCCCTCAGCGTGCAGACGCGCGAGCAGGCGGCCGAGCTGTTCGAGCGCTTCTGGGCCAAGATGGACGCGATGGGCGTGCAGCGCGACGGGGTGATCGTGGCGGCCACGCGCAAGGGCCAGCATGAGTTCATGGTCGGCGCGCGCATGGACCCGATCTTTGGCCCCGTGGTGGTGGTGGGCGACGGCGGCAAGTACGTGGAGGCGCTCAAGGACTGCGCCGTGCTGCTGCCCCCGTTCTCCGAGGCTGACGTGCAGGCCGCGCTGCGCACGCTGCGCATCGCCCCGCTGCTGGATGGCGTGCGCGGCGAGCCGCCGCTGGACGTGGCCGCCCTGTCGCGCATCGCCGTGGCCGTGGGCCAGGTGATCGCGGGTGCCGGCGGCGCCATTGCATCGCTGGACCTGAACCCGGTGATGGTGGGTGCCGCCGGCCAGGGCGCCGTGGTGGTGGATGCGCTGGTGGAAGCATCAAAAGCATAGCTGCTCGCGCTTGCCACATAAGCGCTAGAGCCGTTTTTGACCATGAACCGGCGCACTGGCCGGGGCGCGGCGCACGTCCATCCTGGTGCGTGCGCTTGCGCCGCGCCGGGCCGGATGCGTGAGGGCTCACCGCGCCACGCGTGCGCCCTGGGTGGGGTGAGCCTCCAGCGGGTCAGCCCCGCGCCGGGATGCCCCGCGCCGGATTAGCCCCGCGCCGGAATCTCCAGCCCTCGCTGCACGGCGGGGCGTGCCACGAAGGCCCCCAGCACGCGCTGCACCTGCGGGAAGGCGTCAAAGCCCACCAGATCGCCCGCGCCGTAGAAGCCCACGAGGTTGCGCACCCAGGGGAACACGGCGATGTCGGCGATGGTGTAGTCGCTGCCCATGATCCAGTCGCGGCCCGTCAGGCGCTGCTCCAGCACGCCCAGCAGGCGCTTGGACTCGGCCACGTAGCGGTCGCGCGGGCGCTTGTCCTCGTAGTCCTTGCCCGCGAACTTGTGGAAGAACCCGAGCTGCCCAAACATCGGCCCCACGCCGCCCATCTGCCACATCAGCCACTGCAGCGTCTCGTAGCGCGCGGCGGCGTCCTGCGGCAGAAAGCGCCCGGTTTTCTCGGCCAGGTAGACCAGGATGGCGCCGGACTCGAACAGCGCCAGCGGTTGGCCGCCGGGGCCGTTGGGGTCGAGGATGGCGGGGATCTTGTTGTTGGGGTTGAGCGCGAGGAACTCGGGCGAGAGCTGGTCGTTGGTCTCAAAGCTCACCAGGTGCGGCTCGTACGGCAGCCCCGTCTCTTCCAGCAGGATCGACACCTTCACGCCGTTGGGCGTGGGCAGCGAATACAGCTGCAGCCGGTCGGGGTGCGCGGCGGGCCATTTGGCCGTGATGGGGTGGGTCCATGCCATGGGCAACTCCTTTTTCAATCCTTGACGAGGCCGCAGTCCACCACGAGGTTCTGCCCCGTCACGGCGCGGCCCCAGGGCGAGAGGAAGAACAGCACCGCGTCGGCAAACTCGGCCGGCGTGGTCACGCGGCGCAGCGGGGTCATGCTGGCGATCAGGTCGAACACCGCCTCGGGCGTGGCACTGCTGGCGTCGGTGGTACGCAGCAACCCGCCCGACACCATGTTCACCGTGATCCCATCCGGCCCCAGGTCGTGCGCCGCCGTGCGCGTGAGCGACAGCAGCGCGGCCTTGGCCGCCGTGTAGTCGTGGTACGGCACCACCGGGTTCTGGAACAGGTTGGTGCCCACGTTCACGACACGCCCGAAGCCCTGCGCGCGCATGCCGGGCAGCGCGGCCTGCATGGTGTTGAGCGCGCCCTTGACCGCGCCCTCGATCTGCTGGCTGAAGCGCTCCCAGGTGATCTCGCCCAGCTTGGGGCGCGCATCGCCGTCGAACGAGAACTGCGCCAGCGCGTTGTTCACCACGGCGCTGATGGGGGCGCCGGTGCGCTCGCGCGCGGTGGCAAACAGGCGCTGCACGGCGGCGGCGTCGGTCACGTCCGCCTGCAGCGCGATGGCGCGCGGGCCCAGCTCGTCGGCCAGCGCCTGGGCGGCGGCATCGCTGCGGTGGTAGTTGACGACCACGCCCGCGCCCTCGCGCGCCACGGCGCGCGTGATGGCCTGGCCCAGGCCCCGGGCGCCGCCCGTGACCAGCACCCATTGTTCAGACAAAAGCATGCATAAATCCTAGTGAAACGCGCCGTCAGGCGGCCTTGGCTTCCTTGGGCGGGCGGTGCAGCACGCACAGCTTGTTGCCGGCCGGGTCGCGCAGGTAGGCCAGGTACAGCCGCCCGCCCGGCGCATGCTCGCGCCAGCCCGGCGGGTCTTCACACGTCACGCCGCCGCTGGCCACGCCCGCCGCGTGCGCCGCATCCACCTGCTCGGGCGACTCGGCCGCAAAGCCCGTCGTGGCGCCGTTACCAAAGCAGGCCGGCTCGCCGTTAATGGGCGCGGAGATGGCAAAGGTGTTGCCCGCGTGACGCCAGAAGGTGCGGCCCTTGGGGTCGGTGAAGCCAGGCTTGCAACCCAGGGCGCCCAGGAAGGCGTCGTAGAACTGCTTGGATTGGTCGGGGTTGCTGGCTCCCAGCATGACGTGGCTGAACATGGGGGGTGGGTCTCCTTGGTGTGAAACGCGCGAGTCAGCCCGAATGGGCATGTGCGTAGCGGCACAAGGCCGCGCGAAGGATGGTAGCGGGCAAAGGGACAAAGTGCAGGAGTGCTGCCAAAGTCAACGATTGGCTCTGTCGGCCAGGAGCGGTCTGTGGCGGCAGATGAAAGCGGACGCTCAACGCTCAGATTAACCGGCGCTCAACCCAAAGGCGGAGGGCACCAATACTGGCCATAAAAAATGCCGATGGCATGGCCAGTGTTGGCATTCGCGTTGAACCGTCAGTTAGCCAACATATTGCCTTTGTAGAAAGGCATAGGCCGTTGCCATCCCAAAACCTAGGGATAAAAGATTTCAACTCCATCCATATAGGGAGTAAGCGTCGCACCCGATAGCGCGACAATCAGGTTTTGAAGCCAACGATGCTTGGCCAATTCGTGCTCATTTCCTTCGAGGAAGGATTTTTCTGAATCATATATGGATTTTGCGAGAGAATGACACTCCGCCGATGATTTGCCAACAATATTCAGGAAATAAATTCCGTTTTCTTTGCAGATTAGTTCTTCATTATTTATTTCAATTGTTGCGGCTTCAAGCTTTTCGCCTGGCTTCATCATCTCAATGATGTTCTTGTCAATGACAATTCTAGGGTAAATTGCTTGTTTTTGCTCTATTTCGTAAGCAATCGGAAGTGCGTGACTGTAAGTGAGTGATCCGGATTTGAAGTGTGGCGCAAATGATATCCCACCTCTGATGAATAAACCATTCTTAAGAAATGATCTGTGAACACGCACGAGTGTCCGTAGAAATTCCGGAAATGGTGTTGATGGGTGCGTGCTGACGATGATTGTGTCGCTAATGGCTTGATAACTAATTTCAGTTTCATTGATACCATTCAGCACGGATAGCGCAGATTCTAGTTTTTGTTTGAAGTCTTCCTTGCCATTGTGGCGGTCATCGTTGATTTTGTTTTTGTAACCAAGGACATCAAGTAGGGAAACGAATGTGTAGGGGATTGCCATACGATTTACTCCATCGCTGCAGCAATTTTTCCAATTTCTGATTTGTATTCATCCATCCGGGTCACCCAATCGGCCCACACAGCACCACGGTAATAATCACCATCCGATGATGCGTGCACAGTATCGGGTTGCGCAATATCAAATATTGCTTTTCCTACAATCTGTGCTACAGGAGCCATTGCTCCGACGTCACGAATTGATGCGACAAAGGGATTGGAAAGCAGGGATTGCTGATTGGGTAACAACTTTTTCCCTGATCCAGATAACAGCAAGTTGACGATGCCATCTTTAATAAGCTGTTCCCATTTTAAGTACGACCCCTTCTTTTTCCCGGCTCGGTGAATTTTATAGTTATTTACAATCGCGCCGTAAAATTTTGGCGTGGTAAATGGCGCCTTGATACCATAGGGGTCAAATGTAGCGATGATTAATTCATGCCGGGTGAGCCATTCGTTCATGATCGATCCCATACCTTGTATTGCTTGGTATGAAAATCTGTCTGGGGCAGTCGGAATGAATACACCGTCGCATGAAAGGATTGTCATGCGGGTGATTGATCCGGCGCTTGGGCCAACATCGCATAGTATGTAGTCGAATCCATGCAGGGCGCCCAAATCTCTGAGCATTCTACTCATTACTGCATACGTGTTTTTATCGTGTATTGACTCGGTGACTGCCTGAGATATTGCGATGGAGAAATACTGCTCAGCTCGTGAGAAGTTGATGTCGCCACGCAAAATACTTAGATTTTTATATATTGGCGATGGGGTAATGTCTATATCTTTGACATCAACTCTCGCTCTGTCGCCATCAAATCTCGGCTGGAGTGCTTCGTATATGCTGGTTCCCGGCAGGGGGAGGTCGGGGTCATCGAAATTGTCTGCAGAACAAAAGAACAACTCCGTGCAGTTGCATTGCGGATCGCAATCCACTAGTAATACTTTCTTTTCTTGGACTTGCGCCAGATATACGGCCATATTGAATAGTGTGGTTGTCTTCGCAACGCCGCCTTTGTTGTTGTACAGGGAGACGATTTTCGTCATTTGAGTTTCCTTTTTATTTTGTTTGGTCTTGTTGGAGGCAGGTATGGCCTATGTTGTCTAACAAATAACCGGATTGTAGAGTTACGCTCAACGTCGCTTTCGGGCCGCAACCGGCCGCCGACCCTCTATTCAGAATTTATAAAACCAACAATCTCTGCATAGCCCGCGTCGTGGCCACATAAACCACCCGCGCCTCCAATATGGATTCCTGGTTTTCTGCGGCTTTTGCATCCGGGCCTTTTTCAGCCATCACCGCCACCACAGGCCACTCCAATCCTTTGCTCGCATGCATCGTCATCACCTTGATGGCGTCTTCTTCCGGCTTGTAATCGCCTGAGCGCTTGCGCACCCTGTGCGGCAGCCCCTTGCGCGCCAGAGCCGTGGAGCATTCATCCATCTCCTTGTGATGCCGGCACAGCACGGCCATGTCACCCCAGGCGTGGCCCTGAGCGTGCTGGTCGGCCAGCAGTTCGGCCATGCGTGCCACCCGCTCGGGTAGGGTGGGCAGGTCGATGACGATGGGCTCGGGGCCTTCGCGGCCGCAGCTCAGGGGTTGCAGCAGGGGGATGCCGTCGTCGCCACCCTCGGCGTCTTCGGGTTTCAGCAGGTCGCCCGCCATGCGGTGGGCCAGCTGCAGGATTTGCCGCGTGTTGCGGTAGTTGATCTTCAGGATGGTGGTGCGGCCGGCGGCCTGGATGCCCACGCTCTTCAGGCTGAAGTTCTTTTTCTTGGTGCGGTCGTAGATGCTTTGCGCGTCGTCGTACAGCAGCAGCAGGCTGTTGGTGGTGGGGTCCACCATCTGCGTGACCAGCTTGAGCCATTCGGGCGCGAAGTCGTGCCCCTCGTCGATGAGGATGGCGTGGTACTGGCCTGCGGGGATGTGGCCCGCGTCCACGCCGTTGATGACGCGCTGCACGTACTCCTGCATCAGCTTGTCCACGGGCCAGCCGCGTGTGTTGTCTGGCAGCAGGTGATAGGCGACGAGTTGGTCGCGGCACCATTTGTGGAAGTGGCGCACGTGCACGCGCTCCGCCAGCCCCTTGGCCTGCATGCTGGCGGCCAGCTTCACGGCCAGCGGCTCGTTGTAGCAAAGGATGAGGATGGGCTTGCTGCCGGGCGTCTGCGTTTGTGCCAGGTGCTCGGCGCGGTAGCCCAGGATCATGGTCTTGCCGGAGCCCGCCACGCCGTGGATCACACGGTGGCCGTCGCCCAGGCTGCGGGCCAGCTGCTCCTGCTGCAGGTCCATCACGCGCATGATGTCGGGCAGGCAGGCGTCCTCGTCGTCGCCTTGCGCGCCCGTGCCGAACAGGCTTTGCTGCTGGGGCACGCGCACTTCGGGAAAGAGAATCCAGCGCACGCGGTCAAGCTGCGGCAGCGTGATGGCGCCCTTGCCGAAGGCGTGGGGGAACATGGCCCACAGCCGCTGCTGGAAGGCTTCGGCGTCCACGTCCTCGTACATCTCGTCCTTGCAGATGGCGAGGTGCGGGGGGATGGCCTCGCCCAGGCCGGCGCCCTCGAACTGCTTGCGCGTGATGTTGGTGAAGACCACGCCATGGCCCCAGGGGAAGGCCAGCTTGCCTTGGTACGGCCCCGCGCCCTGCACGAGCTGCGGGTCGCGCTCCAGCGCGTTCACCACCTGAATGGCGCAGTGCCGCGCCTGCTGCAGTGGGCTGATGACGACCTTGAGCTGCCCGTCGGGCGCGATCTCGAAGCGCTCGCGCGTGGCGCTGCGGATGGTGTCCAGGCGCCAGTCCTTTACCTCCAGGATCAGCGCACCCCGGCGCGGGTGCAGCACCACGAAGTCGGGCCGCGTCTGCTTGGGGCCAATGGGCACGTCCCACCACAGCAGGTAGTCGTCTTCGAGTTTCTGTTCCAGCCGCTCGGCCAGCCTGCGTTCACCCGACTGCATGCGCCCCGCGCATGAGCCAAGTGCGGGTATCAACGTCGCCATTCCTCCCCCGCCCGTCCTATTTGTTTCGGATTGAAACCTTATAGGCGGCGAAGCTGATTCCAAACTGACGAGAACCCCGAGCCAGCGGCATCCGGCTGGATGGGGGCACGGTGCGCGGCCTAAGACGAAAACAGCCCCTAGCGCTTATGCAGTAAGCGCTAATAGCTATTTAATCAGGAGCAATTTGAATACAGGGCGTCAAATGCCCGACAGACATGGCGCTGCACCCAACGCAGCAGGGGAGCACCACACCCCGGCAAAGCCCGCTCAGCGCGCCGGCAGGGACGTGACCGCCCCGTCCACCGTCTGCTCCCGGCTGCCCCGCGGGCACGGCTGGTCGGTGTAGATCACGCGGCCATCGGATTGCTGGCATTTGCGCGGCTGCGCCAGGGGCGCCGACGCGGCGCCGGCCGCGCCCTGTGCGGCGGGCGTGGGCCGGCCGGCCTTGTCGCGCGGCAGGGTGTCGGGGCCGGGGCGGGTGATCTTGCGCCACATCTGCGCGGCCCAGGGGGCGGCGTGGGGCGTCCACTGGTCGGCCGTCCACCACGCGGCGGCGGCGCCGGCAATGACGACGGCGGCCAGGCCGCCCCAGAAGATGCGCTCGCCGCGGCTCAGCATGGCGTCAGGCCAGGTGCTGGCCCAGGATGCCGGCCAGCTCGAACATGCCGACGCGGTCCTTGCCGAAGACGGCGCGCAGCTTGTCGTCGGCGACGATGGTGCGCTTGTCCTGCGGGTCCTGCAGGTTGTGGGCCTTGATGTAGTCCCACATCTTCTTGACGGCCTCGGGGCGCGCCACGGGTTCAGTGCCAATCACGGCGGCCAATTGGGCGCTGGGCGCCTTGCCGGCGGCGGTGCTGGCCTTGCGCGGGGTCTTGGCGGCCGTGGTTTTGGCCGCGGCCTTCTTGGCGGCGGCCTTGGTGGCAGGTTTAGAGGCTTTTACGGCTCCAGCGCCCGTCCCACGTGCGCTGGCAGCTCCTGTTTTTGCAGCAGCCGTCTTGCGCGGCGGGTATTTGGATTCGCGCTGCTCGAACTCGAAGTTGACCTTGCCCGCCTCTTTGTCCCAGGCCAGGAAGGCCTTGAACGCGCGGCGCGTGCGCATGCTGACGAACTTGTCCAGCAGGTCGGTCTTGCCGGTGGCCAGCAGCTTTTGCATCTGCGCGCGCTCCACGGGCTGCTGCAGGATGACCTTGCCGCTCTTGAAGGTGCACGACGGCGTGGGCTGCTGGGCGGTGGGCACCGATTTGCTGCACACGTAGTTGCTGCCGTGTTCGTACACGGGGGC
Organism: Diaphorobacter sp. B2A2W2; assembly: GCF_056730635.1. Classification (NCBI taxonomy): domain Bacteria; kingdom Pseudomonadati; phylum Pseudomonadota; class Betaproteobacteria; order Burkholderiales; family Comamonadaceae; genus Diaphorobacter; species Diaphorobacter sp. B2A2W2. Next base: position 89,322 of record NZ_JBWZOR010000004.1, read on the forward strand.
GCCGCAGCTGGGGCAGGCACCTAAGCTTTCCTGGCCGGCAAAGTCCACGATCTCGCCCGATTCCTCGGCGTTTTTGTCGTCGCCAAAGTCGAATTCGAGCTTGTAGTTGCCCGCCTCTTCGTCGCGGGCGATGGTGACTTCGGCCACGAAGGGCCAGCCGGCCTTGGAGCGGAAGCCCTCCAGCGGGCCGATGCGGCGGTCGCGCAATAGCTGCTCGGCCTCGGCGGTTTCAAACGTGCGGCCCGCGGGCGACTTGGTGAACGAGAAGCCGCAGCCCTCGCCCGCGCCGTTCGCGCCCGTGCAGGCGTAGCGGCGGTAGTTCTCCTTCACCACGCCGCCGCAGTTGGGGCAGGGTGTGGACAGGGTGGCGTAGTCGCCGGGAATGGTGTCGCGGTCGTATTCCTTGGCCTTCTTGACCAGCTTCTCGGTCATGGCCTGGATTTGCTGCATGAAGGCTTCGCGGCTCAGCTGGCCCTTTTCCATTTGCGCGAGCTTGAATTCCCATTCGCCCGTCAGGTCGGCGCGGCACAGCTCCTGCACATCCAGGCCGCGCAGCAGCGTCATGAGCTGGAAGGCCTTGGCCGTGGGGATCAGCTCGCGGCCTTCGCGCAGCATGTATTTTTCGGTCAGCAGGCCTTCGATGATGGCCGCGCGCGTGGCCGGCGTGCCCAGGCCTTTCTCCTGCATGGCTTCGCGCAGCTCGTCGTCGTCGATCTGCTTGCCGGCGCTTTCCATGGCACCCAGCAGCGTGGCTTCGGAGTAGCGCGCGGGCGGCTTGGTCTTCAGGCCCTTGGCCTCGGCGAACTCGGTGTGGGTCATCTCGCCGGGCTTGACGGGCACCAGCGGCTGGCCCTTGTCGCCGGCCTTGCCGTCTTCAACCTCGTTGGCGGCTTCCTTGCCGTAGATGGCCAGCCAGCCGGGCTTGACCAGCACCTTGCCCTCGGTCTTGAACGAATGGCCCACCACCTGGCTGATGCGCGTGGTGACCTGGTATTCGGCACTGGGGAAGAACACCGCCATGAAGCGGCGCACCACCAGGTCGTAGAGCTTTTGCTCGGCCTCGGACAGGCCGCTGGGGGCCTGCGTGGTGGGGATGATGGCAAAGTGGTCGCTCACCTTGCTGTTGTCGAAGATGCGCTTGGACGGGCGCAAGTAGCCGTCGTCCAGCGCCTGCTGCGCGAACGGCGCCAGGTGGCGCATGCCGCTGCCGGCCAGCATGCCGAAGGTCTGCCTGGCCACGGGCAGGTAGTCCTCGGGCAGCGCGCGCGAGTCGGTACGCGGGTAGGTCAGCGCCTTGTGGCGCTCGTACAGGCTTTGCGCCAGCGCCAGCGTGGTCTTGGCGGAGAAGCCGAACTTGCCATTGGCCTCACGCTGCAGGCTGGTCAGGTCGAACAGCAGCGGCGATGCCTGGGTGGTGGGCTTGCTTTCCTCGGTGACGGTGGCGGCCTTGCCGCGCACGGCGTCGGCGATGTCCTTGGCCTGGTGGTGCGACCAGACGCGGTCGGCGCGGGCCTCGGGGTCGTCGCTCTTCTTCCACTTGGGGTCGAACCACTTGCCCAGGTATTCGCCGGCCTCGGCATGAAAGCCCGCGTGGATTTCCCAGTAGTCGCGGCTGACGAACTTGCGGATTTTTTCCTCGCGCTCCACCACCAGCGACAGCGTGGGCGTCTGCACGCGGCCCACGGTGGTCAAAAAGAACCCGCCGTCGCGCGAGTTGAAGGCCGTCATGGCGCGCGTGCCGTTGATGCCCACCAGCCAGTCGGCCTCGGAGCGGCTGCGCGCGGCGCTGGCCAGGCCCTGCATCTGCTGGTCGCTGCGCAGGTTCTCGAAGCCGTCGCGGATGGCCTGGGGCGTCATGCTCTGCAGCCACAGGCGCTTCACGGGCTTGCCCAGCCCGCCCTTGGCGCCACCGGCGTACTGTTCGATCAGGCGGAAGATCAACTCCCCCTCGCGGCCCGCGTCACAGGCGTTGACCAGTTCGGTCACGTCCTTGCGCTTGGCCTGCTTGACCACCGCGTTCAGGCGGCTCTTGGTCTTGTCCACGGGCTTCAGGTCGAAATACGGCGGGATCACCGGCAGGTGGGCAAAGCTCCACTTGCCGCGCTTGACGTCGAATTCCTCGGGCGCCTGGATCTCCACCAGGTGGCCCACGGCGCTGGTGACCACGTAGCGCTCATTCTCGAAATGGTCCTCGTGCTTCTCGAACTTGCCGGCAACCGGCGTGAGGGCGCGCACGATGTCCTGCGCCACCGAGGGCTTTTCTGCAATTACCAGTGTTTTGGTCATTTTGTGGGTCTCTTACGCCATACCGCGCCCTGCTGGCGCTTCTACAATCCGCCTCACACGCGCGCACGCGCACGCATGTGTGCACACATTCAAAGTAACAGAGTTTCCCCATGCCCCGCACCGCTTCCACCGCCGCCCCCACGCCCGCCGCCGGTCGGCGCATCCAGACCCGGCGCTCGGGCGTGCATGGCAAGGGTGTGTTCGCCGTGCAGGACATTGCCGAGGGCGAGGTCCTCGTCGAGTACACGGGCGAGGTCATCAGCTGGCAGGAAGCCCAGGACCGCCACCCGCACGACCCCGCGCAGCCCAACCACACCTTCTACTTCCACGTGGATGAAGACCGCGTGATCGACGCAAAGTTCGGCGGCAATTCCTCGCGCTGGATCAACCACAGCTGCGACCCCAACTGCTTTGCCGACGAGCAGGGCGGCCGCATCTTCATTACCGCGCTGCGCAACATCCGCGCGGGCGAGGAACTGAACTACGACTACGGCCTGATCATCGAAGAGCGCTACACGCCCAAGCTGAAGGCCGAATACCCCTGCTGGTGCGGCAGCAAGAATTGCCGCGGCACCCTGCTGGCGCCCAAGCGCGGCTGGGCGCCGCCGGGCCTGGCGCCCCAACCTCCCACGGAGAAAGCCAGGAAGGCCCCAAAGACCCGCAAGGCCGAGGAAGCCAAGGGCAGTGACAAGGCCGACAAGGCCGGCAAGCCCGCCAAATCCGTGAAACCCCGCCAGGGCCGCAGGAGCGCCCAGCGGTGAGCCCCGCCGCCACCCCCGTGCGCTGGCCGGCCGAGGCCCTGTGGGAGGCGATTGCGCCGCTGCTGCCCGGCTTCACCGTAGAGGTCTTGCCCAGCATCGACTCCACCAACAGCGAGCTCATGCGCCGCGCGCGCGACGGCCGGCTGGAGCCCACGCTGCTGGTGACGGAGGAGCAGACCGCCGGCCGCGGCCGCCTGGGGCGCGACTGGCACAGCGCCGCCACCTACCGCGACACCGGCGTGGTGCCCGCGCTCACGTTTTCGCTGGGCCTGCCGCTGGCGCCGCACGACTGGTCGGGCCTGTCGCTGGCCGTGGGCGTGAGCGTGGCGCAGGCGCTGCAGCCCGTCCTGCCCTCCGAAGGCAGCGGGCACCCGCGCGTCCTGCTCAAGTGGCCCAACGACCTGTGGCTCCAGGATGGGCGCAAGCTCGGCGGCATTCTGGTGGAGACGGCCACCGTGACCGCGCCCGGCGCGGCCGTGCCGCCGCTGGTGGCGGGCCAGAGCCGCTACGTGGTGGTGGGCATCGGGCTGAACGTGTTGCCCGTGCTGGCCGACGGGCTGCGCACGCCTCCCGCGTGCCTGCGCGAGGTGGACACCACGCTCACCGCGGCCAGCGCGCTGCAGCGCATCGCGCCGCCGCTGGTGCATGCGCTGCTGGGTTTTGCCGAGCATGGCTTCGCCCCCTTCCAGGCGCGCTTTGCGCAGCGCGACCTGCTGGCCGGGCGCGCCGTCACGCTGAGCGACGGCACGCAGGGAACGGCCCACGGCGTGACCGAGGACGGCACGCTGCTGGTGCACACCGCGCGCGGCATGCAGCCCGTCACCAGCGCCGAGATCAGCGTGCGCCCGCAATGACCGCCACGCCGCGTTCCCAGCGCTTTTTGCGCGCCCCCCGCACCCTGAAGGACTGAGCCATGCTGCGCCTTGCCGTCGTGCTTCTGCTGCTGGCCAACGCCGGCTACTACGCCTGGTCGCAGGGGCTGCTGCGCGGCTGGGGCCTGGCGCCGGTGGATGAGTCCGAGCCGCAGCGCATGGAGCAGCAGATCGCCCCGCAGAACCTGCGCCTGCTGCCCCAGGGCGGCAAGGGGGCCGCGTCGTCCGCGGCACCGGCGGGCCCGGCGTCTTCCGCGCCGGCCTCGGCACCCGCCAGCGGGGCGGCGGCGTCCCCCGCAACCGCCGCCGCGCCCGCGGAGCCCCCGGCCTGCCTGCAGGCGGGCGCGTTCGACGCGCGCCAGGCCGACGCGCTGCGCCAGGCGGCGGCCGTCTTGCCCGAGGGCAGCTGGACCCTGGAGCCCACGCCGATCACGGGCCGCTGGATGGTGTACATGGGGCGCTTTCCCGACGAAGAGGCGGTGGCCAAGAAGCGCGCCGAGCTGCGCGCGCTCAAGATCCCCTACGACCGGCCCGGCGCGGCACTGGAGCCGGGGCTGTCGCTGGGGCGCTTTTCCACCGAGGAGGCCGCGCAGCGCGGCATGGCCCTGCTGGCCAACCAGGGCGTGCGCACCGCGCGCGTGGTGCAGGAGCGCGCCGACGCGCCCGGCTTCATGCTGCGCCTGCCGGCCGTGAACGACACGCTGCGCACACGCCTGGACACCACGCTGCAGCCGGCGCTGGCCGGCAAGACGCTGCGCCCCTGCGCCTGATCCCTGGCACGCCGCCAGCGCGGTTTGCCGACCGCCGTGGCCTGCGCGGCATGGCGCGCGGCAGCCTTGATGGATGGCGGCCTTCGCGCCGGCAGCGCCGCTGCCGGCCCGCCGTCAGCCGTCAGCCGTCAGCCCGCGTCCAAGCTGATCTGCGCAAAGCGGCTCACGCGCCGCATCTTGTCCACTTCCTTCTGGATCTGGGCCCCGAATTCCGCGGGCAGCGAACCCGAGGGGAACAGCCCGTGGTCGGCCAGCGCCTTGCGCACGGCGGGCTCCTCCAGCGCCTGTGCGACGGCATTGCGGCGCGCGCGGACCACGACGGCGGGCGTGCCGGCGGGTGCCACCAGACCGAACCACGACGGATCGTTATTGGTGAACAGGCTCAGCTCGGCATAGGTAGGCACCTTGGGCAGCACGGCCAGGCGCTGATTCCACGACACGGCCAGCGCGCGCAGCTTGCCCGCCTGGATATGAGGCAGCGACGACGCCACCTGGTCGCAGTACACCTGCACCTTGCCCTCCAGCAGGTCGGCCACGGCGGGCGCCGCGCCGCGGAAGGGCACGTGCTTCATGGACGTGCCGGTGGTGCTTTGCAGCAACTCGGCCCACATGTGGCCGATGGTGCCCGCACCGGGCGTGGCATAGGTGATCTTGCCCGGCTGGCTCTTGAGCAGCTTGATGAACTGCTCGAAGTTTTGCGCCGGCACGCTGGGGTGCACCACCAGCACGCCCGGAGCCTTGACGATCTCGGTCACCGCCGCGAAGTCCTTGATCGCATCGTAGGGCAGCTTCTTGTACACGGCGGGGTTCACGCCATGCGTGGAGAGCGTGGCCACGCCCAGCGTCATCCCGTCGGCCGCGGCCTTGGCCACCGCCTGCATGCCGGTGGCGCCGCCCGCGCCGGGCAGGTTGTCCACCTTCACGGGCATGCCGAGGATGCGCGACAGCGGCGCGGCCAGCACACGCGCGGTGATGTCGGTGGCGCCGCCCTGCGGGAAGGGGACCACCAACCGCAGGGTGCTGCTGGAGGCCTGGGCGCTCGCCAGGCCGGGGATGGCGCCAGCGGCCGCCAGTGTCAGGATGTCTCTACGCTGCATGCAATGCTCCCTCAAGGTTGGTCTTTGGTAACAAACCATTCTGGTAACCCCGCGGGCCGCTGACCAATGAGCATTGCGACACATCTCATTCCAATGCGGAATGCACTGCCGGCGCACACCGCGGCGGCGCCCGGTGGCCGCCGCGAAAGAATCCCGCATCCACCCTTGCCTGGTAAGCGCCAGCAGCTATGTTTTTTATCGCCACTGGCCTGCACAAGCGCGTGGAATGACAAAGGCCCGTCCATGGGAACGGGCCTTGCGTTGGGAACCTCGGTACAGCCGACCGCGGCCCCTTCGCTGCCGAGGCCGCCGCCTGAATGCCGCCGCCAGCGATCAGCCGCGCGGGTCGGTCGCCAGCAGAGACTCCACCAGCGCGCGCAGGTCGGCGCGCAGCCGGTCGAACCCTGCCGGCAGGATGTCCAGCGTCTGCTCATCCATGTAGAGCTTGCGGTTGATCTCCACCTGGATGCTGTGGCGGTGCTGCGCGGGGTTGCCGTAGCGGCGCACCAGTTCCACACCCTTGTAGGGATGGTTGTAGTCCACGCTGTAGCCGCGCTCGCGCAGGAACGCGCAGATCTGCTGCGACAGCGCCGGGCTGGCGGTGGCCCCGTCGCGGTCGCCCACGACGAAGTCGGCATGGTGCAGGCCCGGGTAGAGCGTGGCGTGGCTGGCGGCCACGGCGGGCATGGAGTGGCAGTTGAGGTGGATGCTGTAGCCATGGCGCGCGTGGGCGGCGTCGATCTCGGCCGCCACCGCCGCGTGGTAGGGCCGCCAGCAGCGCTCGATGCGTGCACGCACCTCGTCCACGCCCAGCGGACGGTCGTAGATGGGCTCGCCCTCGTCGGTGAACTTCCAGATCAGCCCCTTGCCCAGGCGCACCTTCTGCAGCACCACGGGGTCGGTGGTGACCGGGTCGGGCCAGGGCGCGTCCAGCAGGGTGGCGTCCAGTTCGGTGGTGTCGCGGTTGGCGTCCAGGTAGATGCGCGGGAAGTGCGCCTCCACCCAGCCCACGCCCAGCCCGGGCGCGAAGGCGTAGAGCTTTTCGACGTGGGTGTCTTCCGCACGGCGCAGCACGGGCAGGTCCAGCGCAGCGCGGAAGTCGGCGGGGTAGACGGTGCCGCTGTGCGGCGAATCCAGCACCAGGGGCGTGCGCCCCGCGATGCAGGAGACCATGCGTGCGGGTGACGCAGCGGGCGGCGCCGCAGGGGCGCCGGCTGCGCCGGGCTCGGCCTGCAGGTACTGGCTGTGGATCAGTTTCAGCACTGCTTGCATAGGCACACTCCGTGGAAATCAATCCAGTTTGATCTTGGCATAGGCTGCCACCTGTTTCATCTTGTCAATTTCACGCGCGATCTGCGCGGAGAACTCGGCGGGCGTGGTGCCCGACGCATACAGCCCCTGGGCCGCCAGGCGATCGCGCACCGCCGGCTCCTTGAGGGCCTGGGCCACGGCCTGTTGCACGCGCTGCACCTGGGCCGCGGGGGTGGATTTGGGCGCCACCAGGCCGAACCACGACGCATCGTTGGCCTGCTTGTAGCCCAGCTCGGCATAGGTGGGCACGTCGGGCAGCACGGCCAGGCGTTCGTGCCAGGACACGGCCAGGGCCTTGAGCTTGCCGGCCTTCACGTGCGGCAGCGACGAGGCCACCTGGTCGAAGTACACCGGCACCTGGCCGCCCAGCACGTCGTTGGTGGCCGGACCCGCACCGCGGTAGGGGATGTGCACCATGCTGGTGCCCGTGGCGCTCTTGAACAGCTCACCCCACATGTGGCCGATGGTGCCGTTGCCCGGCGTGGCGTATTCCACCTTGCCGGGATGGGCCTTCAGGTGCTTCACGAGGTCGGCGAAGTCCTTGACGGGCAGCACCTTGGGGTTGACCACGATGATGCCGGGCGCCTTGACGATCTCGGTCACGCCGACGAAGTCCTTGATGGGGTCGTAGGGCAGCTTGCCCAGCACGGCCGGGTTCACGCCGTGGGTGGACAGCGTGGCCACGCCGAAGGTCAGCCCGTCGGTGGCGCGCGCCACCTCGGCCATGCCGATGGAGCCGCCCGCACCGGCCTTGTTCTCGATCACCACCGGCTGGCCCAGCAGGCGCTGCAGGGGTTCCTGCAGCGAGCGGCCGGCAATGTCGGTGGCGCCGCCCGGCGGGAAGGGCACGACGATGCGCAGGGGACGGCTGTTGTCCTGGGCGAAGGTCATTCCAGAAACTACAGAGGTAACCGCCAGCGCGGCAATCAGTTTGCGACGTTGCATGGACTCACTCCTTTGATGGTGCACGAAAGATAAACGAAGGGGTGCGGACGGAAAAGCAATAGCTGTGCCTGTTATCATTCCATTGTGGAATGTTTTGATCGGCAAACCCCATGATCCTGCGCCGCCTTCACCCGCCGCTGCACCTGCTGCGGGCGTTCTGTACCGTGGCCCGCTTCGGGGGCATCTCGCGCGCGGCCGAGGCGCTGCACCTCACCCAGAGCGCGGTGAGCAAGCAGGTGCAGGAGCTGGAGCGTTGGGTGGGCGTTCCGCTGTTCGAGCGCAGCCGCAAGCGCCTGTCGCTCACACCCGCCGGTGAGCGCTACGAAAAGGCCGTGAGCGCCCTGCTCGCCCGCTTGGAGGCGGCCACGCTGGAGCTGATCACCAGCGGCGACGAGGGCGGCGCGCTGCACCTGTCGGTGCTGCCCACGCTGGCCGCCAAGTGGCTGATTCCGCGCCTGCCGCAGCTGCGTGCGCAGCACCCGCAGATCACGCTGCACTTCGTGCCCTACGTGCACGGCTACGACTTTGCCGACCCCGAGCTGGACTGCTCCATCCTGTTCGGCGACGGGCACTGGCCGGGCGCACGCGCGCACTACCTGACGGGCAACGACGTGGCCCTGATCGGCCCGCGCGCCGGGCTGGCCGGCGCGCCGCCCCTGCACAGCCCGCAGGACGTGGCACGCCACACGCTGCTGCGCCACGTGAGCGTGCCCGGCGCTTGGCAGCACTGGGCCGAGGCGCACGGCGTGAACGGCCTGGACCCGCTGGCCGGCCCGCAGTTCGACCAGTTCCAGACCATCATCCGCGCGGTGTCGGTGGGCATGGGCCTGGCCCTGGTGCCGCGCTGCCTGGTGCAGGACGAGATTGCCGCCGGCACGGTCACCGAGCCGCTGCCCGGCGGCGGCTACACGAGCGACCTGGGCTACTGGCTGTGCTACCCCGAGTCGCGTGCGCAGCTGGCCACGCTGGTGCGCTTTCGCGACTGGCTGCTGGCCCTGGCGGACCCCGCAGCGGGCACGGCCGCACCGGCTGCTTGAATCCACCTCAAAATGGCCTCCAGCGCTTTCCCATCAAGCGCGAGCAGCTATTTTATCGATAGCATCGGACAGCGGCAGCGCTATGGCCCCGATTCGCGTGCCGCGAACCGCACGCTGAAGCGCGCGCCGGGCATGGCCGCGCCGGGGCGCACGTCTTCCAGTTCCACCTCGGCGCCGTGCTGGCGCGCGATCTCGCGCACGATGGGCAGGCCCAGGCCGGAGCCGTCGGCGTCCGTCCCCAGCGCGCGGTAGAAGGGCTGGAAGACCAGTTCGCGCTCAGCCTCGGGCACGCCGGGGCCCGAGTCCTCCACCTGCAGCAGCAGCACATGGCTGAACGGGTCGGGCAGCACGCGCGCGGTGATCACGCCGGGCTGCTGCGCGCTGGACGGGGTGTAGTTGATGGCGTTGTCCACCAGGTTGCGCACCAGTTCCTTCAGCAGCGTGGGGTTGCCGTCCATCCACACGCCATTGGTGCCGGGCTCGACGCCGTCGTAGCCCAGGTCGATGTGCTTGTCCATGGCGCGCGGCACGCTGTCGCGCACCACCTCGATCACCAGCCGCGCCAGGTCCAGCGGCTGGCGCTGCACCACGGCGCTGCCGCCCTCGGCCCGCGCCAGCGCCAGCAACTGGTTGACGGTGTGCGTGGCGCGGATGGACGAACGCCCGATCTGCTTGAGCGACTGCTTGAGCTCCTCGGTGCTGGTGCCCTCGCGCTGCGCCAGGTCGGCCTGCATGCGCAGCCCGGCCAGGGGCGTCTTGAGCTGGTGCGCGGCGTCGGCCAGGAAGCGCTTTTGCGTGGCCATGGATTCCGACAGGCGCCGCAGCAGGTCGTTCACCGAATCCACCAGCGGCGCCACTTCCATCGGCACGGCCTTGTGGTCCAGCGGCGAGAGGTCGTCAGGCTTGCGCGCGCGGATGCGCTCCTCCAGCTGGTGCAGCGGCTTGATGCCGCGCGCCAGTGCCAGCCAGACCAGCAGCACCGCCAGCGGCAGGATGACGAACTGCGGCAGCATCACGCCCTTGATGATCTCGGTGGCCAGCACGCTGCGCTTGGCGCGTGTCTCGGCCACCTGCACCAGCGCGGCGGGCGCATCGGGCAGCGGCACGCGCACCCAGATGTAGGCCACGCGGATGTCGATGCCGCGCAGCTCGGCGTCGCGCAGCCGCACCTCGCCGGAGAACGCCTGCTCCTCGGGCGGCGGGCGCGGCAGGTCGCGTTCGCCCGACAGGTAGTCGCCCGTGGGCGAGAGCACCTGGTAATAAACGATGTCGGACTCGTCGGCACGCAGGATCTCGCTGGCGGGCTGGGGCAGGTTGAACAGCACCTTGCCGTCGTGCACCGTGACGAGCTGCGCCAACGCATGGGCGTTGTACTCCAGCGCGCGGTCGAAGGGCTTGTTGGCCAGGCCCTGGGCCACCAGCCAGGTCAGCGCCAGGCTCACCGGCCACAGCAGCAGCAGCGGCGTGAGCATCCAGTCCAGGATTTCGCCGAAGAGGGAGCGCTGCTCGCGCTGGAAGATTTTCAAGGTGGTGGGTGTTTTTGGCCGCTAGCGCTTATGCATCAAGCGCAAGCAGCTATCAATAACAGAGCATCCACAGGTGCCGTCAGCCGGGGATCTTTTCCAGGCAGTAGCCCAGGCCGCGCACGGTGGCGATGCGGATCGGCCCGCGCTCGATCTTCTTGCGCAGGCGGTGGATGTAGACCTCGATGGCGTTGTTGCTCACCTCCTCGCCCCACTCGCACAGGCGCTCCACCAGTTGCTCCTTGCTCACCAGGCGGCCGGCGCGCTGCAGCAGCACCTCCAGCAGGCCCAGCTCGCGCGCGGACAGCTCCACCATCTTGCCGTCGATGGTGGCCACGCGGCCCGCCTGGTCGTACACCAGGGGCCCGTGGCGGATGGCGCTGCTGGTGCCGCCCATGCCGCGGCGCGTGAGCGCACGCACGCGCGCCTCCAGCTCCGACAGCGCGAACGGCTTGGCCATGTAGTCGTCGGCGCCCAGGTCCAGGCCCTTCACGCGCTCGTCCACGCTGTCGGCCGCCGTGAGGATCAGCACCGGCAGCGCCGAGCCGCGCCCGCGCAGGCGCTTGAGCACCTCCAGGCCGTGCATCTTGGGCAGGCCCAGGTCGAGGATCAGCAGGTCGAACTCGTTGTTGGTCAGGAGCGCGGTATCGACCTCGGTGCCGCTGGCCACATGGTCCACCACGGCGCCCGAGCCGCGCAGCGTGCGCAGCAGCCCGTCGGCAAGCACCTGGTCGTCTTCGGCGATGAGGATGCGCATGGGGTGTCTCTCCTGGTTGTCGTGCGCCGGCCTGCGCTCTATCTGAATTCTAGGCCGCCGTGCCCTCGCCGCCGGCATAGGCCTCCAGACCCAGCGCGACCACCGTGGCCACGTCCTGCCCCACCTCGGCGCGGAACTCGCCCTCGGCCTGCGCCACCGCCGCGCGAAACGCCTGCAGCCACGCCAGTCCCGTGGGCGTGAAGCGCACCAGGCGCGCACGCGCATCGCGCGGATCGGGCTCGCGCGTGACCAGACCCCAGGCCGCGCACTGCTCCACCAGCGCGGCCATGGACTGCTTGGCCATGCCCGCGCGCTCGGCCAGGTCGGTGAGGCGGTCCCCCTGCAGCGACAGATGCCGCGTGATGTGGATGTGCGCGGCGCTCACCTGGTCGCGCGCCGCGAGGTTGGACAGCGCCAGCGGCACCTGCACGTCGCGCGCCATGAGCTGCAGCACACGCGCATCGAAGCGCCGCATGGCATGGCCCAGCAGGCGGCCCAGGTGGGTCTGGCGCCAACGGTCGTCGGAGCTGGGGGGAGCGGTCATCCGCATATTGTCAGCCAAACTGACCAAAAATTGATTGGATAACGCATCAACCGCCCATAAACTACTGTTCAAGCATCCAGCCTGTCATTGGAAACAGTTTCCAGGCAGGCACACGATTTCACCGTGACCCCGACCCGACCCGAAGGAGCATTTCATGGACGCCACCGTCAAAGGCAACGCAACCGCCGTCAACAGCGAAAAGGCCAAGGCCCTGCAAGCCGCCCTCGCGCAGATCGAAAAGCAGTTTGGCAAGGGCACCATCATGCGCCTGGGCGAGGGCGAGGCCATTGAGGACATCCAGGTGGTCTCCACCGGCTCGCTGGGTCTGGACATCGCCCTGGGCGTGGGCGGCCTGCCGCGCGGCCGCGTGATCGAGATCTACGGACCGGAAAGCTCGGGCAAGACCACGCTCACGCTGCAGGTCATCGCCGAGATGCAGAAGCAAGGCGGCCAGTGCGCTTTCGTGGATGCCGAGCATGCGCTGGATGTGCAGTACGCCAGCAAGCTCGGCGTTCAGCTCACCGACCTGCTCATCAGCCAGCCGGACACGGGCGAGCAGGCGCTGGAGATCGTGGACAGCCTGGTGCGCTCGGGCGCCGTGGACCTGATCGTGGTGGACTCGGTCGCCGCGCTCACGCCCAAGGCCGAAATCGAGGGCGAGATGGGCGACGCCCTGCCCGGCCTGCAGGCACGCCTGATGAGCCAGGCACTGCGCAAGCTCACCGCCACCATCAAGAAGACCAACTGCATGGTCATCTTCATCAACCAGATCCGCATGAAGATCGGCGTGATGTTCGGCAGCCCCGAGACCACCACCGGCGGCAACGCGCTGAAGTTCTACGCCTCGGTACGCCTGGACATCCGCCGTACCGGCACCATCAAGAAGGGCGACGAGGCGATCGGCAACGAGACCAAGGTGAAGGTGGTGAAGAACAAGGTCTCGCCCCCGTTCAAGACGGCCGAGTTCGACATCCTGTTCGGCGAGGGCATCTCGCGCGAGGGCGAGATCATCGACATGGGCGTGAACGCGCGCATCCTGGAAAAGAGTGGCGCCTGGTATGCCTACAACGGCGAGAAAATCGGCCAGGGCCGCGACAACGCCCGCGAGTTCCTGCGCGAGAACCCCGGCCTGGCCGTGGAGATCGAGAACAAGGTGCGCGAAAGCCTGGGCATCGCACTGCTGCCCACGGGCCACGCGAGCCCGGCGGCCGACCTGCCCGAAGACAAGCCTGCGCGCGGCAAAAAGGCCGACAAGACGGGTGAGATCGAAGCGTAACCGCGCACCGGGGTTTTTGAGCGAAATCTGCCTCCAGCGCTTGGCTATCAAGCGCTGGAAGCTCTTTTTTCAATAGCATTCATGGGATTCACCGCCCTCTCCCTCAAGGGCCGTGCGCTGCGCCTGCTCGCCCAGCGCGAGCATTCGCGCAGCGAACTGCAGGCCAAGCTGGCGCGCCACGTGCAGGAGGGCGACGATCTGCCGGCGCTGCTGGACGAGCTGCAGGCGCGCGACTTCATCAATGCAGAGCGCGTGGCCGAGTCTGTGGTGCACCGCCGCGCGGAGCGCTTCGGCACCCAGCGCGTGCTGCAGGAGCTGCGGCGCAAGGGGCTGGACGAGGATTTGGTGCGCAGCACCGCCGCCCAGCTGGCGGGCACCGAACTGCAGCGCGCCCGGGCCGTGTGGCGCCAGCGCTTTGGCGACCAGCCCGCCGACACGCCGCAGGAGCGTGCGCGCCAGATGCGCTTTCTGGCCACGCGTGGCTTCGCCGCCGACGTGGTGCGCCGCGTGGTGCGGGGTGGTGATGAATGGGAATAGAACGGGGCTTGGCGCGCTGCTGTTCAGCGTCAAAAGCTATTTCATCCATAGCAGCTGTCGACGCGCAGTCCGCCACCGGTCGCACCCCGCAACGCCGCGCCGTCGTGCAATGCCAGGCCGCGCAATACGCGCGATGGCTTCAGCGCCGCCACGGACATGCCAGAGGCTTGAGGCTTGAGGCCCGCGGCGCGGCTGTGCGCAGCCGGCCCCCGTTGTGCGCGTTGGGCCGCTGCGCGACCACTCAACCCAGCAGGCGCTCCGGGTTGGCGTCCAGCTTGGTGAGCGCATCGCGCGTGGCGCGCAGCGTGAGGCTCTCCTCCTCCTGCGCCACCAGCAGGCCCGCCTGCAGGTAGGCCCCCAGCCGGCGCAGCTGGATGAGGTAGCTGCCGCCATCGCGCGTGGCAAACAGGTGCAGCTGCTTGCGCTGGCTGTGCCAGGCGTATTGCACCTGCGTGGACGCGCCGTTGTGGTCCAGCGTGAACCACGTGCCCAGCGGCAGCTGCTGCGCCCAGGCCACCATGTCGTCCTGCACAGGCGCACCGTTGTCGGCGATGACGTGGATGGACGAGGCGTCGATGCCCAGCAGCATCTCGATGTTGTCCGCACTCAGCGGCATGTCGCCCAGCGCCTCGTCGCCGATGTAGTCCTCCAGGTTCGCCAGGCGTTTGGCCATGGCATCGATGTGCGCCTGCGGGATCGAGGCCGTCTTGGAGAGGAAAGCGTCGGCCAGCGTGTCGGTGATTCCCTTGATCTGTGCGTCCTGCTCGGGCCCCGCCACGCCGATCAGCGCCAGCCCCTGGCGCAGGCTCTGCAGCAGCGCCGGCAGGTTCTGGATGACCAGCGCACGGTCGGCGCGGTTGGGCTTGGCGCCCGCCGCCCACACCAGGTCGGCCGCGGCGCGCTTGAAGGCGGCGGTACTGGCATGCTGGGCCCCGTCGCGCACGGCCGACATCGCCAGCACCTCGGCCCATGTCTTGAACAAGAACTCGCGGATTTCGTCGCGCACCGGCATGTCCTTGAGCAGCGCGCGCAGCTCGATGGTGTACTGGATCGCCAGTGTCTCGCGCTGCTCCACCTGCTGGGCCACGCTGACGATGCGCGAGGTGCCCTGCTTCTCGGTGAGGAATTTGGCGAGGAATTTCTCGAACTCGTCATGCACCAGCTGGAACACGCGCTGGCCGGTCTCGGGGTACTGCTCGATCACCTGCACGATGCGGCGGATCTCGGCCTCCAGCGCGCTGCCGTTGATGGAACTGGCGTCAAAGCCCAGCACGCAGGCGCCCATGCGGTCGATGAGCTGGCGCGCGGGGTGCGTGAGGTTGCTGAAGAACTCGGGCTCGGCCAGCGCCACGCGCAGCACCGGCACCTGCAGGCGTGCAAACCACACGCGCACCGAGGGCGGGATGCGGTCTTCGCTCAGGATGCTTTGGAACATCAACGCCACCACCTCGATGATGGCCTTCTCGCTGGCGGTACTGGCCTTCTTCTTGAACTCCACGGACCGCTCGCGCACGGCGCTCGCCACGCGGACCACGGCCTGTGGGCTGTAGTCCTCGACCAGCGTGGCCACGTCGCTGTAGTAGCTGTCGGCCGAGACGCGGTGCGCCGCCAGCGCATGGGCCAGCGCCGCGGACGCGGGGGGTGCCTTGACCATGTCGTAGCCCGTGGTGGGCTGCGTGAGCAAGCGCCGCAGCTGCATCATCACGCCCTGGGCGCGCTGGCGCGCGCGCACCAGCGGGCTGCCCATGCCGGCCATCGCCGGCTGCCCGCGCATGCCGGGGGGCGGGGGCATGAAGGCCGACGCCGCCTGGCGCGTGGGGGCAAATTCCGTGGGCCGCCCCAGCGCGGCGCGCGACTGTTGCAATGCCTGCGAGGCCAGCCCCACGGGACCGGACGCGGGCGGCGGCTCGCCGGGGCTGCCGGTGTTGGGGCCGGCGGCCGCGCGGCGCACGCGGGCGCGCAGGTCGTCCTGCGCCACGACGCCCTGTTCGTCGTACAGCTTCACGAGGGCCTGGTACTGCGCCAGCGCCAGCGCCGCCAGTTCGCGCTGCAGCGGGTCGATCACCATCTGCAAATGGTCGCGCTGCAGGCCCACCTCCAACCACTGCTCGACCAGATGCAGGCACAGGGTTTCGGGGCGCAGGATATCGGTGCTGGCCAGCTCGCGGCCTTCCAGATGCTGTGTGCGCTGCCGCGCGGCATCGAAGGGAGCGGCCACATGCTCGGTGAGGGTCAGCGCCATGCGCGAGGCGATGATCTTGTTCTCCAGCACGTCGTCGCCCAGCAGTTCAAGCCCATCGAACGCCTTCGACGCGTTGAGGGTGCCGCGCCCCGTGACGGGCGGCGGCGCCAGGCTTTCACGCCAGGCCCGGCCCAGGTGTTCCACCCAGGTCTTGCGGTGGGCCTGATGGCCCATCCAGGCATCGCGCCGCAATTGCATGTCGCGCTGCGTGGCGGTCTGACCCATCAACTCGGTCAGGAAGTCATGGACTGTTTTGTCCAGCGCCGACAGGCCGGCGCACAGCCCCTCCACGAAACGCTGGCGGGCCAGGTGGGCCAGCCGTCGGTGGGCAGTGGAAGTGGGCGAAAAATCCATAGGGCTCCGATATTAGCCCCAGCCGCTGTCGCGCCCCGGCCTTTGCATCGGCACGCGGACAAGGCGGCTGCGCACGCGCATCGTCAGACCACGGCGCCGGAGTTCGGGTCGGCCGGGTCGCCTTCCTTGCGGGTCGGCGCCTTGACCAGGTCTTCGCGTTTGACGCCCAGCCACATGGCGATGGCCGCGGCAACGAACACCGACGAGTAGATGCCGAACAGGATGCCGATGGTCAGCGCCAGTGCGAAGTAGTGCAGGCTGGGGCCCCCGAAGAAGAACATGGACAGCACCATGGCCTCGGTGGAGGCGTGGGTGATGATGGTGCGGCTCATGGTGGAGGTGATGGCGTGGTCGATCACCTCATGCGTGTTGAGCTTGCGGAACTTGCGGAAGGCCTCGCGGATACGGTCGAAGATCACCACCGACTCGTTCACCGAATAGCCCAGCACCGCCAGCACTCCGGCCAGCACCGACAGCGAGAACTCCCACTGGAAGAACGCAAAGAAGCCCAGAATGATGACCACGTCGTGCAGGTTGGCGATCACCGCTGCCACGCCGAACTTCCACTCGAAGCGGAAGGCCAGGTAGATGACGATGCCCAGCACCACCATGCCCAGCGCCATGAGGCCGCCGTGCACCAGTTCTTCGCCCACCTGCGGGCCCACGAACTCGGTGCGCCGCAGCGTGACCTCGGGGTCCTGCGCCTTCAGCGCGCTCAGCACCTGCTCGCTTTGCTGGGCCGAGGTGACGCCCTTTTGCACGGGCAGGCGGACCATCACGTCGCGCGAGGTGCCGAAGTTCTGCACCACCACGTCGGCATAGCCCAGGCCCGCGACGGTGTCGCGCACCTTGCCGATGTCGGCCGTCTGCGTGTAGGCCACCTCCATGACGGTGCCACCCGTGAACTCCACCGACAGGTGCAGGCCCCGCGTGACCAGGAAGAACACCGCCAGCGCGAAAGTGATGAAAGACACCGCGTTGAGCACCAACGCGTACTTCATGAACGGGATGTCTTTTTTGATGCGGAAAAACTCCATGGTTTTCCCCTTTCTTAGTTGCTGTTGCCGCGGGCAGCCACCGAGCGGTGCTCATCGCCCTCGGGCTTCCACACCTGGCCGATGGACACGCTCTTGAGCTTCTTCTTGCGGCCATACCAGAGGTTGACCAGGCCACGCGAGAAGAACACCGCCGAGAACATGCTGGTCAGGATGCCGATGCAGTGCACCACGGCAAAGCCGCGCACCGGCCCCGTGCCGAAGGCCAGCAGCGCCAGGCCCGCAATCAGCGTGGTGACGTTGGAGTCCAGGATGGTGGCCCAGGCGCGCTCGTAGCCGGTGGCGATCGCCGCCTGCGGGGCCACGCCAGCGCGCAGCTCCTCGCGGATGCGCTCGTTGATCAGCACGTTGGAGTCGATGGCCACGCCCAGCGCCAGGGCCATGGCGGCGATGCCGGGCAGGGTCAGCGTGGCCTGCAGCATCGACAGGATGGCGATCAGCAGCAGCACGTTCACGCCCAGCGCGATCGTGGAGAACACGCCGAACAGCATGTAGTACACGCACATGAAGGCCGCGATGGCCACCATGCCCCAGACCACCGACTGGATACCCCGGTCGATGTTGTCAGCACCCAAGCTCGGGCCGATGGTGTATTCCTCGATGATCTCCATGGGCGCGGCCAGCGAGCCGGCACGCAGCAGCAGTGCGGTGTCGTTGGCCTCGGCCGTGGTCATGCGGCCGGAGATCTGCACGCGACCACCGCCAATCTCGCTGCGGATCACGGGCGCGGTCACCACCTCGCCCTTGCCCTTTTCGAACAGCACGATGGCCATGCGCTTGCCCACGTTCTCGCGCGTGATGTCCTTGAAGATGCGCGAGCCCTTGGCGTCCAGCGTGAGGTTCACGGTGGGCTCCTGGGTCTGGCCGTCGAATCCTGGCTGCGCGTCGGTGAGGTTCTCGCCGGTCAGCACGACCTGCTTCTTCACGATCACGGCCTGGCCGTTGCGGTCCAGGTATTTCTCGGCACCGAACGGCACGGGGCCCGTTCCCATTTCGGCTGCGCGCGCCTCGGTGCCCTCGTCCACCATGCGCACTTCCAGCGTGGCGGTGCGGCCCAGGATGTCCTTGGCCTTGGCCGTGTCCTGCACGCCGGGCAGCTGCACCACGATGCGGTCCAGGCCCTGCTGCTGGATCACGGGCTCGGCCACGCCCAGTTCGTTGATGCGGTTGTGCAGCGTGACCATGTTCTGCTTCAAGGCCTGCTCTTGCACCTTGCGCAGGGCTTCGGGCTTGATGGTGGCGCGCAGGCGCATGCCGTCGCCGTCGGCGCTGCTCACGACCGCCAGGTCCTGGAACTGGTCGGCGATCAGGTTGCGTGCCGCCGTGAGCGTGGCCTCGTCGCGCACGCGGATGTCCACGGCCTGCCCTTCGCGGCCGATACCGCCGTGCCGGATGTTCTTCTCGCGCAGCGCGCTGCGCAGGTCGCCTGCGTACGACTCGATCTTCTTCGTGATCGCCGCCTGCATGTCCACCTGCAGCATGAAGTGCACGCCGCCGCGCAGGTCCAGGCCGAGGTACATGGGCCGTGCATGCAGCGCGCTGAGCCAGTCGGGCGAGCGCGACACGAGGTTCAGCGCCACGATGTAGGAAGGATCGCTCGGGTCGGGAATCAGGGCCTTCTCGATCGCGTCCTTGGCCTTGAGTTGGTTGTCCGGCGTGTCAAAGCGCGCGCGCACCGAGTTGCCGTCGAACACGATGGAATCCGAGGCCACGTTGGCGGCTTTCAGCGCGTCCTCGACGCGCTGCTGGACCGCGGCGTCGACCTTCAGCGTGGCCTTGGCCGACGACACCTGCACCGCAGGCGCCTCGCCAAAGAAGTTGGGCAGGGTATACAGGGCCCCAATGAGCAACACGATCACCAGGATCGCGTACTTCCAGACCGGATAACGGTTCATGATCGCGCTCTTCAATCCATGCGGGGCAGCGGCCGCGGGATGCGGCGCAGCACTGCCCTCATAACAAGGCCCGTAGGCCTACAGCTGGGACGGTTTACTTGACCGTGCCCTTGGGCAGCACCTGGGCCACGGCGCTGCGCTGCACTTGCACCTGCACGCCAGGCGCAATCTCCAGTTGCAGGTAGCCTTCGCTCAGGCCCGCCACCTTGCCCAGCAAGCCGCCGGCCGTGGCCACTTCGTCGCCCTTGGCCAGCGCGTCGATCATGGCGCGGTGCTCCTTCTGGCGCTTCATCTGGGGACGGATCATGATGAAGTACAGCACCACGAACATCAGCACCAGCGGCAGCATGCTGGTGAGCGATCCCATCAGGCCGGCCTCGGCGGCTGCGGCGGGGGCGGTCTGTGCAAAGGCAGAAGAAATCAACACGGGAAGGACTCCACTGGTAGTAATAGGTGCAAAGGGGCTCCGCCGGGAGGCGCCAGGGCCTGCGGGCGGTGAGCCGGCCATTGTATGCGGGGGGCTGCCGGCCAGGGCTGCGCGCACCGGCGGCCGGCGGGCTGAGGGCGCCCTCTGGGATTCAGCATCAAAACACTTTGCAACGCCCGTCCAGTGAGCGCAAGCAGCTATCACATATATAGCATAAAGCCCCGGACCAGGGGCGGTTAATGCATCCGATGCGACGCGCCCATCGTCGGCCTGGGCCTACGCCGGCGCCTGGCAGGGCTTCGTAGCATGCCTGTGTGCCGCCCGCGGCGGCCGGCGCCGCGGCGCGGCCCTTCCCTCCCACCCCCCGTGTCAAGAAAGGAAACGCTTTCCATGGATTTCGCATCGGTATCCGCCTGGCTGGAGACAGAGTGGTTCTGGGGCATGTCCGCTGCCGAAGTATTGGCGGCGGCGGCCACGGCCATGGGCATCTACCTGGCGCTCACGCTACTGCTGCGCTGGGCCGTCGCGCATGCCGACCGCAAATCCGGCGGCGGCGATGCCGGCGCGGCAAGCCTGCTGGCGCAGGTGCTCGCCGGAACCAGCCGTCTGCTCATCCTGCTGGCAGCACTGCTGGTGGGCACCGGCATGCTGGACCTGCCTGGGCGTTGGCATGACCGTGTGAGTCAGCTCTGGTTCCTGGCCGTGGCGGTGCAGCTGGGGCTGTGGGGCACGCGCGCCATCAGTCTGGGGGTCGAGCGCTACCGGCGCCACCATGGCGCCGCGGGCACGGGGCAGATCAGCGCCTCGGCCACGCTCATGTCCTGGGGGCTGCGCACGCTGGTGTGGGCCACGGTGCTGCTGGCCATCCTATCGAACCTGGGGGTGAACATCACCGCCTTCGTGGCCAGCCTGGGCGTGGGCGGCATTGCGGTGGCGCTGGCAGTGCAAAGCGTGCTGGGCGATCTGTTCGCCTCCATGGCGATCGCGGTGGACAAGCCCTTCGAGGTGGGCGACTTCATCGTCGTGGGTCCCATCGCAGGCACCGTGCAGCAGGTGGGCGTAAAGACCACGCGCATCCGCGCCCTGAGCGGGGAACAGGTGGTGATGAGCAACACCGAGCTGCTCAAGCAGACCATCAACAACTATCGCCACATGCGCGAGCGCCGCATCGTGTTTGGCTTTGGCGTGGCGCAGGACACCTCGCCCGCGCAGGCGCAGGCCCTGGCGCAAGCGGTGCGCGACATCATCGAGGCCGAACCGCAGCTGCGCTTCGACCGCGCTCATTTCAAGGGATTTGGCGCCAGCTCGCTCGATTATGAAGTGGTCTACATCGTCAAAGACCCGGGCTACAACCTCTACATGGACCTGCAGCAGCGCATCAACCTGGCGTTGCTGGGCCGGCTGCAGGCACTGGGCATGCGGCTGGCGGTGCCGGTCAGCCGCGTGCAGCTGGCCGACCCGCCGGCCGGGCAGGAAGGCCCGTCCAGTGTGGCCGGCATGCCCATTCCTCAGAACGCGTGAACGACCGCGTTGCCCTCGGGCAGGCCGCGGGCGGGCTCAGAAGGAATAGGCGGGCATGACAGGCCCGCCCACCGTCTCAGGCCACTTGGCGGGGCGCACCCGCGTGTGGGGCACGCCAGCGGTCCATGAGCGCGAACCACTTCTTGCGCGCGGCCTGCAGGTGGCGCTCCTTCACATGGCCGTAGCCGCGGATGTCCTCAGGGATACGCGCGATCTCCACCGCCAGCGCCAGACGCTCGGCCGTCAGGCCCTTCAGCAGTTCCTCGATGCAGGCGCGGTATTCGCGGATCAGCGCGCGCTGGGTCTTGCGCTCCTCGGTCCGACCGAAGACATCGAGCGCCGTGCCGCGCAGTCCCTTCATGCGAGCCAGCACGCCGAAGGCCTTGCGCACCCAGGGCCCGTAGCTTTGCTTGACCAACTCACCCTTGTCGTTGTGCTTGGCCAGCAGCGGGGGCGCCAGGTGGTGCACCAGCTTGTAGTCGCCTTCGTACATCGCGGCGATCTTGTCGGTGAACGCCTTGTCGGTGTGCAGCCGCGCCACTTCGTACTCATCCTTGTAGGCCATCAGCTTGAACAGGTAGCGCGCCACCGCTTCGGTGAGGCGCGTGCCCTGGCCCAGTGAATCCTCGGCCGCGCGCACCTTGTCCACGAAGGCCTGGTACTCGGCCGCATAGGCGGCGTTCTGGTAGTCCGTGAGGAAGTCCACACGCTTGGCGACCATCTCGGCCAAGCCGGGCTTCTTCACGAACTGGATCACCTGCGCGGCCTGGAACAGCGCCTGCACCTCGGCCAGGTTGTGCGCGCAGCGGCGTCCCCATTCGAAGGCAGCCTTGTTGTTCTCCACCTGTACGCCATTGAGCTCCATGGCGCGCATGAGCGCAGCGTGGGACAGCGGCACACGGCCCTTTTGCCACGCATAGCCCAGCATCAGCGGGTTGGTGTAGATGCTGTCACCCAGCAACTGGCTGGCCACCTGCTCGGCGTCGAACACACCCAGCAACTCGGCGCCCACGGCCTGTGCGATGGCGGCCTCGCAGCCGTCGGCCGGGAACTGCCAATTGGGGTTGTGCACAAAGGCCGCGGCCGGTGTGCCGTGGCTGTTGAGGGCGACAAAGGTGCGCCCCGGCTGCATGGCGGCCAACGTGGCCTTGTTCGCGGCAACGATGGGGTCGCAGCCGATCACCAGGTCCGCCTTGGCCGTGTCCACCTTGGTGGTGTGGATGGCCTCGGGGCGGTTGGCGATCTGCACATGGCTCCAGGTGGAGCCACCCTTTTGCGCCAGGCCCGCCGCGTCCTGCGTGATGACGCCCTTGCCCTCCAGGTGCGCGGCCATGCCCAGCAGGGACCCGATGGTGATCACGCCCGTGCCGCCCACGCCAGCCACGACGATGCCCCACGCGGCTTCGGCCGCCGGCAGCACCGGCTCGGGGATGGGCGCCATCGTGGACAGGTCGCCCTTCTTCTCCTTCTTGGGCTTCTTGAGCTGGCCGCCCTCGACGGTGACGAAGCTCGGGCAGAAGCCCTTCACGCAGGAATAGTCCTTGTTGCAGGTGCTCTGGTTGATGCGGCGCTTGCGGCCGAACTCGGTCTCCACCGGCTCCACCGACAGGCAGTTGGACTGCACCGAGCAATCGCCGCAGCCCTCGCACACCAACTCGTTGATGACCACGGTCTTGGCGGGTGTGGCCAGCAGGCCGCGCTTCCTGCGGCGGCGCTTCTCGGTCGCGCAGGTCTGGTCATAGATGATGGCCGTGCAGCCTGCGATCTCGCGGAACTCACGCTGGATGCGGTCCAGCTCGTCGCGGTGGAAGACCTCAATGCCCGGCGGCAGGTCGTTGAGCAGCTCGGGGTGGCCGGCGCGCGCGGCGTTGGCCGGGTGCGTGCGGCCGTGGTACTTCTCGGGCTCGTCCGTCACCACCACCAGCCGGACCACGCCCTCGGCGCGCAGGCTGTGGGCGATCTGCGCCACCGAATGCCCCTCGGGGCGCTCGCCCACCTGCTGGCCGCCGGTCATGGCCACGGCGTCGTTGTAGAGGATCTTGTAGGTGATGTTTGCGCCCGAGGCGATGCTCTGGCGGATCGCCAGCAGGCCGCTGTGGAAGTAGGTGCCGTCGCCCAGGTTGGCGAACACGTGCTTGTCCTTGGTGAACGGCGCCTGACCCACCCAGGTCACGCCCTCGCCGCCCATCTGCGTGAAGGTGCTCGTGGCGCGGTCGGGCATCCAGTTGGCCATGTAGTGGCAACCAATGCCGGCCACGGCGCGCGAGCCCTCGGGCACGCGGGTGCTGGTGTTGTGCGGGCAGCCGCTGCAGAACCACGGCATGCGCTCGGTGTCGGTCTTCACCTCCAGCAGGCCGCGCTCGCGCGCCTCCACCACGGAGATGCGCGCGTCCATGCGCG
The DNA here is from genome assembly GCF_056730635.1 of Diaphorobacter sp. B2A2W2. NCBI lineage: Bacteria > Pseudomonadati > Pseudomonadota > Betaproteobacteria > Burkholderiales > Comamonadaceae > Diaphorobacter > Diaphorobacter sp. B2A2W2. The sequence goes on from NZ_JBWZOR010000004.1 coordinate 112,932, forward strand.
CCACGATGTCCTCGGGCACGCCCAGCTTCTTCAGGCGTTTGGCGATCGCCTTGGCGATGATGGCCGGCGTCAGGTCGGCCTTGGGCCGCAGCAGCCAGTTCTGGCTGGGATTGGGCATGCTCCATTCGCCGCCGGAGTTGTCACCCTCGATCTCGTCGAACTTGCCCAGCACGTTGGGACGCACGTCGGCGCGCCAGTTGTAGAGCTCTTCCTTGATCTGGTATTCGATGACCTGGCGTTTTTCCTCCACCACCAGGATCTCCTGCAGGCCCTGGGCGAAGTCGCGCGTGATGGTGGCTTCGAGCGGCCACACCACGTTGACCTTGTGCACGCGGATGCCCAGCTGACGGCAGGTGTCGTCGTCCAGGCCCAGGTCCACCAGTGCCTGGCGCGTGTCGTTGTACGCCTTGCCGCTGGCGATGATGCCGAAGCGGTCCTGCGGGCCCTGGATCACGTTGTAGTTGAGCTTGTTGGCGCGGATGTACGCCAGTGCCGCGTACCACTTGTAGTCCATGAGGCGCGCCTCCTGCTCCAGCGGCGCATCGGGCCAGCGGATGTGCAGGCCGCCGGGCGGCATGGTGAAGTCCTCGGGCATGACGATCTTCACGCGGTCGGGGTCCACAGAGATGCTGCTGGACGACTCCACCACCTCCTGGATGGTCTTGAGTCCGGACCACAGGCCCGAGAAGCGGCTCAGGGCAAAGGCGTGCAGCCCCATGTCCAGAATGTCCTGCACGCTGCTGGGGAAGAACACCGGCAGGCCGCAGGCCTTGAAGATGTGGTCGCTCTGATGCGCCGCCGTGCTGCTCTTGCTGATGTGGTCGTCGCCCGCCACCGCGATCACGCCGCCATGCCGCGCCGTGCCGGCCATGTTGGCATGCTTGAACACGTCGGAGCAACGGTCCACGCCCGGGCCCTTGCCGTACCAGATGCCGAAGACACCGTCGTACTTCTTGGACTGGGGGTAGATGTCCAGTTGCTGCGTGCCCCAGACGGCGGTGGCGGCCAGCTCCTCGTTCACGCCGGGCTGGAAGACCACGTGGTGCTCCGCCAGGTGCTTGCGGGCGCCCCACAGGGCCTGGTCGTAGCCGCCCAGGGGCGAGCCACGGTAGCCGCTCACGAAGCCCGCGGTATTCAGGCCCACGGCTGCATCGCGCTGGCGCTGCAGCATGGGCAGGCGCACGAGGGCCTGCACCCCACTCATGAAGGCGCGGCCGTGGCCCAGTGTGTATTTGTCCTCAAGGGTGACCGTCTCCAGCGCGCGGCGGACGTGTTCGGGCAGCGGGGCATTCATGTCTTGTCTCCGTGGGTTCTGTGATCCGCCGCCTCTGTTGGGCGCGGCGTGCGGGACGGTGCCGTGTGGGCGCCACCCGATCTGCGCAGTGTATGCGCGAGACACCGATATGTGTTTGCTTTATTTGCCGCGTTTACCCTGATGCGCGAAAGCTTCTTTCTTAAAACAATCCAAAAATGGAAACCTTGGACAAATACGACATCGCCATCCTGCGCGAGCTGCAGGCCGAGGCGCGCCTGACCAACGCCGAGCTGGCGCAACGCGTAGGCCTGTCCGCTGCACCGTGCTGGCGGCGCGTACGCGCCCTGGAGGAAGCGGGCTACATCCGCGGCTATCACGCGGAAATCGACCGCCACAAGATCGGCCTGGGCGTGCTGGCGTTCGTGCGCCTGGACGCCGAGCGCAACACCGGCGACCTGACGCTGGCCATGGAGCAGGCCATCGCCCAGATCCCCGAGGTGGTCTCGTGCCACTACATCAGCGGCACCGGTACCTTCGAGCTGCAGGTGGTGGCGCGCGACCTGGACAGCTTCTCGCAGTTCGCACGCACCGTGCTGCTGAACCTGCCCAACGTGAAGGACATGCACACCAGCTTCTCGCTGGGCGAGGTCAAGGCAGGCGGCGCGCTGCCGTTGGCGCACCTGGGCCCGGTGCGGCCCGTGGTGCGTGGCGCCGCAGCGTAGGACCACTCCTAATTCGGTAGCTTGCACCGCTTTCCCCATAAGGGTTTGACCGCATTTTCATTGCAACTGCTGCCCGGGCGCCACGATGCCAGCAACCCGCTGAAGCGGCCGCGCATCGGGGCGGCTTCGTTCCAGCGAGGTCAAACTCCAGCGCGTTCAGGGAACATGACGCCAACGGCCATCGCGCCTGGCGGTCCTTCTCCTGGTGTCAGGCAGATGGCACACTCGCATTTTTTAGGCACCGCTGGCTGCATAAGCAGTCACACTTGAGCGACGAGCCTCTCGCCCTTTCACCTTCCCATGCAAGACCGCCTGAAATGGACGCAGTCCGCGCTGGTACGAATCCTTCGCCCCGCGGTCAGGCTGGCGTTGGCGATGGGACTGAAGCACGCCCAACTCGAAGAAATCCTGAGGGACCTGCTGCTGGAGGAAGCGCGCCATCTCTGGCGCAGCCAAGGCATTCCCGACCCCAACCTGAGCCAGATCTCGGTCACCACCGGTCTCAATCGCAAGGACGTGACCGCCAGAGTGCGCCAAGTACGCGATCCTTTGCCTGCCACCGAAGGGTCGTCGGCCGCCAAGGCTTTCACGGCCTGGTTGCAGCTTGCCGCCGAGGAGCCCAGCCGGCGCCGCCTTCCTATTGTGGACACCGGCCATGGCCCCTCCTTTGAACTGGTGGCGCGTCTCGCCACCCGCGGCGATGTGCACCACAGAACCCTGCTGGAGGAGCTTCAGCGCCTGAATCTGGTCAGGGGGCTGACGGGCGACGGCGAAGGCGAGGTGGAACTGGTGGGCGACGGCTTCATCCCGGCCACCAGCCTGCGGGACATGCTGGCCTTCACCGGGGACAATGTGCGGGACCATCTGCTGGCCGCCGTCAGCAATACCTTGGGGCAGCAGCCCCGGATGCTGGAACGCTCCGTCTATGCCTCGGGCTTGACCGTGTCGGAGTGCGAACGCATCCACCAGTTGGCACGGGAACATTGGGATTCCGTGCATTACCGCCTGGTACGGGAAATGACCCAAGCCCATGCCTCTGCGGCAGGCATGGGCACGGCACGCATGCGCGTAGGGGTGTATGTCTACCATGAGGACGAGCCGCCGGACGTGAAACCGACCACCCGTGCAGGCTCTGCAAAGCGCAGGAAGAAAACATGAGGACTGGGATATACGCGCTGATGACCACGCTGGGGCTGGTGCTCGCAGCCTGTGGAGGCGGCGACGGCGTGGGCTCGGGCGGCACCGGCATCGCCATGTCTTCCGTGGCCATTGGCAGCGTCGACAGCCTCGGCGAATCACCCAGCGGGTCGTACATGGTTGTGAACGGCGTGCGCTTCGATATCAGCCACGCCCAGGTGGAAGTGGAGGGCGTCTCGCAGGAAGACGCCAATGGTCAGCAAAGCCTGAAGAGCGGCCAGAGCAGCCTGAAACCTGGCATGACCGTGCAAGTGAACGGCACCCTCGATACCGGATTCAGCACGGGTACGGCCGCGCATGTACTGTCGATACCGGAGCTACGGGGGGCGGTGGATGCCGTGGACGCGGCGCTGGGGCGCATCGAGGTAATGGGTGCGCGGGTATATGTCGATGACGAGACCGTGCTCGACGGACTGTCCGGCTTGGCCGCCTTGCAAGTCGGCCAGATCGTGCAGGTACATGCGTTGCCCACCAGCAGTGGGCTGATGCGCGCGACCCGGCTGCAGCTGACCACCGCCACGCTCCCCTCGGTACAGCCCGTGCTGTGGGGCAGCGTGCAGGCCCTCGATACGGTGGCACGCCGGTTCCAGTTGGGCACGATGCAGATCCAGTATGCACAGGCTGCCTTTTTGAACGGTCTGGAGGCGGGCATGCTGGACAACGGCATGCCGCTGTATGTGCATGCAGCCCAGCCCCCGGCCGGCAACGTGCTCGTGGCCCGCGTGCTGCGGCCAGCGCACAGCCTCTCACGCCAGGCAGACGCGCCCGTCGTGCTGGAAGGTGTGGTGACGAACTTCGCCTCTGCACAATCCTTTGCGCTGCAAGGCACGGATATCGATGCCTCGGGCGCGCAAATAACCGGGGGGCGGGCTGATGACATCCGCAACGGCGCAACGCTGGAAGTGGCGGGCCGGATGTCTGCCAACGGCGTGCTGGTCGCGCAGCGGATACGCGTGCGGCAAAGGGCTGTAGTTGACCCTCCATCCGCGTTGCCTCCTCCCGCAAACACCAACGGCAACGGGAACGGGAACGCCGGAGGCAATGGCAACGGGAATGCCGGAGGCAATGGCAACGGGAATGCCGGAGGCAATGGCAACGGGAATGCCGGAGGCAATGGCAACGGGAATGCCGGAGGTAATGGCAATGGGAACGCCGGAGGCAACGGCAACGGGAACGCCGGAGGCAACGGCAACGGGAACGCCGGAGGCAACGGCAACGGGAACGTCGGAGGCAATGGCAACGGGAACGCCGGAGGCAATGGCAACGGGAACGCCGGAGGCAATGGCAACGGCAATTCCAACAGAGGCTGAACACCGTTTCGCACCCGCCGGGATTGCGGCCCCGGCGCAGCAAGCGCGCCGCATTCCCGTCACAATGGCCGCACATGCCGCCCCAGCCCCTCCATGACAGCGGACCGCTGAGTTCACCACCCACACCGCCAGGCCCCGACGCGGCCTCCGCCGCCGCCCACACCGCCGAGGCCGCCGCCACAGCCGAGTTGCAGCACAGCGCGGCGCAGCGTGCGCCGCAGTCGCCCTTCGCGCCGCTGTCGGTGCCGGTGTTCCGCATGCTGTGGCTCACCTGGCTGGCGGCCAACACCTGCATGTGGATGAACGACGTGGCCACGGCCTGGCTGATGACCACGCTGACCGATTCGCCTGCGCTGGTGGCGCTGGTGCAGACGGCCTCGACGCTGCCCGTGTTCCTGCTGGGCCTGCCCAGCGGCGCGCTGGCCGACATCCTGGACCGGCGGCGCTACTTCATGGTCACGCAGTTTTGGGTGGCGGCCGTGGCGGTGGTGCTGTGCGTGGCCATCCTCTGGGGTGGGCTCAACCCCTACCTGCTGCTGGCGCTGACCTTCGCCAACGGCATCGGGCTGGCGATGCGCTGGCCGGTGTTTGCGGCCATCGTGCCGGAACTGGTGAACCGCCAACAGTTGCCCGCGGCGCTGGCGCTCAATGGCGTGGCCATGAACGCCTCGCGCATCATCGGCCCGCTGGTGGCCGGTGCCATCATCGCCAGCGCGGGCAGCGCCTGGGTGTTCGTGCTGAATGCCGTGCTGTCGCTGGTGGCGGGTTTCACCATCATGCGCTGGCGGCGCCAGCCCATGCCCAACCCGCTGGGGCGCGAGCGCCTGACCAGTGCCATGCGCGTGGGTCTGCAGTTCGTGCGCGAGTCGCCCCCGATGCGCGCCGTGCTGTGGCGCATCTCCATCTTCTTCCTGCATGCCACGGCGCTGCTGGCGCTGCTGCCGTTGGTGGCGCGCGACCTGCAGGGCGGCGGCGCAGGCACCTTCACGCTGCTGCTGGCCTCCATGGGCGCGGGCGCCGTGAGCGCTGCCATGTTCCTGCCACGCCTGCGCCAGATGATGTCGCTGGACCAGCTGGTGGCGCGCGGCACGCTGCTGCAGGCGCTGGCCACGGCCGTGGTCGCCATTGCGCCCAACGTGTACGTGGCGGTGCCGGCCATGCTGGTGGGCGGGGCGGCGTGGATCACCACCGCCAATTCGCTCACGGTGGCCGCACAGCTGGCGCTGCCCAACTGGGTGCGCGCGCGCGGCATGTCCATCTACCAGATGTCCATCATGGGCGCCACGGCCGTGGGCGCGGCGCTGTGGGGGCAGGTCGCCGCACTCTCCAGCGTGCACATGAGCCTGGCATTGGCGGCACTCACCGGGGTGCTGGTGATGGCGCTGGTACAGCGCCTGGTGAGCAACCGCCATGGCGAGGAGGACCTGAGCGCCTCGCGCGCCTTCCAGGCACCGCGGGCCGACAGCCCGCCCGCCGCCGGCCTGCGGCTGGTGGTCAGCATCGAATACTTCATCAACCCCGCGCGGGCGGCAGAATTCCGCGCCGTGATGCAGGAAAGCCGCCGCGCGCGCCTGCGCCAGGGCGCCTTGAGCTGGGAGCTGCAGCACGACATCGCCGACCCGCGCCGCTACGTGGAGCGCGTGGTGGACGAATCCTGGACGGAGCACCTGCGGCGCTTTGACCGCGTCACCGCCTCCGACGTGGCGCTGCGCGACCGGCGCTTTGCCTTCCACGTGGGCGACGCGCCGCCCGTGGTGTCGCGCTACGTGGTCGAGGGCGAATGAATCACTACCATATTGATAGCTTGCAGCGCTTTCCTTACGGGCATTTCAGCATCAATTTATATTGAAACCGCCATAAATCAAGCGCGAATAGCTTCCAAATAGCACTACCGCGGCCACAACGCCCACAGGCGCAGGCCCTGCTTCAGGCGCCCGGCAATCTCGCCCGCCTCGGGGCCCCAGCCGGTGAAGTAATCCGCGCGCACCGCGCCCAGGATGGCGCTGCCCGTGTCCTGCGCCAGCACCAGGCGCGACAACTGCGCCGTAGGGCCGCTGGAGGCCAGCCACACCGGCGTTCCGTAGGGGATGCTCTGGCGGTCCACGGCGATCGAGCGCCCCGGCGTGAGCGGCACGCCCTGCGCGCCCTTGGGCCCGAAGGCGGCGTCCAGCGCGTCCAGCGGCTCCTCGCGGAAGAACACGTAGCGCGGGTTGGACCACAGCATCTCGTTCACGCGCTGCGGATTGGCCCGCACCCAGGCGGTGATGCCGGGCCAGGTGGCGTCGCGCACCAGGCCCTGGTCCAGCAGCCACTTGCCCACGCTCTTGTACGGCTGGTCGTTGGTGCCCGCGAAGGCCAGGCGCACCAGGCGCACGCTGCCGTCCGCCTCCTGCACGCGCAGCCGGCCCGAGCCCTGGATGTGCAGCACCATGGCTTCCACCGGGTCGCGCACCCAGGCGATGGCGCGGCCGGCCAGCGCCGCCTGGGCCTGCGGCAGGGTGTCGATCTGCTGGCGCGTGTACCAGGGCTTGCGCGCCGCCAGATCGGCCGGGGGTGCATACAAAGGCACGCTGAAGCCGTTGCCCGGTTGGCGCGCGGCGTCCAGATAAGGCTCAAAGTAGCCCGTGAGCAGGCCGTCGGCCGCTCCGTCCAGCGACTCGACGCGGTAGGGCTGCAGGCGCTGCATCATCCAGCCGCGCTGCTCCTCGGGCGACGCGATGCTCAGGCGGCGCACATCGCCGCACAGCGGCGCGAACGCCGGCGCGGGGCGCTCGCAGCTGCGCAGCCAGGCGTTCCAGGCCTCGTGCAGCGCATCGCCCTCAAAGCCCGGCAACTCGCCCCAGCCCACCGGCACCCAGCGGCTCTTGGACTGCGTGAGCGTGCCCGGCACAGGCACCGGTACAGTGGGCGCGGCGGGCGGCTGCACGGACGGCACGCTGGGCGCCACGGGCGCCGGAGGACGGGTGGAGCACGCGGCCAGCGTTCCTACAATCAGCGCCGATACCACCAGGCGCAGGAGACGAAGATTCATGGGGCTGATTTTGCTTGAAGCATTGCTTGCACTGGTGCTCCTCGTGGGCATTGTCTGGTGGACCATGTTCAGCGGCCGCAAGGGCGGCGAGCCGCCAGCGGCCCCCAGCGAGCCCCCCTCACGGGACGACGCCCCGCCCAACGGCTGAGGTCGTTCTCGGGTTGTGGCCTGGCATCTGCGCGGCCCATCGAACGCAGGCCGATCGGCCTCAGGCCGCGCACGCGCGTTGCGCCGCGTCCTACAGACGCGGCACCGCTGGATTGCTACGCTGCTCGCACTGGCCCAGCCGCCCGCTGGAGGGCTGCGAGCCGACCGAGCAACAACAAAGGAGTTCTCTCATGCGCAAACCTCTCCTCATCGGCAGTCTCGCGGTGGTCATGCTGGCCACGGGCTGTGCCAACATGACCGACACCCAGCGCCGCACCGCCACCGGCGCCGGCGTGGGTGCGCTGGGCGGCGCAGCCATCGGCGCCATGACGGGCGGCCATGCGGCGCAGGGCGCCGTGATCGGCGCGGGCGTGGGCGCCCTGGGCACCTACATCTGGTCCCAGCACATGGAGCGCCAAAAGCAGGACATGCAGGCTGCCACCCAGGGCACCGGTGTGACGGTGACGCAGACGCCGGACAACCAGCTCAAGCTGGACATCCCGAGCGATATCTCGTTCGCCACCAACCGCTCGGACATCCAGCCCAACTTCCGCCCCATTCTGGACCGCTTTGCCGAGGGCCTGCGCAACAATCCGAACACCGAGGTGCGCATCGTCGGCCACACCGACTCCACCGGCAGCGATGCGATCAACAACCCGCTGTCGCTGGACCGCGCCGAGAGCACGCGCAACTACCTTACGGCGCGTGGCGTGAACGGCAACCGCATCCACGTGGAAGGCCGTGGCTCGCGTGAACCTGTGGCCTCCAACGACACCTCCGACGGGCGCGCCCGCAACCGCCGCGTGGAGATCTATGTGGGTGAGCGCCAGGGCCGCGGCTGATCTGCGGCGGGCCGTCGGCGCGGCAATCCTGCCCGCGCCGACGATGTGAAGACGAAGACGACGCGTGTCCGCAAGGGCCCGCGTCTTTTTTTACGCTGGTGGCGCGGCGCGCAGCAGGTTGGCAAGCTCCACCGCCGACTTGACCTGCATCTTGTCGAACACGCGCGCGCGGTGCACCTCCACCGTGCGCACGCTGATGTCGAGCTGATCGGCGATGAGCTTGTTGGGCAGGCCTTCGACCACCAACCGCATCACATCGCGCTCGCGGTCGGTCAGGTCGGCCAGCCGGTCCTGCAGTTCGTGGCGCGCGCGGCAGGCCTCGATGTGCCGGGCCGACAGCTCCAGCGCTGCTTGTATGCGGTCCACGAGCTGATTGTCGGAAAACGGCTTCTCGCAGAAGTCGAACGCGCCACGCTTGACCGTGGCCACGGCGGTGGGCACGTCGGCGTGGCCCGTGAGGAAGATCACCGGCATGCCCGCGGTGTCGCCGCGCTCCACCATCTTGTCGAACAGCGCCAGGCCGCTCATGCCGCCCGGCATGCGGACGTCCAGCAGCAGGCAGCAGGGCTGGCGCTGCATGAGGCCGCTGGCGGTGCGCTCGGCCAGCATGGTCTCGAACGCTTCGGCGCTGGCGAACGCCTCGCTGAGCACACGGCGCGAGCGCAGCAGCCAAGCCAGCGCCTCGCGCACCTCGGCGTCGTCGTCCACGATGTACACAGTGGCGTTGGAGGCGGGTTCCATCAGGGGTCGGCTTTCTGAAATGCGGGCAGGGTGAAAGTGAATACCGTACCACGCGGCTCACGCGCCGCATGGTCCAGAAAGCCCCCATGCTGCTCCACCACGGTGCGGCACAGGCTCAGCCCCAGGCCCATGCCCTCGACGCGCGTGGTGTAGAACGGCGTGAACAGGCGCTCGGCCACGTCCTCCGGAATGCCCATGCCCATGTCGGCCACCGAGAACTCCAGCCAGCTGTTGGACGCATTGGAGGCCGCGCGCCGCACCCGCAGATCGAGGATGCGCGGATGGATCTGCGGGTCGTCCATGGACTGCATGGCGTTGCGCGTGAGGTTCAACAGCACCTGCTCGACCATGGTGCGGTCGCACAGCGCGGGCGGCAGGCCGTCCTCGATCGACAGCACCACGCGCACGCCCAGCTTGCGCGCCTGCAGCCGGATGATGGGCAGCACCGCATCGAACAGGTCCTGCGCGGTGACCGGCTCGCGGGTCTGGTCGCGGCGCCGCACGAAGTCGTGCACGCTCTTGATCACGCGGCCCGCGCGCTCGGCCTGCGCTGCAATGCGCTGCACGCCCACGCGCACGTCCTGCAGGTCCTGGGGCGACGGCAACTCGGCGCCCGGCGCCGGCTCCAGCAGGTTCAGCGAGCCGTTGGCATAGCTGGAGATGGCCGCCAGCGGCTGGTTCAGTTCATGGCTCAGCAGCGATGCCATCTCCCCCACGGTGGCCAGGCGTGCCGTGGCCTGCAGGCGCTCCTGCGAGGTGCGCGACAGCTCCTCCACGCGCCGCTGCTCGCTCACGTCGAGAAACGAGCCCATCCACCCCGTGTGCAGGCCCTGTGCGTTGATCAACGGCGCTTCGTAGATCATGACGGGAAAGCGCGTGCCGTCCCTGCGCATGAAGGTGGATTCGTACCCTTCGCGCGGCGGGTCGAGCCGGCCCGACATGCGCACCACCTGCCGCTCCGCATATTCCTGCGCATGCTCGGGCGGCCAGTAGGGCAGCGGCGACGTCTGGCCCACCAGCTCGGAAGCGGGAAAGCCCACCATGTCGCAGAACGCCGGGTTCACATAGGTGATGCGGCCGTTGAGATCCCGCGCGCGCAGGCCCGTGACCAGCGAATCCTCCATCGCCTTGCGAAAGGCCAGCGCGTCGCCCAGGTCGCGCTCGGCGCGCAGGCGGCGCCGGTTGTCGCGCACCAGCACCACCAGCACCGACACCAGCGCGATCGACATGGCCGTGACCAGAGCCGTGAGGACGTTGGGAAACACGCTGGGCGCGGCGTGCCAGCCGTCCATGCGCAGCACCAGGGTGTTGCCCGGCAGGTCGAACAGCTGCTGCGCCGTGAACATGCGCGAGCCGCGGCGCAGCGCGCCCACCAGCGCCAGCCGCGTGCCGTCGGCCTCGGTGAACGAAACCTCCTGCGTGCGCTGCAGGCTGGGCGCCACCAAATCCTGCAGCACGGTCTGCAGCGCGTAGGTCGCCACCAGGAAGCCGCGCACGCGTCCATCCTGGATCAACGGCAGGCAGACCTCCATCATCTCGGCGCCCATGCCGTCGGGCAGGGGCTGGAAATAGCTGCTGGAGTACGACGGGCCGGTGATGCGCCGGGCGTTGGTACAGGCCAGCATGGTCTCCGAATGCGTGCCGCTGCGCGTGGTGGCGTCCCACGGCAGAGGGCGATAGGGCGACTCCGCATGTGCGCGCAGCAGCAGCTGCGTGTCGCGCCATTCGATGCGCACCAGCTCGCGGCGCGTGCTCAGCAGCTCGGCCGCGCGCGCCTCCCACGCGGCCAGGTCGGGGTCGCCCGCCTGCAGCGCCTGCAGGTTCTGCAGGTTGTGCGCGAAGGCGTTGCGGATGTCGGCTACGGCGTCGGCGGTGTCGCGTTCCAGGCGGCTCTGCACCTGGCTGGCCTCGTAGCGGCCAGCCAGCCATACCTGGGTGACCAGCATGCCCGCCACCAGCGCCACCAGCAGCGTCCACAGGGACCAGCGCCGCCACGCACCCACCCAGCGGCGCCACCGGCGGGGTACCTTGTCCTGGGGCCCGCCTTCGGGCGCCGAAGGGGGCAGCAGCGACTGCGGGCCCTGCTGCCGGCCCGCAGCACCTCTGTCCCGTCCGCCCGCCGATCCGCCGTGCTCCACGGTGCCGCCCATCAGAGCACGCAATGCTCAAGCGCCGGCAGCTGGCGGCGTACCTGGCGCAGATGCGCCGCATCCAGCGTACCCAGGACCACGCCCGCGCCCTCGGGCTGCTGGTCCAGCACGCTGCCCCAGGGGTCCACCAGCATGCTGTGGCCCCAGGTGCGCCGGCCGTTCTCGTGCGTTCCGCCCTGCGCCGGCGCCAGCACATAGGCCAGGTTCTCCACGGCGCGCGCACGCAGCAGCACCTCCCAGTGGGCCCGGCCGGTGGTGTAGGTGAAGGCGCTGGGCACCAGCAGCAGGTCGGCACCCGCGCGCGCGTGCTGGCGGTACAGCTCGGGGAAGCGCAGGTCGTAGCACACCGACAACCCCACGCGCCACACGTTGCCATCCCGCGCCGGCAGGGCAAAGCGCACGCTCTCGCGCCCCGCCTGGATCACGCGCGCCTCATCGAAGCATTCAGTGCCATTGTCGAAGCGGAACAGGTGGATCTTGTCGTAACGCGCCACGCAGTCGCCCGCGGGCGAGAACACCAGCGTGGTGTTGTGCACGCGCTCTTCGCTGTCGCACACCAGCGGCAGCGTGCCGCCCACCACCCACAGGCCCAGCTCGCGCGCCGCTTGCGCCAGAAACCGCTGGACCACGCCGTCGCCCATGGTTTCGCGCAGCGCCAGCTTGTCCGCATCGGCCAGGCCCATGGCGCAGAAATACTCGGGCAGCACCGCCAGCTCCGCGCCCGCCTGCGCGGCCTGCTCCAGCAGATCGCGCGCCTGCGCCAGGTTGGCCTGCAGCGCGACGCCCGAGACCATTTGCAAGGCTGCGACTTTCATGGTTTGTCTCCTGATGCCGGTGGAACGGTAGGGCTCGCTGCGCCTTCCGGCGCAGCGCTCTTGCGGCGCTGGATGCGCTCCACACGCGGTTCTGACCAGGTGCCGTCAATGCGGAATTCCTGCGTGGCGGCCTGGATCAGCGGGCCGCGCAGGAAAACCTGCGCGAGGAAACTGCCCAGGCCGATAACGGGGTTGATCGCCGTGGCCACGAGGGAAGCCGTCATGGCGTTGATTTCGGGCACGACCACCACGTGCAGGTCCTGCGTCTCGCGTTCGATGTCGGCGCTGCCTTCCATGAGCACGGCGGCATTCACGCCCTTCATCTGCAGATTGTTGGTGGTGGCCACACCGTTTTCGATGCGCATGTCGCCACGCACGAAGTCGAATGCGAAGCCTTCGCTGAACACGTCGCGGAAGTCCAACGCGAAGCGCCGCGGCAGGGATTGCAGGCTCAACACGCTCAGCAGCTTGGCCAGTCCCGGGTCGGCCTGGAGGAACTGGCCTGCCTCCACGTTCACGTTCATCTGGCCGCTCATGGTGCGGTAGTCGGGTGACAACGGCGAGCCCAGCCAACCCACCTGGCCCCCGATGCGTCCCTTGCCGTGGCGCACCACGCCGTCCATGCCAAAGCGTGCCAGCAAGGCGCCGGAATCGCGGATGTCCAGCTCGAAGTCCATCACCGTGCGCCGTTGCGCCTGCGCCCCGCTGCCCACCAGCGCCCAGTGGCCCTGCGAGGTCAGCACGGCCTCGGGGGCGGTCAGATTGAACTTGGACAGGCGCCACTCGCGCTGGCCGCCCTCCGTGCCGCGGTTGCGCGCCTCGATCTCGATGCGCCCCAGGCGCCGTCCGCGCAACTCGAAATCCTCCACCACGATGTCCAGCGCCGGCAGCGTGCCCGGTTCGCGCGCATCGAGCAGCGCGTTGACCTGCGTCTCGGCCATCTGCGGAATGGCCAGCCGCGCCAGCCGGGCGTGCAGCAGCCCCTGGGCCGCATCAGCACGCGGCGCGGACGCGCCGGCAGGGCGGTACTCCAGGTACCCGTCCAGCTCATCGGCATCCACGTTGGCACGCCACACGGCGCCCTGCCGCGACGCCCCCACCACCACGTCGTGCAGCGTGCGCCCATGCAGCGTGAGCGTGGCGGCACGCACGGCCAGGCTGGTGGGCAGGTAATCGGTGGTCAGCGCCTCCCCGGAGGGCGCGGGTGTCGGCACTACTGCCTGTGCCTGTGCCGACGGTGCCGAGGGTTCCTGCAACAGCGCCGTCCACGCATCCACGTCCAGCGCACCCAACACGGCGTGTGCCGCGACACCCTGGGCGGGAGGCGCGGGCATCTGCGCCGGCGGCACGCCGATGGCGAGCGCGCCGCGCAGCACGCGCGCCTGCGGCCCGTCCAGTGCGCGCTGGTAGTTGAGCCTGCCCACGTCGCCCAACTCCAGCGTCAATTCGTCCTGCAAGGGTGCGGTATCCGAGGCTGCGGCCTCGGGCGTCAAGCGGTTCTCGAAGCGCACGGGTAACGGGGCCTGCGCTGCCTTGCCCAGCGGCGCGGGCGCCGTCAGCGAAAGACCGACGAGGTCGCTGGCCACCTGCAGTTCGGCCACTCCCCGCCGCACCCCCACGGCCACCGTGTAGGCGGCGCTGCCACTGGCGCCGCGCACCAGCCGCGACACCAGGCCCAGCTGCTGTGCATCGCGCAGACCCTCGGCAGTGGCTGTGCCGCGCGCACGCACGCGCACCGAGGACTCCCCTTCCCCCGCCTGCGCCGCATTCATGCCGCCTTCCAGCCGTACCTCGCCCCCCAGGGCGCGTCCCTGCACGCCGACCAGCGTGAAACCGCTCTGGCTGAACTGCACCACGCCCCGGGCCGCGCTCACCAGGGGCGCCTCGGGCACAAAGTGCACGTCGTTGCCCGCCAGGGTGACGCTGCCGCGCACGGTGGACTGGTCGATACGGCTGATGGGCAGCGTCAGGCCCAGCTGCAGTTCGGCCACGCCGGTGGCGGCGGCCCGGTCCAGCGCCCCCTGCGTAAGCCGGGAGATGGGCGAGGCGCTCACCAGCGCCAGCATGTCGGGCAGCGGGCCGCGCACGTCGGCCCCAACTATCACTTCGGTGTGCTGCAGGTCCGCGATCTTCGCGTTCACTTTCTGCACCCGCAGCGCGGGATACCCGGCAAAGCGCCCCGTGGCGTTGCGCACTTCCATGCCCGCGCGGTCAAACACCAGCTCCCCCGACAGCGCCGTGAGAGCCGGCCAGGGCCGGTCGCCCGCGTGCAGCAGCGCCGGTGGCACGTAGCCGTACGTCACGTCCTTGACACGCGCTGCGATGTGGAATTCGCCCTCGCGCGGAACATGGCCATAGGGAAAGTCGTGCAGGTTGCCCTTCACGCGGAACTGCACCTGGCTGGCGGTCCCCGCAAGAATGGCGTCGCGCACATAGTGCCGCGACTCCGCTGGCACGGTGAGCGGCAGGTAGCGATGCACGCGCGTGCCATCGGCCCGCGACAGCGTGCCCGAAAGGTCCAGCACTCCCGGAAAGCGCGCGCGCGCAGGCGACGCCGCAGGGTCGCCCGTGTGCCAGCTCAGCCGCGCCTCGCCCTGGGCGTCCGCATTGGCAAAGCGCAGCTGGCTGGTCTGGACCGCGATGCGCTCGCCCTCGATCTGCCAGCGCACCCCCGCTTCCAGCCGCTGCACGGGCACCACGGGCTCCTCAAACACGCCGGGCAGGCGCAGCGTCCCGTCGGCCATGGCCAACTCGGCCTGCCCACCCGCCTGGGTGAGATCGAAAGACACCTGCGCACCACTGAGGCCGGCGACGGTAGGCACGGCGTCGTCCGCCGCCAGCGCCAACCCTGCGACCTTGCCGCGAACCTGGTACTTCTGCGGCTGCGCCAGCGGCCCTTGCCATTCGGCCCGCAACTGCTCCACCAGACCGCGCGGCGCATAGTCGCGCACCGCGCCGTGCACGGTGTCGCCCAGGGGCAGCCGGCTCGCGATCTGCGCCAGGGCGGCAAGGTCCAGCCGGTCTGCCTGCAGTTCGCCACGCTCTCGGCCTGCCTGGCCCTGTCCGCTGTGGCGCAGCGCCAGATTGCCGCCGGGCCAGCGCAGGCCATCGTCGGCCACGAACTGCAGATTCTGGGTGGACAGCTCAAAACCGTCGTCCAGCCAGCGACCGCCCACCCGCCCCGTCACCGTGCGCAGCGCCAGTGGGCGCAGGTTCTTGCCCAGGGTAGCGTTGACCTCGTCGAGTGCCATGTCCACCGTGCCGCCGCCGATCTGGCCGCGCTGCACATCCACCCACGCGCGCACGGCGCCCCGGCCCTGCGCGACCTGCAGCCCCTCCAGATCGGCGTGCCGGTGCAGGCGCGACACGTCCACGCGCGGGAAGTGGGCGAACAGCTCACCGCTCCAGCGCTGCCAGTCGCCGCTGTGTGTGGACAGCAGCGGCTGGCGGAACTGGCCGCGCAAGGTAAATGGTGCGCCCCATTCGGCGGGCGGCGTGGCGTCCAGGCGCACCTGGTGGCGGCGCGCGCTGTTGCGCAGCACCACGCTCACCTCGGTGAGCGCCAGCGGCTCGGCGCTACGCTGCTCGTCGGTCCAGCGCAGCGTGCCGCCGCGGATCGCCACCTCGGCCTGGGAGAACAGCCAGTCGGCCGCCGCACTGTCGCCCTCGGCGCTGTCGCGGAAGGCCAGGCCCGCGATAACGATGCGCCCGTCGCGCTCACGGCGCATGTCCAGCTCGGGGCCTTCGATATAGATCTGCTCGAACCCAAAGCGCAGCAGCGAGCGCGGCGACAGCGCCACCACCACGCGCGGCAGGCGCAGCGCCTCGCGCCCCTGGGCGTCCAGCAGGGCCACGTCCTTCAGCTCCACCGAGGGGATCAGCCCTTCGCTGCGCGCGCTGATGGAATGGATGCGCACAGGTACCCCCAGTGCGCGTTGGGCCTGCTGTTCCAGCTGCGGACGGAAGTCGCCGATACGCGGCACAATCCAGCCATGCAGCCCCCCCCAGGCGGCCGCCAGCAGCAACCAGAAGGTCACCAAGGCGACCAATCCCCATCGCGCACAGCCCGCCACGAGTTTGAGAAGGCGGGAGGGATGGGGAGGAGACTCTGTCATGGCGGGCGAAACGATGGCAGGAATTATGACCCGCACATCCCCTGAGGGTTCAGCACCCCACGGTGTCGTTATGTACGGCCGCGCCCCGGCGTGGCCCGCGAGCGCACCGAGCAGCCCTTGCCATGCAGATGCCTTCGACTGATCCCGTGACCGCCGGCAGCCCGCCGTCGGAATACTCGCGCTTCCACCAGCGCCTGCACCGCCGCTACCAGGCCGAGCTGGCGCTGCTGCCCCCGGGCGTGCCCACCCGCGAGACCATGGCCCAGGCCTGCGACGCCCTGCTGGCGCGCGGCCACGACCTGGGCGCGGCGCTGCGCATCCTGCGCCAACTGGTGATGGAGCGGCTGATCACGCTGGACTGCGACCAGGCCGCACCGCTGTCCGACATCACCCTGGCCGTGACCCGGCTGGCAGAGTTGGCACTGGACCGTGCCTGCCGGCACGCCCGCGCCGAGCTGGACACCCGCCACGGCGCGCCGCTGGGGCCCCAGGGCCAGCCCGTGCAGCTGTGGATCGTAGGCATGGGCAAGCTCGGCGCGCGCGAGCTGAACGTCTCCAGCGACATCGACCTGATCTACGTCTACGAACACGAGGGCGAAACCGCCGGCCAGCCCGACGGGCGCGGCAAGCTCTCCAACCACGAATACTTTGCCCGCGCGGTCAAGGCCATCTACAGCCTGGTGGGCGACACCACCGAGCACGGATTCGTGTTCCGCGTGGACCTGGCCCTGCGCCCGCACGGCAACTCGGGGCCACCGGCCGTGTCGCTGGCGTCGCTGGAGGAATACCTGCTGGTGCATGGCCGCGAATGGGAACGCTTTGCCTGGCTCAAGAGCCGCGTGGTGGCGCCGCTGGACTGCCTGGGCATGCCGAACGTGCAGGCGCTGCGCGGCGTGGTGCTGCCCTTCGTCTTCCGCCGCTACCTGGACTACAGCGTGTTCGACGCACTGCGTTCGCTGCACCGCCAGATCCGCGACCATGCCGCCAAGCGCAGCGCCGGCCACCCCGAGCGCGCCAACGACGTGAAGCTTTCGCGCGGCGGCATCCGCGAGATCGAGTTCACCGTGCAACTGCTGCAGGTGGTGCGCGGCGGCCAGTTCCCCGAACTGCGCTGCCGTCCCACGCTGGAGGCCCTGGAACGCCTGGCGCGCGCCGGCCTCATGCCGCAGGAGACGGCCGAGCAGCTGGCGGCCGCCTATACCTTCCTGCGCCGCGTGGAGCACCGCATCCAGTACCTGGACGACCAGCAGACCCATGTGCTGCCCACGCGCGACGATGATCTGGCCTGGATCGCACGCACCCTGGGCCTGAACTGCTGCGACTTCCTGCGCGCGCTGGACGCGCACCGCGAACTGGTGGCCCAGGAGTTCGACATCCTGCTCGGCGGCACGGGCCACAAGCAATGCAGCAATGGCGGATGCGGCGGCCCGCGCGCCGCAGCGGCTGCGTCGCCCGCCCCCGACCTGGAGGCGCTGCTGGAGCAACTGCCCGCCAAGGTGCGCGAGCGCGTGGCCGAGTGGCGCACCCATCCGCGCGTGCAGGGCCTGCGCGATGAGGCGCGCGCGCGGCTGTTTCGCATCGTGCAACGCACCGGGCGCTGGCTGGCCGAGGGCCAGGTCAACGAGGACGCCGCCGTGCGCCTGGTGGGCTGGCTGGAGCCACTGCTGCGCCGCGAGAGCTACCTGGCGCTGCTGCTGGAGCGCCCCTCGGTGCACGAGCATCTGCTGCACCTGCTGGGCGCGGCCAGGTGGCCCGCGCGCTACATGCTGCAGCACCCCGGGGTGATCGACGAGCTGGCGGGCGACGCCCTGCTGTCCGAGCGCTTCGTGCCCGCCGACTTCGAACGCGAACTGGGGCTGCGCCTGGCCGCGCTGCAGTCCACGGGCGAAGACGACGACGAGAACCTGCTCGACCTGCTGCGCCGTGCCCACCATGCCGAGACCTTCCGCACGCTGGCGCGCGACGTGGAGCGGCGCATCACCGTGGAGCAGGTGGCGGACGACCTGTCCGCGCTGGCCGACAGCGTGCTGCGCGTCACGGCCGAGTGGTGCTGGGGCCGGCTGCGCAACCGCCACCGTGAGCAGCCGCAGTTCGCCGTCATTGGCTACGGCAAGCTGGGGGGCAAGGAACTGGGCTACGGCAGCGACCTGGACATCGTCTTCGTGTTCGACGACGACGACGAGCGTGCCCCCGAGGTCTACGCCGCCTTCGTGCGCAAGCTCATCAACTGGCTCACCGTGAAAACCGGCGAGGGCGACCTGTTCGAGATCGACACCGCCCTGCGGCCCAACGGCAATTCGGGCCTGCTGGTGACCAGCTTTCAGGCCTATGCCGACTACCAGCAGCAGCGCGGCAGCAACACCGCCTGGACCTGGGAGCACCAGGCCATGACACGCGCGCGTTTCGTGATGGGCAGCGAAGGCCTGCACGCACGCTTCGACGCCGTGCGCCAGGCCGTGATCACCGCGCCGCGGGATGCCGCCGCGCTGCGCAGCGAGATCGTCGCCATGCGCGAGCGCGTGCGCAGCGCCCACCCGGCGCCTGCGGACCAGTTCGACGTGAAGCACAGCCCCGGCGGCATGGTGGATGCCGAGTTCGCCGTGCAGTACCTGGTGCTGGCGCACTCCGCGGCGCACCCCGAGCTGCAGGGCAACGTGGGCAACATCGCGCTGCTGCAGCGCGCCGAGGCCGCCGGCCTGTTGCCTGCAGGCGTAGGCCGCGCCGCCGCCGACGCCTACCGCACGCTGCGCCACGTGCAGCACCGCGCGCGGCTCAACGAAGAGCCCACCCGCGTGCCGCCCGAGACGCTAGCCGCCGAGCAAGGCGCCGTGCGCGCGCTGTGGCGCGCCGTGTTCGGCTGAGTGGGCTACGGCAGTTAGCTATATTTTTCATAGCTATTATCGCTTATCCATAAAGCGCTAGAGGCAGTTTTGATACATGGAATTTCCATTCGTGCGCAGATGTAGCGTCCCGTAAAAATCAAACAAACGTTTGATTCATCGTGGTCTAATGCGCCGCGATGACGACGTCCGCCCCCCTCTCGCCCCCCCGCCCCGGCGCCACCGGCGACAGCCCGCCGCCGGCGCGCACCCGGCTGCTGATGGCGGCGCTCAAACTGTTTTCCGAACAGGGCTACGCCAAGACCTCGATCCGCGCGATCGCCGCCGAGGCCCAGGTCAACGTGGCCTCGGTGAGCTACTACTTCGGCGACAAGGCCGCGCTGTACGCGGCGCTGTTTTCCGCGCCCTTCGGCTCGCTGCAATCGCTGGTGCCCGACTTCATGCGCCCCGGCCTGTCCCTGCGCGCCGCGCTGCACTGCTTCTACCAGGGCGCGCTGGGGCCGCTGCACGACGGCGAGATGGCACGCCAGGTGGTGCGGCTGCACATCCGTGAAATGCTGGAGCCCACGGCGCAGTGGCAGATCGAGCTGGAAAAAGACGTGCGCGCACCCAACGAGGCCATGGCCGCGCTGCTGTGCCGGCACCTGGGGCTGCCGCAGGCCGACGACGACCTGCACCGCCTCACGCTCACCGTCACCGGACTGGCCTTTCAGCTGTGGAGCCACCAGGAAGTGGTGTGCGCCATGCAGCCACAGCTGCTCGCATCCCCGGCGGCCGTGGACCAGTGGGCGGAACGCCTGGCCGACTACGCCATGGCCATGGTGGCCACCGAGCGGCGCCGGCGTACGCGCGCTCAGCCTGCCACCCCTTCGGCCCCGGCCTCGCCCTCTCCTTCGACCTCTTCCCCCCCCCGCCGGCGCACAGCCCGCAGGTCTACCGCACCATGAAGCGCCCCGTCCTCCAGCGCCTTGCGCTTTCCACCCTGCCCCTGGCACTGGCCGCCTGCGCCGTGCAACGCCCGCCCGCGGCCGTGCAGGCACCCGCACCCGCCGCCTGGCACGCACCGCTGCCCCACCAAGGCAGCGTGGCCAATCTGGCCGGCTGGTGGCAGCGCCACAGCGACCCGCTGCTGGGCGCGCTGATCGTGGACGCACAGGCCCTCAGTCCCACGGTGGCCGAGGCCGGCGCCCGTCTGGCACAGGCCCGCGCGCAGCAGACGGCCGCACGCGCGGCGCTGCTGCCCAGCCTGGACGCGCAGGCCAGCGCCAGCCGCGGCTTCAACGAGCAGGTGCGCGGCGTGGCCACCACCGCGCAGGCGGGGCTGCAGGCCGGCTGGGAGATCGACCTGTTCGGCCGCAACGCCGCCGTGGCGGACGCCGCGCGCGAGCGCCTGGCCGGTGCGCAGGCGCAGTGGCACGAGGCCCGCGTTTCCGTGGCGGCCGAGACGGCTCTGCAGTACAGCAATTGGCACCACTGCGCGCGCCAGTTGCAAGTGGCGCAGGCGGATGCACGCTCGCGCGGTGAAACGGCCCGCCTCACGCGCGAAAGCGAACGCGCGGGCTTCACCGCCCCCGCCACTGCCGCGCTGGCCACGGCCAGCCAGGCCGACAGCGCGGTGCGCGCCGAGCAGCAGCGCCTGCAGTGCGAGGTGATCGTCAAGACACTGGTGGCCCTCACCGGGCGCGACGAGCCCCTGCTGCGCACGCAGCTGGCTGCCGCGCCGCCGCTGCACCCGCCCGAGCAGCTGTTCAGCATCGACGGCCTGCCCGCGCAGACGCTGGCGCAGCGGCCCGACGTGTACGCCGCCGAGCGCGAGGTGGCGGCCGCCAGTGCCGAGGTGGGCGACGCCCAGGCGCAGCGCTACCCGCGCCTCACGCTCAGCGGCACCATTGGCCGCGGGTTGGTGCGCACCGCGGGGGTGCAAGCCACCAGCAACACCTGGTCCATCGGCCCGCTGGCCGTCACGCTGCCGCTGTTCGACGGCGGTCGCCGCGCCGCTCAGGTGGATGCCGCCCGTGCGCGCTACGACAGCGCCGCGCAGGCCTACCGCGCGCAGGTGCGCCAGGCCGTGAGCGAGGTGGAGCAGGCCCTGGCGCGGCTGGACAGCACCGCGCGCCGCAGCACCGACGCCCGGCGCGCCGCCGAGGACTACCGCCGCTCCTTCATCGCCACGCAGGAACGCTGGCGCGCTGGCCTGGCGAGCCTGGTGGAACTGGAGGATGCCCGCCGCACCGCCCTCGCCTCGGACACCGCCGTGGTCGCGCTGGAGCAAGAGCGCATGGCCGCCTGGGTGGCGCTGTACCGCGCGGCCGGCGGCGGCTGGACGCCCGAGGTCGACGCGCCAGCGGCCCAGACCTCCACGCAGGCGACCACCACCCCCCCTTCTTCTTCGCACTAAATCCTTTTCGACCGCCATGCCGCGCCTGACACCGACCCGCACCCTGATCGCCCTGGCTTTGCTGGGGCTTGCCGCGACCACCGCCGTCCTGCTGGGCAGCGGCCCCACCCATGCCGAGGACTCCGCACAGGCCGAGGGGCCGCGCCCCGCCCTCACCGTGGCCACCACCCAGCCGCAGCGCGGCAACGTGACCCAGCGGCTGCCGGCCAACGGCAACGTGGCCGCGTGGCAGGAGGCCAGCATTGGCGCCGAGGTGAGCGGCCTGCGGCTGACCGACGTGCGCGTGAACGTGGGCGACACGGTGCGCGCCGGCCAGGTGCTGGCCACCTTCGCGCCCGAGACCATCGAGGCCGACGTGGCCCAGGCCCGCGCCAGCCTGCTGGAGGCCCGCGCCGCCCAGGCCGAGGCGCAGGCCAACGCCGACCGCGCCAACACCCTGAGCGCCTCGGGTGCGCTGAGCCAGCAGCAGATCCAGCAATACGCCACCGGCGCGCAGACCGCGCAGGCCCGCGTGGCGGCGGCACAGGCGGCGCTCAACGCCCAGCAGCTGCGCCTGAAACACACCCAGGTATTGGCGCCCGACAGCGGCGTGATCTCCGCGCGCACGGCCACCGTGGGCGCGGTGGTGGGTGCGGGCACCGAGCTGTTTCGCATGGTGCGCAAGGGCCGGCTGGAGTGGCGCGCGGAGGTCACCTCCAGCGAGCTGCCCCGCATCCGTCCCGGTGCCAAGGCGGTGGTGACGGCCGCCAGCGGCGCGCAGGTGGAAGGCACGGTGCGCATGCTGGCCCCGACGGTGGACCCGCAGACGCGCAATGCGCTGGTGTACGTGGACCTGCCGGCGCACCCCGAGATAAGGGCGGGCATGTTCGCGCGCGGCGAGTTCCTGCTGGGCGAGCGCGACGCGCTGCTGGTGCCCCTGTCGGCCGTGGTGGTGCGCGACGGCTTCTCGCACGTGTTCGAGGTAGGCACGGACTCGCGCGTGGCCATGCACCGCGTGCAGACCGGTGCGCGCAGCGGCGAGCGCGTGGCCATCACCTCGGGCCTGGCGCCCCAGGCGCGCATCGTGGCGCGCGGCGGCGCCTTCCTGAACGACGGCGACCTGGTGCGCGTGCAGGCTGCGCCTGCCGAAGATTCAGCACCAAAAGAGGCTGCAGCGCCCGTCCCTCAAGCGCAAGCAGCTAGCAAATAAGGAGCGACCATGAACCTCTCCGCCTGGTCGATCCGCAACCCCATCCCGGCGGCCATGCTGTTCGTGCTGCTCACGCTGGCCGGACTGCTGGCCTTCCGGTCCATGAAGGTGCAGAACTTTCCCGACATGGACCTGCCCGTGGTCATGGTCACGGCCTCCCTGCCCGGCGCGGCGCCGGGGCAGCTGGAGAGCGACGTGGCGCGCAAGATCGAGAACGCCATCGCCACCACCCAGGGGCTCAAGCACATCACCTCCACGCTGACCGACGGCACAGCCACCATCGCGGCCGAGTTCCAGCTCGAAAAACCCGTGCAGGAGGCGGTGGACGACGTGCGCTCGGCCGTCTCGCGCGTGCGCTCCGATCTGCCCGCGGACCTGCGCGACCCCATCATCACCAAGCTGGAACTGTCCAGCCAGCCCATCCTGGCGTTCGCCATCGCCTCGAACCAGCTGGACGACGAGGCGCTGTCCTGGTTCGTGGACGACACCCTCACGCGCCGGCTGCTGGCCGTGCCCGGCGTGGGCGCGGTCAACCGCGTGGGCGGCGTGGCGCGCGAGGTGCGCGTGGCGCTGGACCCGCTCAAGCTGCAGGCGCTGGGCGCCACCGCGGCCGAAGTCTCGCGCCAGCTGCGCCAGGTGCAGGTGGAAAGCGCTGGCGGCCGCGCCGAGCTGGGCGGGGCCGAGCAGCCGCTACGCACGCTGGCCACGGTGCAGACGGCGCAGGAGATCGCGGCGCTGGAGATCGCGTTGTCCGGCGGCCGCCATGTCCGCCTGGACCAGGTGGCCACCGTGACCGACACCGTGGCCGAGCCACGCACCGCCGCGCTGCTGGGCGACAAACCGGTCATCGGCTTCGAGGTCTCGCGCAGCCGCGGCGCCAGCGAGGTGGAGGTGGGCGCGGGCGTGCAGCGCGCGCTGGACCAGTTAATGGCCGAGCACCCGCACCTGCAGCTCACGCGCACGGTGGATTTCGTGGACATCGCACAGGACGAGTACGACAGCTCGATGAAGCTGCTGTACGAGGGCGCCATCCTCGCGGTGGTGGTGGTGTGGCTGTTCCTGCGCGACTGGCGCGCCACCATCGTGTCCGCCGTGGCGCTGCCGCTGTCGGTGATACCCGCCTTCATCGGCATGCACCTGCTGGGCTTTTCCATCAACATCATCACGCTGCTGGCGCTGTCGCTGGTGGTGGGCATCCTGGTGGACGATGCCATCGTGGAGGTGGAGAACATCGTGCGCCACCTGCGCATGGGCAAAACGCCGTACCAGGCGGCCATGGAGGCCGCCGACGAGATCGGCCTGGCCGTGATCGCCACCACCTTCACGCTGATCGCCGTGTTCCTGCCCACCGCGTTCATGAGCGGCATCGCCGGGCGGTTCTTCAAACAGTTCGGCTGGACGGCGGCGCTGGCGGTGTTCGCCTCGCTCGTCGTGGCGCGCCTGCTCACGCCGATGATGGCCGCCTACATCATGAAGCCCATGGTGGGCCACGAGAAGGAGCCCCGCTGGCTGGCCGCGTACATGCGTGCCTCGCACTGGTGCCTGAAGCATCGCGTCCTCACGCTGCTGGGCGCGCTGCTGTTCTTCGTCGGTTCCCTGGCGCTGATCCCGCTGCTGCCCTCGGGTTTCATCCCGGCGGACGACAACGCCCAGACCCAGGTCACGCTGGAGCTGCCGCCCGGCGCGAAGCTGGCCGACACGCGCGCCGTGGTGGCCCTGGCCACCGAGCGCGCCATGGGCGTGGGCCATGTGGAGAGCATCTACACCACGATCGGCGGCGGCTCGGCCGGGGCCGACCCCTTCGCCGGCGCGGGTGCGGGCGACCCGCGCAAGGCCACGCTCACGCTGCGCATGACGCCGCGGGGCGAGCGCCCGCGCAAGCAGGAGATCGAGCAGCGCCTGCGCGCCGCCATGCAAGAGCTGCCCGGCGTGCGCGTGAAGGTAGGCCTGGGCGGCTCCAACGACAAGTACATCCTGGCGCTGGCCAGCGAAGACCCGCAGGCGCTCGCGGCCGCCGCCCGCGCGGTGGAGCGGGACATCCGCACCATCGCGGGCATCGGCGGCGTGAGCTCCACGGCCAGCCTGGTGCGCCCGGAGATCGCCGTGCGCCCCGACTTCGCCCGCGCCGCCGACCTGGGGGTCACCAGCAGCGCCATCGCAGAGACGCTGCGCGTGGCCACCGTGGGCGACTACGACCAGTACCTGCCCAAGCTCAACCTGGCGCAGCGGCAGGTGCCCATCGTCGTGCGCCTGGAGGATGCTGCGCGCGAAGACCTGTCGGTGCTGGAGCGCCTCACGGTGCCCGGCGCGCACGGCCCGGTGCGCCTGGGCGAGGTGGCCGAGCTGTCGCTGGCCGGCGGCCCCGCGGTCATCAGCCGCTACGACCGCTCGCGCAACGTGAACTTCGAGATCGAGTTGGGCGAGCGCGGCCTGGGCGAGGTGACCGAGGCCGTGCGCCAGCTGCCCGCCGTACGGGGCCTGCCTGCCAGCGTGCGCCTGATCGACGTGGGCGACGCCGAGATGATGGGCGAGCTGTTCGCCAGCTTCGGCCTGGCCATGCTCACCGGCGTGGTGTGCATCTATATCGTGCTGGTGCTACTGTTCAAGGACTTCCTGCAGCCGGTCACCATCCTCGCGGCGCTGCCGCTGTCGCTGGGCGGGGCGTTCGTCGCGCTGCTGCTGGCCGGCAAGAGCTTCTCCATGCCGTCGCTCATCGGGCTCATCATGCTCATGGGCATCGCCACGAAGAACTCCATCCTGCTCGTGGAATACGCCATCGTGGCGCGGCGCCACGGCATGAGCCGCATGGACGCGCTGCTGGACGCCTGCCACAAGCGCGCGCGCCCCATCATCATGACCACGCTGGCCATGGGCGCCGGCATGATGCCCATTGCCCTGGCGCTGGGCGGCGCGGACATGAGCTTCCGCTCCCCCATGGCCGTGGCCGTGATCGGCGGCCTCATCACCTCCACGGTGCTCAGCCTGCTGGTGGTGCCGGCGGTGTTCACCTATGTGGACGACTTCGAGCAATGGCTGCGCCACCGGGTACTGCGTCGTCCCCATGCGCGCGAGGCGCAGGCAGGCGAGGCGCGGGCCCCCAGCTAGGGTCTAGCGTGTTTAGGGCTCCAGCGCTTTGACAGCAAGCGCTGGAAGCTATATTTTCAATAGCAATTATCCGGCATCGAGGGCGGTCAGATCGCAACAAGGTGAAACCCATGCTTTCAGCATGGTCGATAGCCAAAAACTTTTTCGCCGCCTGCAGACATGGTGCAATGGCGGCGTGTACGGGCTTTTGCCCTCCCCGCCATCCCTGCACCATGCCACGCCTGACCTTGCCGCTGCTCCTATGCGCCACGCTGCTGGGCCCCGCCGCCCAGGCGGCGGATGTTGCGGCGACTCCCGCAGTAGACGCCCAGGCCTGCCCCGCCCTGCTGCAGCACACCGTGCCGCGCCTGCAGGACGAGGCGCCGCAGGCCTTGTGCCAATACGCCGGCAAGGTGCTGCTGGTGGTCAACACGGCCAGCTACTGCGGCTTCACCGGCCAATACCAAGGCCTGGAAGAGCTGTACGCGCGCTACCGCGACCAAGGGCTGGTGGTGCTGGGCTTTCCGTCGAACGACTTTGCACAAGAAACCGGCAGTAACACCGAGATCGCCCAGTTCTGCGAAAACACGTTTGGCGTGCGCTTCCCGATGTTTGCCAAGAGCCACGTGAAGGGCGGCGAAGCCCTGCCGCTGTACCGCCAGCTCGCCGCAGCGTCCGCGGGGCAGACGCCACGGTGGAACTTCCACAAGTACCTGGTCAGCCGTTCGGGCAAGGTGGTGGGAAGCTACGGAAGTTCGGTGGAACCCCACAGCAAAGCGCTGATCCAGGCCATCGAGCAGCAACTGGCGGCGCCGCGTTGAGTCTTGGTGAAATTTTTTTGAATTTTTTTATGGGTGAGATCTGGAACTTTTTACCACCACCCCCACTCTAGGAGCTAACCGTGGCCGCGAGTCCATCGCGGCGTGATCCGATAACCGTTTTTAACGTTGCGAAGCCTTCCAGGCCCGGCCTGGTTGCAACCCTGGGGCGCTTCTCCTCCCTCCCTCTCTTCATTCGTTTCGGGGCGCTTCGCAACTTTTTTTATTCCGCAGCAAAAAGCGCGCACTTCCTCACGGAAGGCGCGCTTTTTCTTTAGGCCCAGTGGGTCGGCGGTTCAGCGCGGCTGGGTGTCGATGAAACTCTGGCGCTGCATCAGCTTGTCCATCAGGCGGGCCAGGTTGGGGTGGTCCGCGCGCCAGGCGATGTCAGGAAAGCGGAACTCCAGCCACCCGAGCGCGCTGCCGACGGCAATGTCCGACAGCGTAAGGTGGATGCCGCTGCAATAAGGCTTGTCGCCCAGCCCCTTGCTCATGGACTGCAGGCTGGCGCGCGCCTTGGCGAGCTGCCGGTCGATCCACGCCTGGCTGCGCTCACCGTCCTGACGGCCGGCCCAGGTGGCCTCCAGGCGCGCGAGGATGGCGGCGTCCAGCAGGCCGTCGGCCAGCGCCTCCCAGGTCTTGACCTCGGCGCGCTCGCGCCCCAGGGCGGGAATGAGCTTGCCCACGGGGGACAGCGTGTCCAGGTACTCCACGATCACGCGCGAATCGAACACCGCCTCACCGCCCTCCATGATCAGGCAGGGCACCTTGCCCAGCGGGTTGGACGCGCTGATGGCCGTGTCGTCGGCCCACACGTTCTCCTCGACGAACTGGTAATCCAGCTTTTTCTCGGCCAGCACCACGCGCACCTTGCGCACGTAGGGGCTCGTATTCGATCCGATCAGTTTCATGGTGGTGTGCAGCGCCTGGGGGGATGGGGTTGGTCGGGTGAGCGCGATTCTAGGGGCGGGCGCGCCGGCCGGCCGCGGCCCTTCGGCATTCCAGGCGCCCACCTACAATGACGGCCCATGAGCCTGTCCACCATCACCGCCCTGTCGCCCCTTGACGGCCGCTACGCCGCCAAACTCTCCGCCCTGCGTCCCATCATGAGCGAGCACGGTTACATGCACCGCCGCGTGCAGGTGGAGGTGGCCTGGTTCATCGCGCTGTCGGACGCGGGATTCGCGGAGTTCAAGCCGCTGTCCACCGGCGCGCGCGCCTACCTGCTGGGCCTGGTGAAGAACTTCTCCGAGGCCGACGCGAGCGCCATCAAGGACATCGAGAAGACCACCAACCACGACGTGAAGGCGGTCGAATACTGGATCAAGTCCAAGTTCGAGGCCCGCCCCGAACTGGAGAAGGCTGCCGAGTTCGTGCACTTCGCCTGCACCAGCGAGGACATCAACAACACCAGCCATGCGCTGCAGATCCGCTCGGGCCGCGACCAGGTCATCCTGCCGGGCCTGGACCGCATCGTGCTCAAGCTGCGCGAGATGGCCCACCAGTTTGCCGACGTGCCCATGCTCAGCCGCACCCACGGCCAGACCGCCAGCCCCACCACGGTGGGCAAGGAGCTGGCCAACGTGGTCGTGCGCCTGCAGGCGGCCTGCGAGCGCATCGCGGCGGTGAAGATCCTGGGCAAGATGAACGGCGCCGTGGGCAACTACAACGCCCACCTGTCGGCCTGGCCCGACTTCGACTGGGAAGCCTTCAGCCGCAAGGTCGTGGAGACGCCCGAGCCGCTGGGCCTGGGCCTCACCTTCCAGCCCTACAGCATCCAGATCGAACCGCACGACTACATGGCCGAGCTGTTCGACGCCATCGCCCGCGCCAACACCATCCTGGTGGACCTCTCGCGCGACATCTGGGGCTACGTGAGCCTGGGCTACTTCAAGCAAAAGCTCAAGGCGGGCGAGATCGGCTCGTCCACCATGCCCCACAAAGTCAATCCCATCGACTTCGAGAACGCCGAGGGCAACCTGGGCCTGGCCAATGCGCTGCTCAGGCACCTGTCCGAAAAGCTGCCCATCAGCCGCTGGCAGCGCGACCTCACCGACAGTACCGTGCTGCGCAACATCGGCGTGGCGCTGGGCTACGCCGCGCTGGCCTATACCTCGCTGATGACCGGCCTGAACAAGCTGGAGCTGAACGAAGAAGCCCTGGCCGACGACCTCAACACCAGCTGGGAAGTGCTGGCCGAGCCCATCCAGACCGTGATGCGCCGCTACGGCGTGCAGGGCGCGTACGAGAAGCTCAAGGAAGTCACGCGCGGCAAGACCGTGACGGCCGAGGCGCTGCACGCGCTGATCAACGGCCTGGAGATCCCCCAAGCCGACAAGGACCGCCTGCTGGCCATGACGCCGGGCAGCTATACCGGCAAGGCGGCCGAGCTGGCGCGCCGCGTCTGATCCAGCCGGTTTGAGCCTTTTTGCCTGCCCGCGCTTGCCAGTCAAGCGCGGGCAGCTCTCATTTTGAAAGCATCCCATGGCCCTCAAGTCCACCATCTTCAAGGCGAACCTGCAAATCGCGGACATCGACCACGGCTACTACGCCGACCATGCACTCACCCTGGCGCGCCACCCCAGCGAAACCGACGAGCGCATGATGGTGCGGCTGGCCGCCTTGGCGCTGCAGGCCCATGAACTGCAGGACACCTGCCAGGGCGATGGCACGCTGGCGTTCGGCGCGGGCCTGTCCGATCCGGAGGATCCGGACGTATCGCTGACCGACTTCACGGGTCGCAAGCGGTTGTGGATCGAGGTCGGGCAGCCCGAGGACAAGCCGCTGACCAAGGCCTGCAGCAAATCCGATGCGGTCATCGTTTATTGTTTTCACCACGCAGCCGAGGTGTGGTGGAAGGGCATCGAGAACAAGCTCACGCGGCTGGACAAGCTGCAGGTCTGGCGCCTGCCCGCCGACGCCGCCCAGCAGCTGGCGACACTGGCCGAGCGCAGCATGCAGCTGCAGGCGACGGTGCAGGAAGGCGGCCTCACGCTGAGCAGCACCCTGGGCAGCGTGCATGTGGAACCGCTGCGCTGGAAGTAACATGGCGTTTTGAGCAAAAACACCTCTAGCGCCCGACCAACAAGCGCCACCAGCTCCTGAACAAATAGCAATCTACTGCGGCATCAAGGCGCCGCAATTCCAGCACTGCTCGAAGCCGCCCTCGATCGCCTCGCCGCACGCGTGGCAGCGCCACTGGCGCTGCGGCAGATGCTGGAACTCCCGCAACAGCGCACGG
Organism: Diaphorobacter sp. B2A2W2; assembly: GCF_056730635.1. NCBI lineage: Bacteria > Pseudomonadati > Pseudomonadota > Betaproteobacteria > Burkholderiales > Comamonadaceae > Diaphorobacter > Diaphorobacter sp. B2A2W2. Next base: position 142,827 of record NZ_JBWZOR010000004.1, read on the forward strand.
GCGCGTTCTGCATGTTCGGGGTACGTCAGCCAGATCTCGGGCAGGCACTCCCCTGGCGGCAGGTGGCCCGCCGCCGCGCCCAGATGCTGGCGCTGCACGCTGGCGGGCATGCCGGCCTCGCACAGCAGGTCGCGCCACAGCGTGGCCATGGCGATATCGGGGGCCTGGGTCAAACGCAGCATGCGGCCACCTTAGCCGGCGCGCGCCCCGCCGTAAAGCCGGTCAACCAGCGCCGGGAGCGCCGCCGGCGCAATCGGCGGGGCGCTCAGCCGCACGTTCGGCATAGCGCGTGAAGCGCAGCGCCGCGCCCTCACGGGTGATGCGCCGCCACACGGCGCGCTTGTCCATCGGGCTCATCGCCAACCAGTGCTGCACCTCGGCAAAGCTGCGCCCGCAGCCCTTGCACCATTCATCCCCCTGGCTGGTGGAGCAGATGGCGATGCACGGTGTGTCGGGTGTGGTCTCGTACCAGGCCAGCCACGCCGCCAGCGCCGCGGCGGGCATCTGCTGCGGCGCCACGTCCTCGGCCCGCGCAAACACCATGCGGCCATACACCTCGGCCAGCGCCTCGATTTCCGGCGCCAGTCCCACGCCATCGGGCGATGGGGCGCGGGCGCGCCAATGGTTGATGGCAGCTTCGATATCGGCGATGTGGATGCAGGACATGGCAGGTAAGGGCGCGCCGATGATACCGCCCGCCCCGGTGTGTTCCATGCGCATGGCGGCGGGGCCGCCAGGGCCATTCGCTATGTTTTAAATAGCATGACAGACATATTCCGTCGCGCATCTGGCAACATTTTCTTCAAACCGCCTTGCGCAAAAAACGCCTGCCGCTTGCGCACCGCCCTCGTGCCATGTTCCAATCGCAGGTTCGAAGGGGAGTAGCTCCTGACCTCCAAGTCCTGACGGCCATCGGCCTCGGGGTGCGGAGGCTCTCGGTCTGTCGTCAGTACGAAGCGCACCGCTTCCGGCAGCCCGGGCCCGGCATGCGCCACGCATCGCACGCGGGCTGAGCAAGACCTTTGATGGCCCTGCGGGGCTGATCAAGGCCGTCCTTACCTCTTCGCGCGTCGCAACCCACGCGGGTGGACGAGTCCCTGGTCACCGTGCAGTGTCTCTCTTGCGGAGCCGCCCACCGCCACCTACAGTGGCTGCGGGCCTCCTTTCGGTTACTGATAACGAGGACTTTATGGAATTTCTGACTTCACCCGAGTTCTGGGTTGCACTGGGGCAGATCATCATCATCGACATCCTGCTCGGTGGTGACAACGCCGTGGTGATCGCCCTGGCCTGCCGCAAGCTGCCGCCCGCGCAGCGCACCAAGGGCATCATCTGGGGCACGGCGGGCGCCATCATCCTGCGCGTGGTCCTGATCGCCTTCGCGATGACGCTGCTGAACCTGCCCTTCCTGAAAGTGGTGGGCGCCATCCTGTTGGTATGGATCGGCGTGAAGCTGCTGGCCCCCGACGAGGACGGCCACGGCAGCGTGGCCGAGAGCGACAAGCTGCTGGCCGCCATCAAGACTATCATCGTGGCCGACCTGGTGATGAGCGTGGACAACGTGATCGCCATTGCCGGCGCCGCGCAGAACGCGGGCGACCACTCGCTGCTGCTGGTGGTGCTGGGCCTGCTGATCTCCATCCCGATCATCGTGTGGGGCAGCCAGCTGGTCATCAAGCTCATGGAGCGCTTCCCGGTCATCATCACCGCCGGCGGCATGCTGCTGGGCTGGATCGCCGGCGGCATGCTGGTCTCCGACCCCGCGCTGGCCAACCCCGACAAGTGGCAGTGGATGTTCAAGCTGGAGCAGTCCGACACTCTGAAGTACGCCGCCAGCGTGGCCGGCGCCCTGCTGGTGCTGGTGGTCGGCAAGGCCATCGTCGCGCAGCGCGGCAAGACGGCCCCTGCACAGCACGGCTGAAACAGGCCTTCCTGCACACGCACCCATAGGCCCGACAGGAGATCCGCCATGGACAAGGTCATCGTGTATGTGGACGACGCAGGCTACGCGCGGCAAGTCCTGGAGCCGCTGGCGACCCCCGCCACTGCGGGCACGATCCACTGGGTGCTGGTGGCCTGCGCACCGCGCATGACGCACCGCATCAGCAAATGGGTGAGCCATAGCGCACGCGAGAACTGGCGCGCCAAATGGGCGGACAAGCTGTTTGCCCAGCTGCAGCCCTGGCTGCGGGCGGAGGGTGCACCCATCAGCACGGTACTGGCCAAGGGGCCGCTGCCCGAGCTGCTGGCGCAGCTGCAGGCCGAGCATGGCGCGTGCAGGGTGGTAGACGCCCGTCGCCCCAAGCTGGAACAGGAGGCGAACCTCCTGGCCGACGCAGCGCCCGCCGCCGCGCCGGTCATCGTGCGCAAACCGCCACGGCGCTGGACGGTGCCCGGCTCGCTCGCCAGCCTGGGCCTGCTGTTCATGCTGGCCGCCGACTGATCGGCACGGCCGGACTCGGCAAAACCACGGTTCAGCCCAGCCGGCCCATCGCGTGCAAGCGCAGATGAGCCGGCTTTTTTTTACACGCGCTCATGCCGCATGCGGCGCGGCGCATTCACCGGCCCGGTGCTATGCTGCGCGCCATGCGACTACTGCTCAAATGGCTGCTGAGCGCGGCCGCCCTGCTTTGCGTGGCCTACCTCTACAGCGGCGTGGAGGTGCGCAGCTTCGGCGCTGCGCTGATCGCGGCCTTTGTGATTGGCCTGTTCAACGTGGTGCTGCGCCCGGTCCTCGTGGTGCTGACGCTGCCGGTGACCATCGTCACCATCGGGCTGTTCCTCTTCGTGATCAACGCGCTCATGTTCTGGGCCGCCGCCTCGGTGCTGGGCGACGGTTTCCAGGTACACGGCTTTACCGCCGCGCTGATCGGTTCGCTGATCTACTCTCTGCTGGGCATGCTGATCGAATCAGCGCTCGGCGGCCTGTTCCTTAAGAAGTGACTCCACCGCACGCAGCCGCGTGTCGATGATCGACGCTTCGATGTAATCCCCCGCCGCGCTGCTGCGCCGCGCAAGGTCCTGCCCCGCCTTGAAACGATCCACCGCGGCCGCGTAGTCATAGCGTGCGGCGTGTGCCTCGGCCTCGGCGCGCACGGCGCGCAGGGGCTGCCCCTGCTGTTGCCATACCTGCGCCAGCGCCTGCCAGACGGTCGCGTCCCGAGGATGCGTGGCCACCCAGGTCTGCAAGGGCCCCGCCATCTCGCCTGCCGCGCCCGTGCGCAGCAGGGCCTGGGTGCGCAGCAGCATCTCTGGCCGTGCGGGCGCGGGCGCGCTGGGCACACCGCTGCCTTCCGTGACGACGCTGCCCTGCAGGTACGTCAGCGCCGCGGGCGCGTCGCCCGCAGCCAGCTCCAACTCAGCACCCAGCAGGCGCGCCTGGCGCAACGCGGCAGCATCGGTACCTGCGCTGGACTGCAGCGCACGCAACGCCTTGCGCGCAGCCGCCATGTCGCCCAACTGCACCGCGCTGAGGGTGGCCGCATACCAGGCCGCCACCCGCTGCGGTGCGGGCCGTGCGGCAAAGCCGGCGTCCTGCGGCTCGGCAACCCACTGTCGCCAAGCGTCGACACCGGGGCGCATCAGCACGCGCGCGCGCGCAGCCATCATCAGGTGCTCCAGCGTAGCCCGCGCGGGCTGCGCCGCACCCGGCGGAATGCGGCTGTGCATGTCCGCAATGCGCTGCGTAGTCAAGGGGTGGCTGCGCAGGTAGGGCCAACTGCCGTTGTCGTTGATGCGGTTGGCCTGCTGCAGCTTGTCGAACATGCCCACGAAACCCTGCGGCGCAAAGCCAGCGGGCGCCATCAGGCCGTAGCCCACACGGTCGGCCTCGCGCTCCATGTCACGCGAGAAGTTCAGCTGGCTCTGCACGGCCAGCGCCTGCCCGCCCACCATCAGGGCCTGGGCCGCATCGGGGCTGCGGCTCGCAGCCAGCGCGCCGAGGATCAGCGCACCCAGCATCAGCGGCGTCTGCCGCCCCTGCTGCGCGATCAGGCGTGAAATATGGCGCTGGGTGACATGGCTGAGTTCGTGTGCCAGGACCGACGCGAGCTCGTCGCGCGTGCTCACCACGCCGATCAGCCCGAGGTGCACGCCGAAGTAGCCGCCCGGCAGGGCAAATGCGTTCACCGTACGGTCTCGACCCAGCAAGATCTCCCAGGCAAAGCGTTCCTCGAGTTCGGGCGACAACTCCCCCCGCGCCTTGGCAGCCTGCACCAGTGGCTGGAACAGGCCCTGCACATACTCATTGAGCACCGCGTCATCGATGTAATCCGGGTCGCGGTACAGCTCGCGGATGATGCGGTCGCCCAGCTTGCGCTCGGCACTGGTCGTCATCTCGAGGCCATCTCCCAATGTGGGCAGCGATGGCTGTGCCACCACAGCCGGTGCTTGCAGAGAGCCAAATGCTATAAAAAAAGAAGCTGTCAGCGCTTTCCAGCTGGGCGCTGGGAGCCAATTTTGTAGAGAACCTTGCACAAAACTCCTCCACCCGCGGGAACGGGCCGGCCATCAATCGCGGCCATCTGCACATGGCCGTATGATGCCCCGGCCATTGGAATGTTTCGCACCCGGTTGTAAACCCCCCTTATGACAACGTCCCCCTCCCCCCTCACCCACTTCGACGCCCAAGGCCAAGCCCACATGGTGGACGTCGGCGCCAAACCGGCCACGCACCGCGTGGCCATTGCCACGGGCCGCATCGAGATGCAGCCCGCCACACTGGCGCTGGTCGAGTCGGGCACCGCCAAGAAGGGCGACGTGCTCGGCGTAGCGCGCATCGCCGGCATCATGGCAGCCAAGAAGACCAGCGAGCTGATCCCGCTATGCCACCCCTTGGCCCTCACCCGCGTGGCCGTGGAGTTCGAACTGCTGCCTTCCGACAGCGCTGTGCAATGCACGGCTACGGTGGAAACCGTGGGGCCTACCGGGGTGGAGATGGAGGCCCTGACCGCCGTGCAGGTAGCGCTGCTCACCGTTTATGACATGTGCAAGGCGGCGGACAAGCGGATGGTGATGACGGGGGTCAGGGTGCTGGAGAAGCATGGCGGGAAATCGGGTAGCTTTGTGAAGTGAGATAAACCAGATCCCGCCCCATCGTCAATTGGGTACCGGCCGCCCACTTGCTAGTCGGATTTGACTCCGTGCCCTAGCTCACCAGAGCCAAGCTGGTAGGTTCGCTTTCTGGCCTAGGTGACGACGCAGTTTCCGCTAAGTGCGTGTCGTCCACTTTGTGGCAAAAAATCTTTACTCGTGCACCTCGAAGCCATCTCCTGGCAAAAAACCCAAAACGTGCGCGGATTTGTCCAACACCGCCACCCATTCCTGCTTGTGCAATACGGGTAAAAATAATGCTTCGTCCACTGTCAGTCCATGCTTACTCAGCAAGTGCTTGGCATCATCCTCAGTGGCTGGATAGTTGACAATAAACGCTTTCAACGGTTTGGCACGCGCCAAGGCCTTGGCTTGGTATGCTGTGTCGTAGGGTACGTAGAAGTTGGGTCGCTGTGAGTAATCCCGCCCACCGAACGTCGATTCAAGCATCACATCTTGGCGTTCTTGCGCATCTCTGGGATCCCGGATACCGACTGTCACGGGCCCCTTTAGCCAATGCGGACGTAATGACGCAGCAAGCTGGTCAATGGCTTGGTGTACATCCGCGTCGCCGTAGTCACCTGATGTAATGACGCGGAAACGATCCACCTCGTGTACCAGAAATAATGGGCGCGCCTGGTGGACTATATAGACGCCATAGGTCAACGCTGCCAGTTGAATGAAGACCACCAGCGACATGTCGGTCAGCAATTCCCGGCGCGGTTTTCTGGGATTGAACAACACCATTGTCAGCATGGGACCGCAGACCACATCGACGCTCACCAAAATGAGGAACAGAGTAAGCCCTCCTGAGAGCAGGCCATACGGGTGGGGATACCAAACAAGAAAAACGAGTACGGCTGCAAACGCGGCCACGAATATCGAGGCCAGGAAATGAAACAACGCAGCCCTGGCGGCGGCTCGAATACGCAGAGAGAACGACATGATGAAATGGGAGAATCTGTCAGCGGCACTCAGCGGGCAGGTATTTGGCAGGTAGGGTGCCAAGCGTCACATTGGTCATACCGCGCGTTGCAGCAGTTATTGATGTATTCCCCGCGCAGGCCCAATCGATAGACTCATTGGAGGCGGCAGTAGGCGCAGCATTGTTCACATTAGGGGATAAGGTGAAAGTTAACCCATTGAGCCCCGAGGGGATGCCATTGCCAGAGTTGGCCGCCACCGTTACGAAGATAGGCCAAGCCCCGTCAGAGGCATAGGGCGTACAAGCAGCGCCAACTGCTCCGGCGACGCCCACGCAGATATTAGCTACGTATTTTGACTGTTTACCCAACACAGGACTGAGATTTATAGCCGTAGCCGCAGCATCCAACCCTGCAGCACGGTTCTGCGTATAGCCTTCAGCGAGATGATTCTTGGCCACAGATCCAGCCACCAATGCCTCCGAAAATTTTGCACGGATGGCGTAGTCTTGGTATGCAGGTATGGCTATGGCGGCCAGAATGCCGATGATGGCCACGACAATCATCAGTTCGATCAAAGTAAAGCCTTTAATGGAGCGTACAGCCATAGGGTAGCCTCATCCCAAACACGGAGCGCCAAAAGTAGGGAAAAAAAGAGGGTGCCGCGGGGCACCCTCTTACATAGCTCATGTCAAGCCCTACTGATCTGCAAGGCTTAGCATGAATTACTTAACGGCACTCAGCCGGTGCGTACTTTGCGGGCAGAGGCGTACCAGGCACCACTGGTGCGTTGGCAGCGGTGAATCGCGCAGTAGCGGTTACGACCGTAGAACTGCCGCAGGCCCAATCAACAGCCCCAGCCGACGTTGCCGTAGGGCTGGCAAGCGCGCCACCATTATTCACCAAAGGCCGGAAAGAAATCACGTTGTCATTAAGGCCCGTAGGAATGCCGTTATTTGCCGTGGCCAGGATAGCTACGTTGATTTGCCAAGGCGCACCGCCGCCGTGGGCAGCGCAAAGCGCACCGCCTGCCGGAGGCTGATCAACGCAAATATTGCCAACATACTTGGACTGCTTCTCCTGAAACGCAGTGGTATTAATACCGGCCGCAGCTGCGTCCAATGCAGTAATACCGCCTGTTTGAAATGCCTCACTGATCACAGCTTTGGCGGAGGTGGCAGCAATCACGCCTTCGGATACCTTAGCGCGGATGCTGTAGTCTTGGTAGGCAGGCAAAGCCACGGCAGCCAGAATACCGATGATCGCCACCACGATCATCAATTCGATCAGAGTGAAACCTTGTTGCAGGGTACGCTTCATAAATCCTCCTCAGAATTAGGTAATAGCCCCCGCAGAGGAATCCTGCGGGTTGGGAAAACTTGAGCAGCTTCTGTGCCAACATCAGAATGCAACCAAACGTTGCAGCGCGCGACATTTTTCACCCGTTTCCCAGACTCCGCAAAGGAAAAGTCTAACCAATCGGTCACACGTCGACACATTTGTCACCCCAAGGTGTTCTACGTGGAGAACTACGCAGTTCGGTTTGTTAGAAGCAGCATGGCATTCTGCGACCCGCGGCAGCACCCTTTCTCCCATCAGGCGCTAACGGCTTTTAAAAGCGAAGAGCTAATGATCGCCACACTAGCGTTGCCCTCTGCACGCTCTAGCCCTGCACAAACTCCATCTCAGTGCTGGCCAGAGCGATGCGGTCACCATTCTTGAGAGTTATGGGGTCCACTCCAATGCGCGTACCGTTCAGGAACGGAAAGTCCCCACCCTCCACATGAGCCAGCACAAAGCCACTGTGCCGCTTGGTGATGGATGCCACGGCCACGCCAGGCTTGCCAATGGTGGTAACCACTTTTGTCAGAGCCACCTCACGGCCGGCGGCGGGGCCGTTCATCACCCGTACGGCGGCGCTCAGCACGACTGGCGCAGGGGCCGCAGGCTTGCCCAGCGGCGGCAACATGCCGGGCTTGAAGACCATCGTCTTCTCATAGTCATGACCAGGCTCTTCGTGCAGGAAGCGGATCTTGTACTTCCCCAATTCCACCGTGTCGCCGTTGCGCAAAGGCTGTCGCTTGATGGCCTTGCCATTGACATAAGTGCCGTTGGTGCTGCCCAGATCCTCCACTTCTACATCGTCCCCATTCATGAGGAAGACCGCATGTTCACCACTGACGGCAAGGTTGTCGATGACCACGTCGTTGTAGGGGCGGCGGCCTACCGTTGTGCGTTCCTTGGTGAAGGTAACTTCCTTGATGACAACTCCATCGATCGACACGACCATTCTGGGCATGATCACTTTTCCTTATCCAAACAACTTAGCTAGTAGAGGGAAGTAGCAATTTCCGGGCACAGGCAAATGAAGCCCTGGCGGTCGGGCTGAGCTTGGCGGAAAGGTCACGAGGTGCGCAGCAGGCGCGCCATGAGGCCGCCGCGTTTTTTGGAGTCCTGAGCGAGTTGCGTTTGCGCCAGCACTACGCTGATGTTGTCCCGCCCTCCCATGGCGTTGGCCATGGCCACCATGCGCGCTGCTTTATCTTGTAGCGCAATGGGCATCCGCGCCAGTTCGGCCAAATCTTCGTCACTCAACATATCCGTCAGGCCGTCGGAGCAAAGAATGAACAAGTCACCGGGCTCGACAGGAAATTCGTTGATTTCTATGTGCACGGACACATCCACCCCCAGCGCCCGTGTCACCAGGTTGCGCTGCCCCGAAACGGCTGCTTGTGCCGGCGTGAGCAGTCCCAGGTCGATCTGCTCCTGCAACCACGAGTGGTCGCGCGTGATCTGCCGCAAGAGGCCCTCGCGCCACCGGTAGCAGCGCGAATCACCGATGTGGCCGAGAATGAGCCGGTCGTCACGGAACACGCCGACGACCAGCGTGGTACCCATTCCAAGGTACTGCGGGTTGGACATCGAGGCGCCGAGGATCGCGTGGTTCGCGTTGTCCACACAGGCCTCTAGTGCATGCCGTACATCCGAAGGTGATGCCGCGGAGCCGTCGCCTTGCAGCCAGCGGACCATCTCGGTGCCGATGTAGGTGATCGCCATCCCGGCAGCCACCTCGCCCGCGTTGTAGCCCCCCATGCCGTCGGCCAGGATGACCATCTGCGCCGTCTCATGGATGGCCACAGCGTCTTCGTTGTTGGAGCGCACCCGCCCCGTGTCCGTCAACGCGCAGAATTCGTAGCTCAGCATCGGCAGAGGTTTCATAAGAGACTCCCGCGATACGCCTCACGCGAAAGCGCTTTACATGCGGTTGAGGAGGGCATCGCTCCATATCCCTCACAACCAGCATTGCGGGACTGCGCATCATAGTCGAGGCGCACGGGGCGACAGGTCCGTCATGATGTTGAACGCGTGCAAGCCAGGCCCGTTGACGTGTGTTGCAAAAGAGGCCCTACGCAGCCCTTCTTGGCTGCCATTTTTGCTACTTCATGGACATGTCCGTCAGGTCGCGGCACATTCCCGTCGCACTAACGCGCGCCAGCCTTTTCAGGCCTGCCGAGGTTCGCCGCGGGATTGCATCAGCTTGCCCACCATCACCACCAGCACGGCGCCCGCTATGGCGGCTACGTAGTGGAGCCACGGATGACCCATCGCGTAATCGTGAAGCAAGTTGTCGTTGACGATGGTCTCGCCTCCCACCCAACCGATCAACGCGGCCCCCAGCGTGACGATGACGGGAAAGCGTTCCATGAGCTTGATCATCAGGGTGGAGCCGAAGATCACCAGCGGTATGCTGATGGCCAACCCCAGGACGAGCAGCACCATGTTCCCCTGGGCCGTCGCGGCGACGGCGATGACGTTGTCCAGGCTCATCACCAGGTCGGCAATCAGGATGGTGCGGATGGCCGCGAACATGCCCCCTGCGGATTTGGATGCGCCGTCATCTTCCTCTTCGCCCGTGAGGAGTTGATAACCAATCCACAGCAGCAGACAGCCCCCGACGATCTGCAGGAAGGACAGCTCCAGCAGCTTGGCGGCCACTACCGTCAATACGATGCGCAACACCACTGCCGCGCCGGAGCCGAACATGACGGCCTTCTTCTGCTGCTGCGGAGGCAGCGAACGCGCCGCCAAGGCGATGACGACAGCGTTGTCGCCCGACAAAATGATGTTGATCCAGACGATCTTCACCAGGCCGATCCAGAAATCGGCATTGCTCAAGTACTCCATTGATGGCTCCAGTGTTATGAATCGAAAACGCCAGCCTGGGTTAACCAAGCTGGCGTTTCTTTTGTGTTGGAGCTGACAGTGTAGAGAGGGTAGACCCTCTCGCGCGTGCGTAATTTTGCGTAACCTGGCGCGCTACACCGCGCCACGCTCGCGGATTACAGCAGGCCCTTGAGCAGACGAGCCATCTCGGAAGGATTGCGGGTAATGGTGAAACCGCACTCTTCCATGATGGCCAGCTTGGCGTCGGCTGTATCGGCGCCGCCGGAGATCAGCGCGCCCGCATGGCCCATGCGCTTGCCCGGAGGAGCGGTCACGCCGGCGATGAAGCCCACGATGGGTTTCTTCATATTGGCCTTGCACCAGCGGGCAGCTTCTGCCTCGTCGGGGCCGCCGATCTCGCCGATCATGATCACGGCGTCGGTGTCAGGATCGTCGTTGAAAGCCTTCATCACGTCGATGTGCTTGAGGCCGTTGATCGGGTCGCCGCCGATGCCGACGGCGGACGACTGGCCGATGCCCAGTTCGGTCAACTGTGCCACGGCTTCGTAGGTCAGCGTGCCGGAACGGCTCACCACGCCCACACGGCCCTTCTTGTGGATGTGACCGGGCATGATGCCGATCTTGATCTCGTCCGGCGTGATCAGGCCAGGGCAGTTGGGGCCCAGCAGCAGCGTGCGCTTGCCGCCAGCGGCTTCCTTGGCCTTCATCTTGTTGCGCACTTCAAGCATGTCGCGCACGGGAATGCCTTCGGTGATGCAGATCGCCAGGTCCAGGTCGGCCTCGACGGCTTCCCAGATGGCGGCAGCCGCGCCTGCGGGCGGCACGTAGATCACGGAGACGGTAGCACCGGTTTCCTTGGCGGCTTCCTTGACCGACCCAAAGATTGGAATGTCAAAAATCTTCTCGCCGGCCTTCTTGGGGTTCACACCTGCCACGAAGCAGTTCTTGCCGTTGGCGTATTCCTGGCACTTTTCCGTGTGGAACTGACCGGTCTTGCCGGTGATGCCCTGGGTGATGACCTTGGTGTCTTTGTTGATGTAGATCGACATGTTTTATCTCCGGGCCTGCTTAACGGACGGCTTCGACAATCTTCGTGGCGGCTTCCGCCATGGTGTCGGCGCTGATGATGGGCAGGCCGGATTCGGCCAGCATCTTCTTGCCCAGCTCTTCGTTCGTGCCCTTCATGCGCACGACCAGCGGCACCTGCAGGTTCACGGCCTTGCAGGCGGTGATCACGCCGGTGGCGATGGTGTCGCACTTCATGATGCCGCCGAAGATGTTGACCAGAATGCCCTTGACCTTGGGGTTCTTGAGCATGATCTTGAAGGCTTCGGTGACCTTCTCGGGGGTGGCGCCGCCACCCACGTCCAGGAAGTTGGCCGGCTCGCCGCCAAACAGCTTGATGGTGTCCATAGTGGCCATGGCCAGGCCCGCGCCGTTCACCAGGCAGCCGATGTTGCCGTCCAGGGAGATGTAGGCCAGATCGAACTTGGAGGCCTCGACTTCCGCCGGATCTTCCTCGTCCAGGTCGCGCAGAGCCACGATTTCCGGGTGGCGGAACAGCGCGTTGGCGTCGAAGTTGAACTTCGCGTCCAAGGCCATCAGGTTGCCCTTGGAGTCGCAATTCAGCGGGTTGATCTCGACCAGGGACGCGTCGGTGTCCATGTAGCACTTGTAGAGCTTGGCGAACAGGTCCACCGCCTGGTCCACCGAAGCACCCGTCAGGCCGATGGCTGCGGCCACCTTCTTGGACTGCTCGGGCGTGATGCCGGTCAGGGGGTCGATCATCTCGGTGATGATCTTCTCGGGCGTGGAGTGGGCCACTTCCTCGATGTCCATGCCGCCTTCGCTGGAAGCGATCAGCGCCACTTTCTGCGTGCCGCGGTCGGTGACCAGGGACACATACAGTTCGTTCTTGATGTCGGCGCCATCTTCAATGTACAGGCGGCGCACCTTTTGCCCTTCAGGGCCAGTCTGGTGCGTGACCAGTTGCATGCCTAGGATCTCGCTGGCGCGTGCCTTCACGTCATCAATGGTCTTGGCCACCTTCACGCCACCGCCCTTGCCACGGCCACCGGCGTGGATCTGGGCCTTCACGACCCACACGGGGCCGCCGAGCTTTTGTGCGGCTTCCACGGCTTCTTGCACCGTGAAAGCGGGGATGCCACGCGGGACGGGCACGCCGAAACTGCGCAAGATTTCCTTGCCTTGGTATTCGTGAATCTTCATGAGGTCTCTCTCAGGGGAAGGATGGTGTTTGTACCCGTTCTGCCGAAGAGCGGAAATACAGCCGCATGCTCGGGAATGGCAGCCGGTAAATGTATCATGCTGCGACGCACCATTGATGTGGATATAACTTACGCCCCCGGCCCCACCCCTGGGCCGGCCCTTGCAGGAGCTACTCGATGTCCAAGGTCTTTATTGATGGCGAGGCAGGCACCACCGGCCTGCAGATTCGTGAGCGCCTGCAGGCCATGCCCCAGGTGGAGTTGGTCAGCATCGCCCCCGAACTGCGCAAGGACGCCGCCGCCAAGCGCGCACTGATCGCCGGTGTGGACCTGGTCGTGCTGTGCCTGCACGACGATGCCGCGCGCGAAACAGTCGCGCTGGTGGACGCCACCACTGCCGAGACCGGCCGCGCCATCAAGATCATTGATGCCTCTACCGCCCACCGCACGGCGCCGGGCTGGGTGTTCGGCTTTCCCGAACTGGCACCCGGCCAGTTGGAGGCCGTGCGCAGCGCCACGCGCGTATCCAACCCCGGCTGCTATGCCACCGGCGCCATCGCCCTGCTGCGCCCGCTGGTCGACGCCGGCCTGGTGCCCGCCGACCACCCGCTGGCGCTGCCGTCGGTGAGCGGCTACTCCGGCGGCGGCCGTACGATGATCGAGGCCTACGAGCAAGGCCAGGCGGCGCCCTTTGAGCTGTATGCGCTGGGCCTGTCGCACAAGCACCTGCCCGAGATCCTGAAGTACACCGGGCTCACGCGCCGCCCGATCTTCATCCCCTCGGTGGGCAACTTCCGCCAGGGCATGCTGGTGCAACTGCCGCTGCATCTGGATCTGCTACCCGGCCAGCCGAAGGCGGCGGACCTGCACGACGCACTGGCGGCCCATTACGCCAAGAGCAATACGCCCGAGCAGTGGGTGAAGGTGCTGCCGCCCACCGAGGACGGCAAGCTCGATGCCCTCGCGCTCAACGACACCAACCAGTTGGAACTGCGCGTGTTCGCCAATGAGAGCTACCGCCACGCCGTGCTGGTGGCGCGCCTGGACAACCTGGGTAAGGGCGCGAGCGGCGCCGCGGTGCAGAACCTGCGGTTGATGCTCGGGCTATAACATCAAAAAACATAGCTGCCTGCGCTTATTTCATCCAGCTTTCAACGGAAAAATCCTTTGAAATGGATGTATAGCAAGCGCGAACAGCTCATTTTTATATAGCAAACACATGCCCGTACCGCGCCGGCTGATCCGCCGAGCGGTCAAGGCCACGCGGCAAGCCCCCGCCCCGCAGGCGTGCGCCACGAAGCGCGCACTGCCGTCGCTGCTTTAGGCCTGCCCCGTGCGCTGGAACAGCCCGCCGGGCAGGCGCGCCACCCGTCCCTCCAGTTCCAGCTCCAGCAGCCGTACTTGCAGCGTGGCGGCATCCAGCCCCGTGCGCGCCACCAGCGCGTCCAGCCCCAGTGGATCGAACCCCAGCGCATCCAGCACACATTGATACGACGGCGCGAGGGGCTCCTCGGACGCGGGCTGTTCCGCGGGGATGGCGGCTGCCGGCGCATGCCAGCGCAGTTCTTCCAGCACATCCTGCGCCGACTCCACCAGCTTGGCGCCCTGGCGTATCAGCGCGTGGCAACCACGCGACTGGGGCGCGTGGATGGAGCCGGGTATGGCGAACACCTCGCGCCCCTGCTCGGCCGCGAGCCGCGCGGTGATCAGCGAGCCCGAGGCCAGCGCCGCCTCCACCACCAGAGTGCCCTGCGACAGGCCGGAGATGATGCGGTTGCGCTTGGGAAAATTGGCCGGCAACGGCGGCGTGCCCAGCGGGTATTCGCTGACCAGCAGGCCGTGGCGTGCGATGCGGTGGGCCAGCTCCTTGTTGGCACGCGGGTACACCCGGTCCAGCCCGGTGCCCACGATGGCAATGGTGGCGGGCGCGGCACCGTCGGGCGGATCGATCAGCGCGCCCTCGTGCGCCGCCGCGTCGATGCCCAACGCCAGGCCCGAAACGATGCACAAACCCGCCTCCCGCAGAGCGCGTGCGAACTGCCGCGCATGGTCCGCCCCCTGGGCCGTGGGGTTGCGGCTACCCACCATGGCCAGGCTGTGCGCCGGCGCGAACGGCGCGCCGCCCTGCACGAACTGCGGAGCACCCAGCAGGTACAGCAGCAGCGGCGGATCCTCGGTGGCCAGCAACGCAGGAGGATAGGCCTCGTCACCCAGCGTGACGAGGCCGTGCGCCGGCTGCGCGGGCGCCCGCCCGTCCAGCAGCCACTGCCACGTCCGCTCGGTCAGCACCTCCAGCTCCTCGGGCACGCGGGCGAGCGCGCGCGCCTGCGCCGTGGTGACGCAGGACTGCCAGGCCCTCTCGCCCTGCGCAAAGATGTTCTGGGGAAGGCCGAACGCGGCCAGCAGCCTGCGCGCGGCACCGTTGCCCACGCCAGGCGTGAGCGTCAGTCGCAGCCAGGCGGCCAGTTCGTCGCGTTGCATGCGCGGTGACAAGGCGGGGGAGCGGCCGCCCGCAGGTGGCGGCGCCCGGGGCTTACTCGGGGTTGACCAGACGGTCGCCCACACGCACCGCCTGCTGCGACTGCAGGATCAGGGCGTAGGACACGCGGTCGAACGTTAGGAACACCATCGCCACGCCATTGCTCTCGCTGGGGAGGCGCACCATGGCGCGCTGCTCGTCGGTCTTGTCCTTGAAGCGCTCGCCCTTGGTGAGCAGCTGCAGCACATGGCCGGCTTCCATGCCGTCGCGCGTACCGCGGTTGATGGTGATTACCTGGTTCTGGCCGGCGTTGGCCACGGCCGCGCTGCCGTAGATCGACACCACGCTGGCATCCACGGGGCCCTGCGGTGCCCGCGGGGTGTAGCTGTTGAAGCTGCGCTGCGGTGCGGGCAACAGGCGGTCGCCGGCGCGGATCTCTTCCTTCGCGCCCCTCAGGTCCACCGTGGCGGGAACGATGTCCACCGCTGTGCCGTGGGCTTGCCCCTCCAGCACTTCCCCCCGGCCCTCGCTGGAACTCTTGCCCCGCGCTACATCGCGCTGGGGCACGGGAGTGGTAGTTTCACTGCGCACCAGTTCGGCGCGGCCGACATACTGCGCTTCGTAGCCCAGCACCTCACCAGTGTGTGGATCCTTCAGCGGAATGGCGTTGCGGAACACACGGTACTGGCGCGGCACGCCAGGCGCCATCACGAGGGGACTGCCTTCAGGGCCGCGCACGTAGGCGCGGTCGCCGTTGGCCATGATCATGCGTTCGTCGCGCGTGGCCACGATGCGCGGGGCCTGCTGCAGTGTGAGCTCGTCCACCACCAGAGGCTCGACGAGGAAGGGTTCGATCAGGTGCGGCTTGAGCGTGGGCAGCGCCGTGCCGGCCAGGCTGTCATAGCGCGTGCGCGGCGACACGCGCACGGTCTCGGGCGCGCCTTTGCGGCTGGTGCTCAGGCGGGCATAGCCGTCCACCTTTTCCAGGTACAGCGTCTGGCCCGGGAAAATCAGGTGCGGGTTGGGAATGGACTGCAGATTCATGCCCCACAGTTCCGGCCAGCGCCAGGGGCGCTTCAAATACATGCCGGAAATACCCCACAGCGTGTCTCCGCGTTTCACCACGTAGGTATCGGGCGCATTGGCGGCCAATTCGGACAGGGGAACGCCGCGTGAGGCCACCTGCTGCGCGGTGGCGCGCTGCTCGGAGGTAATCGGGTAATTTTGGGCCTGCGCCGCCGGTGCCATGGCGGCACCCGCCAACAAAGCCAGTGCGCCGAGCGCCGTCACGCGCATACGGGCCTGAGCCGCCATATTGTTCCTCGTGTCATTCATTGGAAAAACGCCCCTCTCGCTGCGGTGCAGTTAATTGTTTTACAGAAGAAACTGCCGCGAATACATTACAAACCATTTGAGATTCTGTGCCCAAGCCCTTGATCGGGCAACGATTATTGTGATTGGGCCCCGCAATGGCGGGCAAAAGTGGCGAAAATAGCGACATATTGAGCGCTCTGCCATGGCAATTCTTCCGATTCTCTGTTACCCCGATCCTCGCCTGCACAAGGTAGCCCAGCCCGTGACGGCGGTGGATGAGCGCGTGCGCGCCATCGTGGACGATATGTTCGCCACCATGTACGACGCCCATGGCATCGGCCTGGCCGCCACGCAGGTCGATGTGCACGAGCGCATCGTGGTGATCGACGTCTCCGAAGAGCGCGACACGCCGCTGGTGCTGATCAACCCCGAGATCACCTGGGCCAGTGCCGAGAAACAGGTGGGCGACGAGGGCTGCCTGTCGGTGCCTGGCATCTACGATGGCGTGGAGCGCTCCACTGCCGTGCACGTGCGCGCGCTGGACCGCGACGGCCAGCCGCGCGTGATCGAGGCCGAGGGCCTGCTGGCCGTGTGCATCCAGCACGAGATGGACCACCTGCTGGGCAAGGTGTTTGTGGAATACCTGTCGCCCTTGAAGCGCAACCGCATCAAGACCAAGCTGTTGAAGCAGCAAAAGCAGGCCGAACGCGCATGACCCCGCTGCCGGCGCACGCAACCGCACCGCGCCGGCTCCGCTGGAGCGCACTGCTGCTGGCTGTTTTTTTGGCGGGCTGCGCCGTACCCGAATGGCAGAAAACAGGCACGCCGCGGGCGGACATCGAGCGCACCATGGGCGCACCCACGCTGACCGTAATGCTCCCGGAAGGCGGAGAACGGCTGGTCTGCAGCCGCCAGCCCGCAGGCCAACAGGTCTACCACCTCGACTTTG
Organism: Diaphorobacter sp. B2A2W2; assembly: GCF_056730635.1. Taxonomy (NCBI): domain Bacteria; kingdom Pseudomonadati; phylum Pseudomonadota; class Betaproteobacteria; order Burkholderiales; family Comamonadaceae; genus Diaphorobacter; species Diaphorobacter sp. B2A2W2. The sequence continues at coordinate 159,996 of NZ_JBWZOR010000004.1, forward strand.
ACGCCCGGCAACGCCTGGTGCGCGTGGAGCAGGTACTGACGCTGGAGCACTTCCATGCGCTGCGCAATGGCGTCGATACGCGCGCAGCCGTGCGACGCACCTTCGGCCCGCCTGCGCTGGTGGAGAAGGTGGCACGCTTCAATGGCGATATCTGGACCTACCGCTTTCGTGACAATGGAGAGCCCCGCCAGGCCCATGTGCACATCGACCCGACGGGCGTCGTGCGGCGCGTGATGTTCACGGACGAGCGGCTGAACGACAACGATCCCTTTCACTGAGCCCCACCCCGGGGCCGCTATTCCACGCGTTGTATGAGAGTCATTTTTGCCGGCACGCCCGAGTTTGCGCGCGTGGCCCTGGAGCGCCTGCTGGCCGCAGGCTTCACCGTGCCCCTGGTGCTGACCCAGCCCGACCGCCCCGCGGGTCGCGGCATGAAGCTGCAGGCTTCACCCGTCAAGCAGTGCGCGCTGCAGCACGGCATCGCCGTGGCGCAGCCGCTGAGCCTGCGCCTGGATGGCAAATACCCCGAGGACGCAGCAGCCGCCAAAGCCGCCATCGAGGCTGCGCAGGCCGATGTGATGGTGGTGGCCGCCTATGGGCTGATCCTGCCGCAGTGGGTGCTCAACACGCCCCGGCTCGGCTGCCTGAACATCCACGCCAGCCTGCTGCCGCGCTGGCGCGGCGCGGCGCCCATCCACCGCGCCATCGAGGCCGGCGACGCCGAGACCGGCGTGACCATCATGCAGATGGACGCGGGCCTGGATACCGGCGACATGCTGTTGCTGGAAAAGACCGCCATCAGCCCCGCCGATACCACCGCCACGCTGCACGACCGGCTGGCGCAGCTGGGCGGGCGGCTGATCGTGGAGGCGCTGGAGCTGGCCGCCTGCGGGGGCCTCAAACCCACACCGCAGCCGGCCGAGGGCGTGACCTACGCGCACAAGATCGACAAGGCGGAAAGCACCATCGACTGGAACCAGCCGGCGGAGGTGATCGCCCGGCGCGTGCGTGCCTTCGACCCCTTCCCCGGCGCGACCACCACGCTGGGGGCCGATGCCATCAAGGTATGGAGCTGCGAAATAGATAGCTGCTCGCGCACGCTGGATGCGGCCTGCGGCCAGATTTTGTCTATAGATGCCGACGGCATCGGCGTGGCCTGCGGCGCCGGCAGCCTGCTGCGCTTGACGGTGCTGCAACGCGCGGGCGGCAAGCGGCTGCCCGCCGCGGACTTCCTGCGCGGCTTCCCGCTGGCGCCAGGCATGGTGCTGGGCGCCGCCCCATGAGTCTGCCTTTCCTGCGCGCCCAGCTGCGCGACCCGGCCTTCCGCCAGGGCGCCAGTGACATGGCCGGCACCTGCCTGGGCATCGGCGCCTGGGGCCTGGTGACGGGCGTAGCCATGGCCAAGAGCGGCATGTCGCTGCCGATGGCGCTGTTCATGTCGCTGGCGGTGTATGCCGGCAGCGCACAGCTGGCCGTGCTGCCGCTGATGGTGGCGGGCGCACCGCTGTGGGTGGTGTGGCTCACGGCCACCTGTGTGAACCTGCGCTTCGTGATCTTCAGCAGCATGTGGCGCAGCTACTTCGCCCACCTGCCGCGCCGCCACCGGCTGGCGCTGGGCTACTTCAGCGGCGATGTGATCTTCGTGAGCTTCATGAAGCGTTTTCCCAAGCCCGTGCCTGCGCCCGAGCAGGTGCCCTATTTCTGGGGCGCGGCCTCGGCCAACTGGCTGGCCTGGCAGGTGCCGTCCATTGCAGGCATCGTGCTGGCCAACGCCATCCCGCTGTCCTGGGGGCTGGGCTTTGCGGGCGTGCTGGCGCTGCTGGGCATCCTGCTGTCCATGCTGAACGACCGCGCCACCTGGCTCGCCACGGCCGTGGCCTGCACGGCGGCAGTGGCCACCTTCGCGCTGCCGCTCAAGCTCAACATCCTGGTGGCGATCGCCGCAGCCGTCACCGCAGGGCTGGCCGCCGAAGCGGCCGAGCGTGCGCTGCGGCGTGCGCGTACCCGCGCGGTGGGAGGCGACACATGAACGGCGCCTGGATCGAGCCGGCCATCGCCATCCTGGGGCTGGCCGGCATCACCCTGCTCACGCGCGCGTTCTTCATGATCCCCGAGCGCGACCTGCCGATGCCCGACTGGCTGCGCCGCGGCCTGAAGTACGCGCCGCTGGCCGCGCTGGCCGGGGTCATCGCGCCCGAGCTGGTCATGACCCAGGGCGCGCTGATCCAGACGCTGCAGGACGCACGGCTGCCCGCCGTGGCCGCCGCCGCGGGCTACTACTTCTGGCGCCGCGGCATCCTGGGCACCATCGTCGTGGGCATGGCGGTGTACCTGCCGCTGCATATTGGACTGGGCTGGTAGAGAGTTACGGCGCGGTTACCCGGCGCCTACAATCCGCGCAGTTTTCATGACCGCACCGTGACCGCGCGGCGCACTCACCCACTGTTCCCATGCACATCCTTCGCTTTTCCGACCTTTGCGCCCAGGGCCAGGCCCGTGGCCAGCGCGTGTTCATCCGTGCCGACCTGAACGTGCCGCAAGACGACGCCGGCCGCATCACCGAGGACACGCGCATCCGTGCCTCCGTGCCCTGCATCCAGATGGCGCTGGAAGCCGGCGCCGCCGTGATGGTGACCAGCCACCTGGGCCGCCCCACCGAAGGCGAGTTCAAGCCCGAGGATTCGCTGGCCCCGGTGGCCCAGCGCCTGTCCGAACTGCTCGGGCGCGAGGTGCCGCTGGTGGCCGACTGGGTGGACGGCGTGCAGGTGCAGCCCGGCCAGGTCGTGCTGCTGGAAAACTGCCGCGTGAACAAGGGCGAGAAGAAAAACAACCCCGAGCTGGCGAAGAAGATGGCCCAGCTCTGCGACATCTACGTGAACGACGCCTTCGGCACCGCCCACCGCGCCGAGGGCACGACCTACGGCATCGCCGAGTACGCGAAGGTGGCCTGCGCCGGCCCGCTGCTGGCCGCCGAGATCGACGCCATCCAGACCGCGCTGGCCAACCCGAAGCGCCCGCTGGTCGCCATCGTGGCCGGCTCCAAGGTCTCGACCAAGCTGACTATCCTGCAAAGCCTGTCCAAGAACGTGGACGGCCTGGTGGTGGGCGGCGGCATTGCCAACACCTTCATGCTGGCGTCCGGCCTGCCCATCGGCAAGAGCCTGGCCGAGCCCGACCTGGTGAACGAAGCCAAGGCCGTGATCGCCGCCATGGCCGCGCGCGGCGCCGAGGTGCCGATCCCCACCGACGTGGTGGTCGCCAAGGCCTTCGCGGCCGACGCGCCCGCCACCGTGAAGAAGGCCAGCGAAGTGGCCGAGGACGACCTGATCCTGGACATCGGCCCCGAGACGGCGGCCCAACTGGCCGCGCAGCTCAAGGCCGCGGGCACCATCGTCTGGAACGGCCCCGTGGGCGTGTTCGAATTCGACCAGTTCGCGGGCGGCACCAAGGCCATCGCGCAGGCCATCGCCGAATCCAGCGCCTTCAGCATCGCCGGCGGCGGCGACACCCTGGCGGCGATTGCCAAGTACGGCATCGAGAAGGACGTGGGCTACATCTCCACCGGCGGTGGTGCGTTCCTGGAGGTGCTGGAGGGCAAGACCCTGCCAGCCTTCGAAATACTGCAAAAGCGCGCGGCAGGCTGATCCCGCCCCAGAACGCTATAAAAATCAGAGCTGCTAGCGCTTATTGCATAAGCGCTAGCAGCTCTTTTTAATTGAACTCCTGCGCCTGCACGGCGCGGGCAGGCCACAGCACGGTACCGATGGCCACGGCCATCAGGCCCACGGCGGTCCAGTCCTGCCAGTGCAGCACCTCGCCCAGCCACAGCGCGCCGCTGAACACGCCCAGCACCGGAATCATCATCACGCTGAGCGTGGAGGCCACGGGCGGCAGCGTGCGCACCAGGAAGAACCACGCCGTCTGCGCAAAGCCCAGCGCCAGCAGCCCGTTGTAGAGAATGGCGGCCCAGGCCTGGGCGTCGGGTGCCACCCAGCGCTCGCGCTCGAACGCCACCGCCAACACGGTGAGTACCACGCAGGTGATGGCCACCATCCAGAACGACAGCGTGAGCAGCGGCACCGGCACGGTCAGGCGCCGCAGCAGCTGCGTGCCCATGGCCCAGCTCGCGGCAGACACCAGCATCAACGTCACGCCCAGGGGCCTGCCGCCCAGCGCGCCGATCTCATGCCACAGCAGCAGCAACACGCCCACCAGCGCCGCGCCCACGCCCACCCACGCACGACCGGCCAGGCGGTCGCCGAACACCAGCGCGCCCAGCACGGCCGAGAAGATGGGCATGGTGTAGCCCAGGATGGCCGCGCGCCCGCTGGACAGCTGCGGGATCGCCAGGATCATGAGCACGTGCCACAGCACCATGTTGGTCAGCGCCAGCAGCGCCACGCGGCCCCAATGCGCGCGCGCAATAGTGAAGGGCAGCTTGCGCACCCCTATCACCGCGGCCAGGATGGGCAGGCCCAGCCACAGCGATGCCATGCGGAAGGTGAGCGGCGGAAAGTGCGCCACACCCATCTTCATCACCGGCCAGTTGAGGCCCCACACCAGGGTCAACAGGGCAAGAACGACGAGCTGGCGGCGGGAAAGAGCAGGCATGGGCGGCGATTGTGCCGGGCAGGCGCCGTCCTTGCCGAAGCCGCCCGCGAAAACACCAGGACGCCATGGCGCACGGCAGCGGCACGGTGTTGCCTAAAATCACGGACATGACTTTTCTTGACATGCTGCGCGACGCCACCACGCGCAACGACTCCCTGCTGTGCGTGGGCCTGGACCCCGAACCCACGCGCTTTCCCGAGTCCGTGCGTGGCGAGGCGCACAAGATCTACGACTTCTGCGCCGCCATCGTGGACGCCACGGCCGACCTGGTGTGCGCCTTCAAGCCGCAGATCGCCTACTTCGCCGCGCACCGTGCCGAGGAACAGTTGGAGCGCCTGATGCAGCACATGCGCTGCAACGCCCCGCATGTGCCCGTGATCCTGGACGCCAAGCGCGGCGACATCGGCTCCACGGCCGAGCAATACGCCAAAGAGGCCTTCGAGCGCTATGGCGCGGATGCCGTGACGCTCTCGCCCTTCATGGGCTTTGACTCCATCGAGCCCTATCTGGCTTACCACGGCAAGGGTGCTTTCCTGCTGTGCCGCACCTCCAACCCCGGTGGCGATGACCTGCAGGCCCAGCGCCTGGCCAGCGTCGAAGGCCAGCCGCTGCTGTACGAGCACGTGGCCCGCCAGGCGCAGGGCCCCTGGAACAAGAACGGCCAGCTCGGCCTGGTGGTGGGCGCCACGTACCCGCAAGAAATTGAGCGCGTGCGCGCGCTCGCACCCACGCTGCCGCTGTTGATCCCCGGCGTGGGCGCGCAGGGCGGCGACGCAGCCGCCACCGTGCGCGCCGGGCTGCGCGCCGACGGGCCAATCATCGTGAACTCCTCGCGCGCCGTGCTCTACGCATCCAGCGGTGCGGACTTTGCCGCGGCCGCACGCAGCGCAGCCCAGGCCACGCGCGCCGCGCTCAACGCCGCGCGCGCCTAGCCCAGCGTTTTCCGGCCATGCAACTCAAGTGGCTGGAGGACTTCATCGCCCTGGCGCATGAGCGCAGCTTCACCCGCGCGGCGGAACTGCGCCATGTGACGCACCCCGCGTTCGGGCGGCGCATCCGCGCGCTGGAGGCGTGGGCCGGCACGCCGCTCACGGAGCGCGACGGCGGCGGGCCCGTGCGGCTTACGCCCGCGGGGCAGGCCTTCCTGGAAACCGCACAGCAGATGGCGCAGAACCTGGCCCATTCGCACGAGGAGTTGCGCGCCATCGCGGGGCGGCAGGCGCGCACCGTCACCCTGGCCACCGGTCGTACCCTGGCACGCACCGTGGTGGCCGACTGGCTGGCCCGCATACAGCCCGTGTTGGCGGGCGGCGAGCTGCGCGTGCGCACCTGTGCGCTGGATGAGTCCGTGGCCATGATCGAGCGTGGCGAGGCCGACTTCACCCTGGCCTACCACCACACCTCGCTCGCCGTGCGCCTGGACGCACGGCAGTTCACCCACCTCACACTCGCCAGCGACCGCCTGGTGCCTGTCTCCCGCGCCCGCGCCGGCGGTGCGCCGCTGCACCACTTTGGCGGCACGGACGCGGTGCCCTACCTCGCCTACTCGCACACGCTGGCGCTCGGCCGACTGGTGGAAGACCGCCTGGCGCATGACCCGCTGGCGCCGCGCCTGGCGCGCGTGGTGGAATGCGACTCGGCCGACGCGCAGTACGAGTACGTGTTGCGCGGCCTCGGCGTGGCCTGGCTGCCCTGGTCCATGGTGCATGCCGACTGCCAGTCCGGGCGGTTGGCCCGCGCGGGCGACGAGCGCATGCAGGTGCGCTTCGACGTGCGCATGTACCGGCCCAAGCGCCGGCTCTCGCCCTGGGCCGAGGCGCTGTGGGCCACATTGGCGCGCCAGTGATCCCCGGATAAACCCGCGGGCCACGTGCCCACAATGCACGACCTGGTGCCACTTCGGCACGACGTAGCCACGGTGCGCTTTCCACAATGGCACCCACCTCGACCTGCCTATGGAAAACGCCATGCACACTTCCCGCACCCCCGCCCCGTTGCGCCGCGCGCTGCTGGCCAGCGCCGCGCTGCTCGCCGCTGCCAGCCCTGCCGCTTTCGCGCAAGCGCCCGCCTACCCCAGCAAGCCCATCACCATCGTCGTGGGCTATCCGCCCGGCGGCAGTACCGACCTGACCGGCCGCGCCGTGGGCGCGGAGCTGTCCAACCGCCTGGGCGTGCCCGTGGTGATCGAGAACCTGGGCGGCGCGGGCGGCGCCATTGGCGCGCAGAAGGTGGCCAGCAGCGCGCCCGACGGCTACACGCTGCTGGTCGGCGCCAGCAACGAGATCGCCATCAACAAGCTGGTGACCAAGAAGGTCAAGTACGACATCAAGGACTTCACCGCCATCGGCCTCGTGGCCTCGCAGCCCCTGGTGCTGGTGGCCAGCACCGGCACCGGCGTGAAGAACCTGGCCGAATTCACCGAACGCGTGCGCAAGAACCCTGGCAAGCTCAGCTATGGCAGCTCGGGCGTGGGCACCTCGCTGCACCTGGCCGGCGAGATGATCAAGGAACAGGGCCAGCTGTTCATGACGCACATCCCCTACCGCGGCGTGGCGCCGCTCACCAACGACCTGGTGGGCAACAACCTGGAGTTCGGCGTGTTCGTGCTCTCCAGCGGCCTGCCGCACATCAAGAGCGGCAAAGTGATCGCCCTGGGCACCACCGAGGCCAAGCGCTCGACCGTCGCGCCCGACATTCCGGCGCTGGCCGAATCGGCGCAGTACAAGAACGTGGACATCGGCACCTGGTTCGCCCTCATGGCGCCCGCCCACCTGCCCAAGCCCGTGGCCGAGCGGCTCAAGAAGGCGCTCAACGAGACGCTGGAGTCGCCGGACTTCCGCAAGCGAATGGAAGCCGCGGGCTCCACCGTGGCATCCCCCAGCCTGGACGTGGACAAGTTCCTCGCCGCAGAGGTCGCCAAGTACAAGAAGATCATCGAGTTCGCCAAGATCGAAGAATGATGAGCGCTCCCCTGCCTTTCACTTTGACCGCGCCCGACCTCGGCGCCTGGCGCGCCGGCAACACCGGCACCGAGGGCGTGTGGCGCTTCGACTCCGGCGCGCCGGGCCGCCACGTGATGATCAGCGCCCTCGTGCACGGCAACGAGCTGTGCGGCGCCTGGGCGCTCAAGGGCCTGCTGGAAGCCGGCCTGCGCCCCGCGCGCGGCACGCTCACGCTGGCGCTGTGCAATCTGGCCGCGTTCGACCGGTTCGACCCCCATCACCACGACGCCGCCCGCTTCGTGGACGAAGACCTCAACCGCCAGTGGGTGGATGCGCGCATGGACGCCGGCGACACGCTGGAGCGCCGGCGCGCGGCCGCGCTGCGCCCCTTCGTGGCCGAGGCCGACTGGCTGCTGGACCTGCACTCCATGCACGAGCCCTGCGCGCCGCTGCTGCTCACCGGCATGCAGCCGCGCAACCTGCACCTCGCGCGCACCCTGGCCGCGCCTGAGCACATCGTGGTGGACGCGGGTCACAAGGACGGCACCCGCATGCGCGACTATGGCCGCTTCGGCCAGCCCGATGCCGAGGGCGGCGACACGCGCTCGCTGCTCGTCGAATGCGGCTTCCACGGCGACCCGGCCAGCCGCGCCGTGGCGCAGGACCAGTGCGTGCGCTTCCTGCAAGCGGCCGGCGTGGTGGATTCCGCCACCCTGGCACGTGGGCTGCCCGGCTGGCGCCTGCCCGACGCGCCGCACCAGTGGGCGCTGGAGGTCACCGGCCCGGTGGTCGCCAGGAGCGAGCGCTTTCGTTTCACCCAGCCCTTCACGGGCCTGGAGGTGATCCCCCAGGCCGGCACCGTGATCGGCGACAACGATGGCGAGCCCGTCACCACGCCGTACGACGACTGCGTGCTGGTCATGCCCAGCACCCGCCAGGCGCGCGCCGGCGTGACCGTGGTGCGCTTCGCCACGCGGCGGCCTCTGTAGGCGGCACGGCCAGCGGCCGGTGCTTCGCCCGCGCAGGGCAGGCCGGCCGCCCGCGTGGCAGCGTCTGGGGCATGCGCAGGCTTCGCTTCCATACTGATAGCTGCTAGCGCCCGTATTTATTGGGCTAGGGGCCAAAAACACCTTTAAACCCGTCGCAACACCTCTGTGACGGGATGGAGCCCCTGCGCGCCCAAAAAGCTGAACTCGTTCAAGGACAGGCCGGTTTTTGCCGAATAACATTACGTTACACGTCCTTGACATCTCTTTGTCTCGCCCGCCCACTAGGCGGTCTCGCGGACAAGGAAAGGTTCCCGCTATGACCTCGCTTTCTCAGCGCCTGCCGCTGCTTTACAAATTCCTCATCCTGGGCCTCGCCGGCATCCTCATGAGCGCCGTGCCCACCTGGCTGTTCGTGAGCGGCGCGCTCGACGACCTGGCGCGCGCCCGCCACGAGGCCCGTGGCGCCCCGCCGCTGCTGGCGCTGCACAAGGTGGTGCAGGGGCTGCAGGTGCACCGCGGCCTGTCCAACGGCATGCTGGGCGGCGACGAGACGCTGGCCGCCCGGCGCCCGGCCGCCCGCGATGCGGTGAACAAAGCCTTCACCGAGGCCACCGCCCGCTTGGACGCGGCGCAAGTGCCCGCGGCCCAGCGCGACGCCTGGCAGCGCGCCCAGCAGGCCTGGCAGCAGCTGGAGCCGGCCGTGGCCGCGCGCTCGCTGCCGGCCGCGCAAAGCACGGCGCAGCACACGGCGCTGATCACGTCGCTGCTGCAGACCGGCGAGCAGCTGCTGCACAGCTACGAGCTGCAGCTGGACCCCGACTTCGCCACCAACGCGCTGATCCAGGCCTCGCTGGTGCATGCGCCGCAGCTGGGTGAGAAGCTGGGCGTGATGCGCGCCCAGGGCGCGGGCTTCCTGGGCCGCGGCGGCGAGCTGCCGCTGGAGGCCAAGGGGCTGCTGCAGTCGCTGCGCCAGCGCGTGGTGGAGCTGCAGGGCGACACGCTGCGCAACCTGGCGCGCGCCACCGAGGCGAGCCCTGCCTTTGCGGCCACCCTGGGCGCGCCCGCGCGCACGCTGGACGCGCAAATCACGGCCACGCTGGCCCTGGCCGACAAGGCCCTGCTGCAGGCCGACACGCTGACGCTGCCCGCGCAGGAGTATTTCGACACCTACACCCGCACCATCGACGCGCTGTACGCACTGAACGCCCAGGCCATGCAGGGCGTGGACGAGGCCCTGCAGGCGCGCATCGACCGCCTGCGCGCCACGCTGGCGTGGCAGGCGCTGGCGCTGCTGGGCACGCTGGCGGGCGCCACGGTGCTGATGCTGGTCTTCGTGCGCTCCATCACGCAGCCGGTGGCGCAGGCCGTGGAGCTGGCCCGCGCCGTGGCGCGCGGTGACCTGTCGGGCAGCGACATCGCCCACGGCAGCAACGAGATGGGCCGCCTGATCGCCGCGCTGTTACAGATGCGCCGCCAGCTCACCGAGGTGGTGGGCCGCGTGCGCCAGGGCGCGGAGGGCGTGGCCACGGCCAGCGCGCAGATCGCGCAGGGCAACACCGACCTGGCAGCCCGCACCGAAAGCCAGGCCAGCGCCCTGGAAGAGACCGCCGCATCGATGGAGCAGATGACCGCGACCGTGCGCCAGAACGCCGACAGCGCCGCGCGTGCCAGCGAGCTGGCCACCAGCGCCAGCGGCGTGGCCGCGCAGGGTGGCGAGGTGGTGGCGCAGGTGGTGCAGACCATGCACGGCATCCACAGCTCGTCCGGCAAGATCGCGGACATCATCGGGGTGATCGATTCCATCGCGTTCCAGACCAACATCCTGGCGCTGAACGCCGCCGTGGAGGCCGCACGCGCCGGCGAGCAGGGCCGCGGCTTTGCCGTGGTGGCCAGCGAGGTGCGCAGCCTGGCGCAGCGCAGCGCGGGCGCTGCGCGCGAGATCAAGGAGCTGATCTCCGCCAGCGTGCATGACGTGGAACGCGGCAATGCGCTGGTGGAGCGCGCCGGCAAGACCATGGAGGATGTGGTGACCGCCGTGCGCCGCGTCAACGACATCATGGGCGAGATCAGCAACGCCAGCCGCGAACAGTCGCTGGGCGTGGCCCAGGTGGGCGAGGCCGTGAGCCAGATGGACCAGACCACGCAGCAGAACGCCGCGCTGGTCGAAGAGATGGCCGCCGCCGCCGCCAGCCTGCGCAGCCAGGCGCAGGAGCTGGTGGAGGGCGTGGCGGTGTTCAAGCTGGGCGAACGACCGCACGCCGTTGCGCTACCCAATTAATAGCTGTTAGCGCTTATCCAGAAAGGGTTTGAGGCCACTTTGCCTCAAACCCGCAATCGCCTCAGGCTTGCAGACGCGCCATCTCGGCGTCCACCGCGTCGTGGCGCTGCAGCATGGCGGGCGAGGGTTGCTTGCCCAGCTTGCTCACCAGCACCACGGCCAGCGCGCCCAGAACGAAGCCGGGCACGATCTCGTACAGCCCCAGCCAGCCGCCCTGCTTCCACACCACCACCGTCACGGCACCGACCACGATGCCGGCCAGCGCGCCGTTGCGCGTCATGCCGCGCCAGAACAGCGACAGCAGGATGACCGGCCCGAATGCCGCGCCGAAGCCCGCCCAGGCGTAGCTCACCATCGACAGCACGCGGCTGTTGGGGTTGCCCGCGATGACGATCGCCACCACGGCGATGGCGAACACCATCGCCCGGCCCACCCACACCAGCTCGCGCTGCGTGGCGTTCTTGCGCAGGAACACGCGGTAGATGTCCTCGGTCAGCGCGCTGGAGCACACCAGCAGCTGGCACGACAGCGTGCTCATCACCGCCGCCAGAATGGCCGCCAGCAGCAGGCCGGCGATCCAGGGGTTGAAGAGCTGGCGCGCGATCTCGATGAACACCGTCTCGGCATTGGCCTGCACGCCGGCGGCCTGCTGCGTGTGCACCGCGAAGTACGGGATGCCGACCAGGCCCACGGCCACCGCGCCGCCCAGGCACAGCACCATCCAGGTCATGCCGATGCGGCGCGCGCGCGGGATGGAGGCCACCGAATCCGCCGCCATGAAGCGCACCAGGATGTGCGGCTGGCCGAAGTAGCCCAGGCCCCAGGCCATGAGCGAGACCACGCCGATCACGCTGGCGTTGTGCATCAGGTCGAGCTTCTGCGCACCGATCATCTCGGTGAGGCTCTGGCCGGCCTGCAGCTCGCCGGTGACGGCAAAGTAGGCCACCACGGGCGCCAGGATCAGCGCGGTGATCATCAGCGAGGCCTGGATGGTGTCCGTCCAGCTCACCGCCAGGAAGCCGCCGATGAACACGTAGGCGATGGTGCACAGCGCCCCGACCCACAGGGCTGTCTGGTAGGGCAGGCCGAACATGCTCTCGAACAGGCGCGCACCCGCCACCACGCCCGAGGCGCAGTAGATGGTGAAGAACACCAGGATCACCGCCGTGGTCACCAGGCGCAGCACGTTGGCGCCGTCCTCGAAGCGCGAGGCCAGGTAGTCGGGCAGCGTGAGGGCGTTGTTGGTGCGCTCGGTGTACAGGCGCAGCCGCGCGGCCACGAGGCGCCAGTTGAGGTAGGCGCCGATGGTCAGGCCGATGGCGATCCACGCCTCGCTCAGCCCGCTCAGGTACACCGCGCCGGGCAGGCCCATGAGCAGCCAGCCGCTCATGTCGGACGCGCCGGCCGACAGCGCGGTGACGAAGCTGCCCAGGCTGCGCCCGCCCAGGATGTAGTCGGAGAGGTCGGTCGTCGCGCGGTAGCCCAGCCAGCCGATGAACAGCATGGCCAGCAGGTAGATGCCGAAGGTGATGACGGTCGGGTCTAGCAGGTTCATGAAACGTCCAGGCCCGCGGGGCGCGCTGCGCGCCGCGAAGTCCTGCCAAAAAAAGTGGAGGAGAAGCCGGCGCGGAGGCCGGGGGCTGCCGTGCCGACAAGCGCCGGCCAGCGAAGTGGCGCGATGATTCCAGAGCCCGCGCCCAATCATTCGCCATAAAGCCGCGCTGGCGTAGTGAAACACTCCGCCGCGGCGCGCAACTGTAACTGCCGGCGGCGCAAAACCTCAGGGTTACTACTGATTTTGGGCGGCAGACAGGTATGGCGCCAGGTAGCGGCCCGTGTGGCTGGCCGCATTGTGGGCCACCTGCTCGGGCGTGCCCTCGGCCACAACGGTGCCGCCGCCGGCCCCGCCCTCGGGGCCCATGTCGATGACCCAGTCGGCGGTCTTGATGACGTCCAGGTTGTGCTCGATGACGATGATGGTGTTGCCCGCGTCGCGCAGCTGCAGCAGTACCTTGAGCAGCAGGGCGATGTCGGCGAAATGCAGGCCGGTGGTGGGCTCGTCCAGGATGTAGAGCGTGCGGCCGGTGTCGCGCTTGGAGAGTTCCTGCGCCAGCTTCACGCGCTGCGCCTCGCCGCCCGAGAGCGTGGTGGCGCTCTGGCCCAGGCGGATATAGGACAAGCCCACGTCCAGCAGCGTCTGCAGCTTGCGCGCGATCGTGGGCACGTCCTTGAAGAAGGCGTGGGCGTCCTCCACCGTCAGGTCCAGGATCTGGGCGATGTTCTTGCCCTTCCACTGCACCTCCAGCGTCTCGCGGTTGTAGCGCTGGCCGTGGCACACGTCGCAGGGCACGTACACGTCGGGCAGGAAGTGCATTTCCACCTTCACCACGCCATCGCCCTGGCAGGCCTCGCAGCGCCCGCCCCCCGAGCCCTGCGCCACGTTGAAGGAGAAGCGCCCGGGGCCGTAGCCGCGCTCCTTGGCGGTGGTGGTCTCGGCCATCAGTTCGCGGATCGGCGTGAACAGGCCCGTGTAGGTGGCCGGGTTGCTGCGCGGCGTGCGGCCGATGGGGCTTTGGTCGACATTGATGACCTTGTCGAAATACTCCAGCCCCTCGATGGTTTCGTGCGCTTCGGGCTCTTCGTGCGCGCGGTAGAGCTGGCGCGCCACGGCCTTGTGCAGCGTGTCGTTGACCAGCGTGCTCTTACCCGAGCCGGACACGCCCGTCACGCAGGTGAACAGCCCCACCGGGAACTGCACGCTCACGCCCTTCAGGTTGTGCCCCGTGGCGCCCACCACGCGCAGCGCCTGCAATTGCCCTTGCGTGGCGCGGTGCGCGGCCAGGCGCTCTTTCTTGCGCAGGCTGGCAGCCGTCTCGGGAAAGCGCGACTTGGGCTTCTTTTCGGGTTCTGGCGCTGCGGCGCTCTGTCGCAACACGGGCAGCCAGGGCGTGCGCCGCGCAGGCACCGGCAGGGTCTTGGCGCCGCTCAGGTACTGTCCGGTGAGCGATTGCGGGTTGGCGCACAGCTCGTCGTAGGTGCCCTGCGCCATCACGCGACCGCCATGCACGCCCGCGCCGGGCCCCATGTCCACGCAGTGGTCGGCGGCGCGGATCATGTCCTCGTCATGCTCCACCACGATCACGCTGTTGCCCAGGTCGCGCAGCCGGGTGAGGGTGGCAATCAGCCGGTCGTTGTCGCGCTGGTGCAGGCCGATGCTGGGCTCGTCCAGCACGTACATCACGCCGGTCAGGCCGCTGCCGATCTGCGAGGCCAGGCGAATGCGCTGCGCCTCGCCGCCCGAGAGCGTCTCGGCGCTGCGGTCCAGGCTCAGGTAGGACAGGCCCACGTCGTTCAGGAAGGTGAGGCGCGCGGCGATCTCGCGCACGATCTTGCCGGCAATCTCGGCCTTGGCGCCGGCCAGCTGCAGCGACGCGAACCACTGCAGCGCGTCCGCCAGCGTGCGGTGGCTCACGTCGTAGATGCCCAGCGCGGCCTCGCCCTCGCCCACCTTCACATGGCGCGCTTCGCGGCGCAGGCGTGCGCCGTGGCATTCGGGGCAGGGCTGGGCGCTGCGGTAGCGCGCGAGGTCTTCGCGCACCACGGCCGAGTCCGTGTCACGGTAGCGCCGCGCCATGTTGGGCAGGATGCCCTCGAAGGGGTGCTTCTTGACGATGGGCTTGCCCTTGTTCGGGCCGCTGTCCAGCAGGTAGCTGAAGGCGATCTCTTCCTCACCCGAGCCGTGCAGGATGACCTCGCGCACGCGTTCGGGCAACTCCTCGAAGGGCGTCTCCACATCAAAGCCGTAATGCCGCGCCAGGCTCTCCAGCATGGCGAAGTAGTAGCCGTTGCGCCGATCCCAGCCCTTGATGGCGCCGCTGGCGAGGCTGATGGCCGGGAAAGCCACCACGCGCGCGGGGTCGAACACCTCCTGCTGGCCCAGGCCGTCGCACGCGGGGCAGGCGCCCGTGGGCGAGTTGAACGAGAACAGGCGCGGCTCCAGCTCGGGCAGCGAGTAGCTGCACACCGGGCAGGCGAACTTGCTGGAAAACAGGTGCTCCTGGCCCGAGTCCATCTCCAGCGCCAGTACCCGGCCGTTGCCCTCGTGCCCGCCCACCCGCAGGGCGGCCTCGATGCTCTCGGCCAGGCGCTGCTGGGCGTCGGGGCGCACCTTCAAGCGGTCGATCACCACGTCGATGTCGTGCTTCTCGGTCTTCTTGAGCTGCGGCAGGCTTTCGTGCTCGTAGATCTGCCCGTCCACGCGAAAGCGCACGTAGCCCAGCGCCTGCATCTGCATGAACAGCTCGGTGAACTCACCCTTCTTCTGGCGCGCCACGGGCGCCAGCAACATGAGCTTGGTGTCCTCGGGCAAGGCCAGCACCGCATCCACCATCTGGCTCACGGTCTGCGACGACAGCGGCAGGCCGTGGTCCGGGCAGTAAGGCGTGCCCGCGCGCGCGAACAGCAGGCGCAGGTAGTCGTGGATCTCGGTCACCGTGCCCACGGTGGAGCGCGGGTTGTGGCTGGTGGCCTTCTGCTCGATGGAAATGGCCGGCGACAGACCCTCGATCAGGTCCACATCAGGCTTGTCCAGCCGCCCCAGGAACTGCCGCGCATAGGCCGACAGGCTCTCCACATAGCGGCGCTGCCCTTCGGCATACAGCGTGTCGAACGCCAGGCTGGACTTGCCCGAGCCCGACAGCCCGGTGATCACCACGAGCTGGTTGCGCGGGATGTCCAGGTCGATGTTCTTGAGGTTGTGCGTGCGCGCCCCGCGGATGCTGATGCGCTGCTCGCGCAGGGCGCGGGCGAGGTAGGAGTCATCGGCCGGAGGGGTGGGTTCGTCGGTGCGGGTCACGGGCGAGAAGGCGGAAGGGAAACCTTACATCATAGGCGGCGCCCTGCCCGGCGGGGCCTGGTCCGTGCATGGGTGGCAGAAAGTGGCGACCCTGCACCGCAGGCATGCACTTGCGCGACCCTGAGCGTACGCGCCATCCTTTTTACTTGTGTTACATCAAGTTTTCTCGGATATTTGAACAGCCCCCGCCACGAGGCGCCTCCTCCACCTGCCGTCGCTGCTCCGGCAACCCACAGCCCAAGCCGCTCTCGATGCATTTCAGCCATCAAGCTCTGCGTGATGCTGTCTCTCTGAAAACTGCCCCATGAACGCTGCCCTTTTCTTACGTCAATGCCTTCACCGCATTTCCACGCGATGGCTGGTTGCGTTCGCCATGGTTGCCACCATGCCGGCTTTCGGGGTCGGTTTGACCGCACACGCGGCGGAAACTCGCGCGGCCAACCCATCGCAGCTTGAAGGACGTAAAGAAGTGGCCCTGGTGGATACCTCGGTAAAGGACTATCAAGACCTAGCACGGGGCATTGGCGCGGGCATCGGCATTGTGGAATTCGACGGCAGCAAGGACGGATTGGCGCAGATCGCGCAATGGGCCGCCACCGCAAGCGGCTATGACGCCATCCATATCCTGTCACATGGCTCCGCCGGGGTGGTGCGGCTGGGCACAGCAGTGCTCACTCAGGAATCGCTGGCTGACGCCACTACACAAGCAGAGCTGTCCGCACTAGGGCGAGCATTGGTTACGGGTGGCGATGTGTTGCTGTATAGCTGCGACGTAGCGTCGGGCATTTCAGACCGGGCCTTTGTCAAAAGTCTGTCCGCCACCATGGGGGTCGATGTCGCGGCTTCCAGTGACGCCACGGGCGACGCCGCACAAGGCGGCAACTGGGTGCTGGAATACCAAACGGGCGCCATCGAAACCGCCAAGCTGACAGTGCGCGGGTATCCGCACCTGCTGGCCAGCACGACTTTCGACTTTGAAAGCGTCGCTCCGGGTAGTAATAGCAAAACGATTACCCAAACAATCGGTTCTGACACGATGGTGATCACGTCGACCGATAGCAACATGTTGGTTGACTCCGAGTCAAATGCGTTCGGATTCGATGTCCCCGATGCAAGCGGCAATGTCATGGCGACGGGAGCAGGCGGTTTTTACACAGAGTCACGCCTTGTCTTGACGATGTCCGGCGGAAAAACATTCGACTTGACCTCTTTCACGCTGGCCCAAGTGGGGTTTGATGGAGCGACCATCACTCTCACCACTAGTAAGGGTAGCGAAACTTTCACTGCCAATTTTGTAGGCAACTCGTGGGTGCTCAACCTTTCAACTGCGGTACATCCTGGATACTTCGTCGGGGTGAGCAGCGTGGTCATAACCACAGCTGATTCTGGGGGCATCTTTGAATGGGGCTTCGACAACATTGTTCTGAGCAACATCGTAGGACCGCCGAGCACCACCGTAGTTACCGCCGCTCTGTCGCAAGATTCTGGGCAAAGCAGCACCGACTTCATCACCAACGTTGCAGCGCAAACCATCAGTGGAACCCTGTCGGCCAATCTGGTGGCGGGCGAAAGCGTCCAGGTGTCCTTTGATAACGGCTCCACTTGGAGCAATGCCACCAGCGCTGTCGGCAACAGCACGTGGAGCACGAACGCCACGCTGGCTGGGAGCAACACCTTTCAAGCCCGGGTGGCCAACGCCAACGGCAGTAGCGCTGCTTACACCCACACCTACACTCTCGACACCACCGCCCCCTCCATCACCTTCAGCAATCTCGGGCTGTCTGCAGACACGGGCCTCAGCGCCACCGACTTCATCACCAACGCCGCCAGCCAGACCATCAGTGCCACGCTGAGCAGTACGCGAGCCGTTGGCGATATCGTCAACGGTTCGCTGGACGGCGGTGCCACCTGGTTCGATGTCAGCAGTAAGGTCAGCGGCACAACGCTGGCTTGGAGCGGCGCTACGCTGGTAAACGGCTCCAACAACTTGCGCTTCTGGGTTACTGATGCCGCGGGAAACATCGGCCCTGTCACCAACCAGAGCTACACGCTTGACACCACGGCGCCCACCACCATCATCGCCAACGCCAGCTTTTCTAACGACAACGGTTTTTCGAGCAGCGACTTCATCACCAACATCGCATTTCAGACCGTCAGCGGCACGCTGTCGGCCAATCTGGCTGCGGGGGAAACGGTCTATGTCTCGCTCAACAACGGTGCCACCTGGACCACTGCCAATGCCGCCGTGGGCAGCAACAACTGGTCACTGACTGGCGTCACGCTGTCCTCCAGCAGTACGCTGAAGATCAAGCTCACCGACACTGCGGGCAATGACGGCACTGTGTATGCGCAAGCTTATGTCTACGACACCACCGCACCCGCCACCACATTCAGCAACCTGACACTCAGCAGTGACACGGGCGCCAGCAGCAGCGATTTCATTACCAGCGCGGCCAGCCAGACGTTGGCGGCAACGCTCAGCACGGCCCTGTCTGTGGGCGACACCGTTTGGGGCTCACTGGACGGCAGTGGTACTTGGGCCAACGTCACGAGCAGTGTTACAGGCACCGTGTTGACCTGGAGTGGCATCACGCTGCTGCCGGGTGGCAACACGCTGCAGCTAAAGGTGGTAGACATGGCCGGCAACTCTGGCGCAGTGAAAAGCCAGGCCTATGTGCTGGACACCACGGCACCCGCAGCGCCGAGCACGCCCGTCCTGAGCAACGACAGTGGCGCATCCAGCAACGATGGCATCACCAATGTCGTCACCCCCCAGTTGACCGGTACTGCCGAACCGGGGAGCACCGTAAATGTGTATGAGGGCGCCGCGTTGCTCGGCAGCATTACCGCAACAGGGGGCGCGTGGAGCTTTACGGCGGGCGCTCTGGCTGAAGGCCCGCACACGATCACTGCCCGTGCGACGGACTTGGCGGGCAACGTCTCGCCGGCCTCCAACGCCCTGGTGGTCACGATCGACATCACGGCACCTGCCGTGACCTCCGTGGCGCCTCCGCCCAATGCCACCTACTACGCTGGAGATTCGCTGGACTTCACGGTGAACTTCAACGAATCAGTCCACGTCGATACCAGCGGCGGCACCCCGCGTATCGCCATCGTGGTCGGAGCCACTACCCGCTACGCCACTTATGTAAGCGGCTCGGGCACCAGCGCGCTGGTGTTTCGCCATACCGTGGTCAACGGCGACGTCGATGCCAATGGCATCACCGTCGGAGCCCTCAACGCCAATGGCAGCACGCTCAGCGACCTCGCCGGCAACAATGCCGTACTCACATTGAACGGCTTGGGCAGCACTGCTGGCGTGCTGGTCAACGGTTCACAACCCAGCATTACCAGCGTCAGCTCCAGCAACGCCAATGGCAGCTACGGCGCCGGCCAGGCCATCGCCATCACCGTCGGTTTCAGCAGCGCTGTTGTCGTGGACACCAGTGGCGGCACCCCGACGCTGGCACTCAACTCCGGCGGTACCGCAGCGTACACAAGTGGCTCCGGTACTGGCACCCTGACTTTCAGCTACACCGTTGCCGCCGGCCACACCAGCGCCGACCTCGACTACAGCAGCACTGGCGCACTGGCACTGAATGGCGCCACCATCAAGGACAGTGGTGGCATCCATGTGAATGCCTCGCTCCAACTGAGCGCGCCGGGTACGGCCGGTTCGCTGGGTGCCAACAAAAACATCGTGATTGACACCACGGCCCCAACGACCACCGTCGCCACCGCGGCGTTTTCTGCCGACACGGGCGCCAGCAGCACCGACTTGATCACCAAAGTGGCAGCGCAAACGATCAGCGGTACGCTGTCGGCCAACCTGGCCAGTGGTGAAACCGTGCAGGTATCTCTGGACAACGGCGCCACCTGGGCCACTGCGACCGCCAGTGTGGGTTCCAACGTCTGGTCGTTGTCGGGAGTAACGCTCACCGGCAGCAACACGCTCAAAGCCCGCGTCAGTGATGCCGCAGGCAACAGCGGCGCCGTCTGGTCGAGCGCTTATGTACTGGACACCATCGCGCCGATCGTTCCCACCGTGAACACTCTGGCGGCGAACAGCACCGCGCCCACGCTCACCGGCACGGCTACCTTGACCGCTGGCGAAACGCTGAGCGTTTCCGTCGGCGGCGCCACGTACGCCGTGGTACCCACGGGAGGCAACTGGAGCCTGAACCTGGCATCGGCCACGCCGGCCAGCGGCACCCTGGCGCTGGCCTACAGCAGCACCCACAGCGTCACCGCCACGGCGACTGACCTTGCCGGCAATGCGTCCACCGACACCACCACCAACGAGCTGGTGATTGGCGCTGCCCCGACCGCCCCCGCCGCCCCCTCCTTCACGAGCGTCACCGCGGGCGATCGTTCCGTCTCGCTGGTATGGAGCGCACCGGCGTCCAATGGCAGCCCCATCACGGGCTACCAGGTCACGGGCACGCCCTCGGGCAGTTGCTTTACCACAGGGGCGACTTCCTGCACCGTGACGGGGCTGACCAACGGCACGTCGTACACCTTCACGATGACAGCCACCAACAGCGTTGGCACCAGTGCGCCATCGGCAGCTTCCAGCGCCGTGATCCCACGTCTGCTGACCGTCAGCGGCAGCGCGCCGGACATGCCGGGTATCGCAACGGCAACGCTCAGCGGAGGCGGCGCAAGCTGCACGCTCGATCCGACCAGTGGCTTCGCCAGCCTCTCGAACCCCGCCCCGGCAGGCAAAACCATGCTGTATGGGGAATACGCATTCCAGGCCAGCGGGTGCACGGCATCGGTGACGATGACGCTCGAATACCCCCAGCCCTTGCCGCAGGGAGTGCAGTTCTGGAAATATGGCCCCGCCACGGTCGGGACAACCAGTTCCACCTGGTTCCCGTTGGCGGGAGTGACACTGAGTGTCGATCGCAAGACCGTGAGCTACACCATCACCGACAACGGAGTGGGTGATTCAGACCCCGTGGCAGGGGCCATCCGAGATCCGTTTGCGCTCGTTGCTGGCCCTGTCGTGAGCGACCCCGCCTCCATTCCGGTGGATGCGCCTTGGGCGCTGGGGCTGCTGTCGGCCGCGCTGGGTGCGCTGGGCTGGCGCAGACAGCGCCGCTTGGCGCGGCGGTGTTGAGACACGCGCCAGTAGCAGAAATGGGTCGAAACGGTACGCTCTCAAAAACATAGCTACTACCGCTTATCCATCAAGCGCTACAGGCATTTTTACTTGCATCTTTCGAAAAGGCCCGGCCCAGCGGGGGTGCCGTTGGGCAGCCCCCTTGGCCCCTGGCTTTCACAGGTTCAGGCATGCAGGACGCCAATCGGTGAAAATCGCCTTTTGCTTTACTGGCCTCAGTGCACGCCGTGCCGGATTCTTCTTTTTCCCAGTCGGATGCTGCTGCAGCCCGATCGACGCCCGCCCCTCAGCGCATGACCCCACTCGAGCGCCGCGCCAGCGTGAGCCTGGCGCTGATCTTCGCGCTGCGCATGCTGGGCCTGTTCCTGGTGCTGCCCGTGTTCGCGCTGGAGGCACGCAAGTACCCGGGCGGCGACGACCCCGCCCTGGTGGGGCTGGCCATGGGGATCTACGGGCTCACGCAGGCGGTGCTGCAGCTGCCGCTGGGCATGGCGTCGGACCGCTTCGGGCGCAAGCGTGTCATCGTCCTGGGGCTGCTGGTCTTTGCCGCGGGCAGCCTGCTCGCCGCGCTGGCCGATTCGGTGATGGGGCTGCTGGTGGGGCGCGCGCTGCAGGGTGCGGGCGCGGTGTCCGCCGCCGTCACGGCGCTGCTGGCCGACCAGACACGCGACGCGGTGCGCACCAAGGCCATGGCACTGGTGGGCGCCAGCATCGGGCTGATGTTCGCCATCGCCCTGGTGGCGGCGCCGCTGCTGGCCGCGCACATCGGCCTGGCCGGCCTCTTCGGCCTGACCTGCGCGCTGGCGCTGGGCGGCGTGGCCGTGGTGCTGTGGATGGTGCCGCCCGAGCCGGTGCAGCATGCCGACGCACCGCGCGGGCGCCTGGCCGACGTGTGGCGCCATGCCGACCTGCTGCGCCTGAACCTGGGCGTGTTCGTGCTGCACACGGTGCAGATGGCCATGTGGGTGGCCGTGCCGGCCCTGCTGGTGCAGGCCGGCTTGCCCAAGGACGCGCACTGGCAGGTGTACCTGCCGGCCGTGGTGCTGTCCTTCGTCGCCATGGGCGGGCTGTTTGCCATGGAGCGGCGCGGGCGGCTGCGCGCGGCGCTGCTGGTCGCCATTGGGCTGGTGCTGGTGGTGCAGATGGGCTTTGGCCTGCTGGCGGCCGGAGGGGCTGCGCCATCGCTGATGCCGGTGGCGGCGCTGCTGTTCATCTTCTTCTGCGGCTTCAACGCGCTGGAGGCCACGCAGCCCAGTCTGGTGTCGCGCATGGCGCCGGCCAACCTGCGCGGCGCGGCGCTGGGCGCCTACAACACGCTGCAGTCGCTGGGCCTGTTCGCGGGCGGCGCGCTGGGCGGCGCGCTGGCGAAGTGGGCGGGCGCGCCGGGATTGTTCACCGCCACCGCCGTGCTCACGGCCCTGTGGTTGCTCATCACCTGGCCGCTGCGGCCGGTGGGACGCGGCGGCGGCCACTGATTTTTTCACCCTCCGGCGCACCGGCGGCGTGCAAGCCGCTATGCTGCGCACCTGCGGCCTCGCAGGGGTCGCCTGTTGGACTCATCTGGCCCGGAACCCTTCCCTGCCGTCCGGGCTAAGCACAAGGATTTTTCATGGCATCCGTGAACAAAGTCATCATCGTCGGCAACCTGGGGCGCGACCCCGAGATGCGCACCTTCCCCAGCGGCGACCAGGTCGCCAACGTGCGCATCGCCACGACGGACCGCTGGCGCGACAAGAACACCGGCGAGAACAAGGAAGCCACCGAATGGCACAGCGTGGTCTTCAACGGCCGCCTGGCCGAGATCGTGGGCCAGTACCTGCGCAAGGGCTCCCAGGTCTACGTGGAAGGCAGCCTGCGCACCCGCAAATGGACCGACCAGAGCGGCCAGGAGCGCTACACCACCGAAATCCGCGCCGACACCATGCAGATGCTGGGCAGCCGCCAGGGCATGGGCGGCGGCCAGGGCGGCGGCTATGACGACAGCGGCTACGGCGACAACGGCGGCGGTGGTGGCGGCTACGAGGCCCCGCGCCGCGCCGCACCCGCGCCGCGCCCCGCCCCCCCCGCGGCCCGCCCCGCCCCCGCGCCCGTGGCACAGCCGCCGCGCGCCGCATCGGGCTTTGACGACATGGACGACGACATTCCGTTCTGATTCGGCCTCGCACCAAGCACAACGGGCGCCCCAGGGCGCCCGTTTGCTATTGCAGTGATAGCTGCTCGCGCTGGATGGACAAGCGCTGCAGCCCAAAAACACTCAAATCAGTGCACCA
Organism: Diaphorobacter sp. B2A2W2; assembly: GCF_056730635.1. Taxonomy (NCBI): domain Bacteria; kingdom Pseudomonadati; phylum Pseudomonadota; class Betaproteobacteria; order Burkholderiales; family Comamonadaceae; genus Diaphorobacter; species Diaphorobacter sp. B2A2W2. Next base: position 183,066 of record NZ_JBWZOR010000004.1, read on the forward strand.
CCATGAGCGAGAACGGCCAGACATAGGCCTGCATCGTCACGTACAGGCCCACCAGGCAGGCCAGCGCGATGGAGTGGAAGAACACGTAGCGCAGGATGTCGCCCTCGTGGTCGAACCAGCGGGTGGCGGTGGAGGCCACGACGATGGACTGCGCGTCGATCATCTTGCCCATCACGCCGCCCGAGCTGTTGGCTGCGCCCATCAGGTTGGCCGACAGGCCCAATTGCTCGGCTGCCACCTTCTGCATGCCACCGAAGAGCACGTTGGAGGCCGTGTCCGATCCCGTGAGCGCCACGCCGATCCAGCCCATGAGCGTGCCAAAGAACGGGTACAGCACGCCGGTGTTGGCAAAAGCCAGGCCCAGCGTGGTGTCGGTGCCCGAATAGCGCGTGAGCGTACCCAGCGCCAGCATCAGCACGATGGTGAGCAGCGAGTAGCGCACCAGCCAGAAGGTGCGGAAGAACGTGGTGACGATGGCCACCGGGTTGTACTTCATGACCAGCGCGCTCACCACGGCCGACAGCAGGATGCCAGTGCCGGTGGCCGACAGCAGGTTCAGTGTGTAGACGGCGGCCTCCTTGTGCGGCGCGGGCACCACGGGCGGCACCTTCTCGATCAGGTTGTGCAGCCCGGCCATGGGGAAGGCCGGCGCGAAGATGCCATTGAGCCAGGCCTTGACCGAGGGCAGGCCCCAGATGAACACGAACACCGACAGGATGACCCAGGGGGTCCAGGCGGCCACCAGCGCCTGGGTGCTGTGGCGCTTGACCGACTGCGGCGGCTTGGCTTCTGCGGCGCTGGGGTCATGCCCGCGCAGCGAGGGCGACGTCCACACCGTCTTGGGCTTCCACACGCGCAGGAAGGCCACCAGGCAGACCATGGAGACGATGGCGGCGATGATGTCCACCAGTTCCGGCCCGATGTAGTTGGACACCAGGAACTGAGGAACGGCGAAGGACACACCCGTCACCAGGATGGCCGGCCAGATTTCCATCATGCCCTTGCGGCCGGCGAAGGCCCAGATCAGCCAGAACGGCACCAGCAGCGAGAAGAAGGGCAGCTGGCGGCCGATCATGGCCGTCACCTCCATCAGGTCGTAGCCGTGCACCTTGGCCAGCGTGATCACCGGCGTGCCCAGGGCGCCAAAGGCCACCGGCGCCGTATTGGCGATCAGCGACAGGCCCGAGGCCGCCAGCGGCGAGAAGCCCAGCCCGATGAGGATGGCCGCCGTCACCGCCACGGGGGTGCCGAAGCCGGCCGCGCCTTCAAAGAACGCGCCGAAGCAAAAGGCGATCAGCAAGAGCTGGATGCGGCGGTCTTCCGTGATGCCCGACAGCGAGTCCTGCAGCACGGCGAAGCTGCCGTTCTGCTCGGTGAGCTGGTGCAGGAAGATGATGTTCAGCACGATCCAGCCAATGGGCAGCAGGCCGGTGAAACCACCGAACAGCGCCGCACGGCCGGCCATGTCGCCCGGCATGCCGTAGACGAAGACCGCCACGAGCAGCGCCGTGATCAGGCCCATGCCTGCCGCGATATGCGCCTTGATGTGGAAAAAGCCCAAGGCCGCGAGCATGACCACCACCGGCAGCGCGGCCAGTGCGGTGGAGATGACCATATTGCCCAGTGGGTCGTAGATTTGTTGCCAGACCATAGCCTGTGCCCCCTGTTGTTGTCCCGGTTTTGGAAGGAGAAATGCCTCGCACGCCCAGTACCGGAGGTCAACCGGCTGGAGCGGCGCGGACGAGACTGTAGAAAGCCCGCCCGCGACGCAGCGTGAAAAAACCGGAGACCGGTGCTGAAGCAATTTCACACCATAGCAAGGACGCAGGTCCGGCATCCCGGCTATTCGGGTATCCCCTGATGCCGCCTACGCCCCCCGGGCGGGCTTTCAGCCGTTCACGGCCGCAATCACCCCACCGCCCAGGCACACCTCACCGTCGTACAGCACGGCCGACTGGCCCGGCGTCACGGCCCACTGCGCCTCAGGGAAGTGCAGGCTGAAGGCGTCGCCCTGTGCGGCCAGCACCGTGCAGGCGGCGTCCTGCTGGCGGTAGCGCGTCTTGGCGGCGCAGGCGCCTGCTGCGGGCGGATGGCCGGCAATCCAGCTCGCGTCCTGCGCATCCAGGCGGTGCGACAGCAGCCACGGGTGATCGTGGCCCTGCACCACGCGCAGGGTGTTCGTCTCCAGCTCCTTGCGGGCCACGAACCAGGGCGCATGGTCGCCCGCGCCGCGCTGCGCGCCTTTTTCCTTGACACCGCCGATCCCCAAGCCCTGCCGCTGCCCCAGCGTGTAGAACGACAGGCCCACGTGGCGGCCCAGCTTGCGCCCGCGGTCGTCCAGGATGGGGCCGGGCGCATGCTGGATGTAGCGGTTGAGGAACTCGCGGAATGGCCGCTCGCCGATGAAGCAGATGCCGGTGGAATCCTTCTTCTTGGCGTTGGGCAGGCCGATGTCGGCAGCGATGCGGCGCACCTCGGTCTTGTGCAGCTCGCCCACGGGGAACAGCGTCTTGGACAGCTGCGCCTGGTTCAGGCGGTGCAGAAAGTAGCTCTGGTCCTTGGATGGGTCCAGCCCCTTGAGCAGCTCGAACAGGCCCGTGGCCGGGTTCTGACGCACGCGCGCGTAGTGGCCGGTAGCGATCTTCTCGGCGCCCAGGCGCATGGCGTGGTCCAGGAAGGCCTTGAACTTGATCTCGGCGTTGCACAGCACGTCCGGGTTGGGCGTGCGGCCGGCCTGGTACTCGCGCAGGAACTCGGCAAACACCCGGTCCTTGTACTCGGCGGCAAAGTTGACGTGCTCGATCTCGATGCCGATCACGTCGGCCACGCTGGCCGCGTCCAGGAAGTCCTGGCGGCTGGAGCAGAACTCGCTGTCGTCGTCATCTTCCCAGTTCTTCATGAAGATGCCGACCACCTCGTGGCCCTGTTGCTTGAGAAGATGCGCCGTGACGGCGGAGTCCACGCCCCCCGACAGGCCCACCACGACCCGGTGTTTTTTCATCGCCGGGCCGCCCCAAGATGAAAAGCGGCCCCCTTGGGGGGCAGCGACCACACGAAGTGGGGAGCGTGGGGGGCATGTTTCATAGGTGTGCGATTATCCCAGCCCCCCCCGGCCGGGCGGCGCCTGGGGTCAACCGGGTGTTGGAGACGATGGAACTGCGGCAATTGCGATATTTCGTGCGGGTGGTGGAGCTGGGCTCCATGAGCCGCGCCGCGCTCGACCTGAACCTGGTGCAGTCCGCGCTGAGCCAGCAGATCACGCGGCTGGAGGGTGAGCTGGCCACGCGCCTGCTGCACCGCACGCCGCGCGGCGTGGCCCCCACCGAGGCCGGGGCCGCGTTCTTCCGCGAGGCGCAGCTCACCCTGCGCCATGCCGAGCAGGCCGTGCGCGCCGCCCAGCAGGCGCGGCTGTCGGGCACCGTCACCGTCGGCCTGGCGCCCACCACCTCGGCGCTGTTGGGGCTGCCGCTGATGCAGGCCATGCGCGCGCGCTACCCCGACGTGCGGCTGCACATGGTGGAGGGCATGTCGGGCCACCTCTCGGCCATGCTGCATGCGCGCGAGCTGGACCTGGCCGTGCTGTTCGACTCGCGCCTGCACCAGGCGCAGCTGGCCGGGCGCACCCAGCGCTGGCAGGTCCAGCCGCTGCTGGAGGAAGACCTGTTCCTGATGCGCGGCGCCGCCGCCCCGCGCTTGGCCGCCGAGGTGGCGATCACCGAGCTACGCGAGGAGCCGCTCATCCTGCCCACCGGCCCGCACGGCCTGCGCAGCACGCTGGACACGGCCTTTGCCAGCGCGGGCATCGCCCCGCATGTGGTGCTGGAAGTGGACTCGCTGGCCATGGTGATGGCCGCGGTGGACGCCGGCCTGGGCTCCACGCTGCAGCCCTGGGCGGCGCTGGGCCGCTACCCGGACGCGGCCACGCGCTTTCAGTGCGCGCGCCTCACGGGCGCGCCGGCGCGGCGCGTGAACCTGCTGTGCAGCCTGCCGGACGAAGAGCTGTCCCCCGCCGCACTGGCTGCGCGCGTGGTGCTGCTGGACTGTGCCCGCGGTCTGGTCACCGAGGGCCGCTGGATCGGCACCTCACTGCTGGCGCAGGCACCGGCAGGGGTTCCCGCCCCGTAGCGGCTGCTTCCGTGCGTCGCGCCCGGGCGCGCAGCCATCACCGTTCGTGATACCCCCATACCCGCCCGCGGCTGCACGGCTGGCGGGCCGCTGCCTACAGTCCACGCTCGACTGCTGCGCCCCTCGCCCCGGGGTGCGCCCCCACGAGCGAAATCTATGCAATCTCCCCCGATGGACACCGATGTCCTGGTCATCGGCGGCGGCAACGCCGCCCTGTGCGCCGCGCTGATGGCCCGCGAGGCCGGCAGCCGCGTGCTGCTGCTGGAATCGGCCCCGCGCGCCTGGCGCGGCGGCAACTCCGCCCACACCCGCAACCTGCGCTGCATGCACGACGCGCCGCAGGACGTGCTGGTCGATGCCTACCCTGAAGAGGAGTACTGGCAGGACCTGCTGAAGGTGACCGGCGGCCAGACCAACGAGCACCTGGCGCGCCTGGTGATCCGCGCGTCCAGCACCTGCCGCCCCTGGATGCGCCGCCACGGGGTGCACTTTCAGCCCGCGCTGGCCGGCACGCTGCACGTGGCGCGCACCAATGCCTTCTTCATGGGCGGCGGCAAGGCGTTGGTGAATGCCTACTACCGCAGCGCCGAGGCGCTGGGCGTGCAGGTGCGCTACGAATCGCCCGTGGAGCGCATCGAGATCGAGAACGGCACCTTCCAGGCCGCTTGGGTGAAGGGCCAGCGCATCACCGCCAAGAGTTGCGTGCTGGCCGCCGGCGGCTTCGAGTCCAACCGCGAATGGCTGCGCGAGGCCTGGGGCCAGAACGCGCGCGGCGAGTGGCCGGCGGACAACTTCCTGATCCGTGGCACGGCCTACAACAAGGGGGTGCTGCTCAAGCACCTGCTCGACGACCACGGCGCCGACCGCATTGGCGACCCCACGCAGGCGCACATGGTGGCCATCGACGCACGTGCGCCGCTGTACGACGGCGGCATCTGCACGCGCATCGACTGCGTGTCGCTGGGCGTGGTGGTGAACCGTGATGGTGAGCGCTTCTACGACGAGGGCGAGGACTTCTGGCCCAAGCGCTATGCCATCTGGGGCCGCCTGGTGGCGCAGCAGCCGGGGCAGATTGGCTACTCCATCATCGACAGCAAGGCCATCGGCCGCTTCATGCCACCGGTGTTCCCCGGGGTGAAGGCGGACAGCCTGCCCGCGCTGGCCGAAAAGCTCGGCCTGCCCGCAGAGACCTTCATGCGGACGCTGAACGCCTACAACGCCGCCTGCCGCGTGGGCCAGTTCGACCACACCACGCTGGACGACTGCCATACCGAGGGCCTGACGCCCGCCAAGACTCACTGGGCGCGGCCCATCGACACCGCGCCGTTCTACGGCTACGCGCTCAAGCCCGGCGTCACCTTCACCTACCTGGGCCTGCACACCGACGACACCGCCGCCGTGCGCTTCGCCGACCAACCCAGCCGCAACCTGTTCGTGGCGGGCGAAATGATGGCCGGCAACGTGCTGGGCAAGGGCTACACCGCGGGCGTGGGCATGTCGATCGGCACGGCCTTCGGTCGCATCGCCGGGCGCAACGCCGCGCTGGCCGCCGCGGGCCAGGCTGCCGCGCACGGCGCGGTGAACGACGAGGGCTGAACACCATGCAAACCCTGAAATCCCTGACCGACGAAGCGATAGGCCTGGCCCAGGGCGGGCCCACCCGCGTGATTCCCATCGTGCCCGCGCCGGCGCAGAGCGCCGCCGAGACCGAGGTGGCGCGGCAGATGCAGATCTGCAACGCCTGCCGCTACTGCGAGGGCTTTTGCGCCGTGTTCCCGGCCATGACGCGCCGCCTGGACTTCACCCAGGCCGACGTGCACTACCTGGCCAACCTGTGCCACAACTGCGGCGCCTGCCTGCACGCCTGCCAGTACGCGCCGCCGCACGAATTCGCCGTGAACATCCCGCAGGCCATGGCCCAGGTGCGCGGCCAGACCTACGCCGACTACGCCTGGCCGCCCGCGCTGGGCCGGCTGTACCGCCGCAACGGCCTCACGCTGTCGCTGGCCCTCGTGGCCGCGCTCACGCTGTTCCTGGTGCTGGGCGCCGCGCTGCAGGGCGGCGGGCTCGGCGCGCTGTGGGGCGCGGACCTGGGCGGCAACTTCTACCGCCTGTTCCCGCACAACCTGCTGGTGGGCCTGTTCGCGCCGGTGTTCCTGTTCGTGGTGTTGGCCTTGTCCATGGGCGTGCGCCGCTTCTGGAAGGACGTGAAGCCCGCCACCAGCGGCGCCGACGTGAGCGCCCCCGCCGCCACCGAGGCCGCGCACGACGTGCTGCGCCTGAAGTACCTGGACGGCGGCCATGGCGACGGCTGCCACAACGAGGACGACGCCTACACCCTCAAGCGCCGCCGCGCGCACCACCTCACGTTCTACGGCTTCCTGCTGTGCTTTGCCGCGACCTCGCTGGCCACGGTGTACCACTACGTTTTCGGCTGGCCGGCGCCCTACGAGGCACCCAGCATTCCCAAACTGCTGGGCGTGGCGGGCGGCGTGATGCTGGTGCTGGGCACGATCGGCCTGTGGTACCTGAACCGCACACGCCACCCCGCGCACGGCGACGCCGCGCAAAAGCCCATGGACCTGGGCTTCATCGCCCTGCTGTTCCTGGTGGCCGCCAGCGGCCTGGCGCTGTGGCTGGTGCGCATCACCCCGTCGGCCGCGCCCGCGCTGGCCCTGGTGCTGTGCCTGCACCTGGGCGCGGTGATGGCCCTCTTTGCCACGCTGCCCTACGGCAAGTTCGCCCACGGCGTGTTCCGCACTGCCGCGCTGCTGCGCCACACCACCGAAAAGCGCCAGCCCAACCCGATCGGGTTGGGCAGCGATTGATTGCTTCTAAAACCATAGCTGCTAGCGCTTGATGGATAAGCGCTAGAGCACCATTTGACCTACAACTAAAGGAGCCTCGCCATGAAAAAACGCACCCTGATCCAGGCCGCCGCCGTGGCCCTCACCTCCATCGCCTGGGCCGGCCCGGCACTGGCGCAGGACTTTCCGCCGGCCAAGCCGGTCACGCTGGTCGTGGGCTTTGCGCCCGGGGGCGCAGCCGACGCGGCGGCCCGCCTGATCGCCAAGAAGCTGGCCGAGAACATCGGCCAGTCCGTGGTGGTGGAGAACAAGGGCGGCGCGGGCGGCAACATCGCCCACCAGCAGGTGGCCGCGGGCGCATCGGATGGCACGGTGCTGCTGTTCGGCTCGGTGGGTCCGCTGACCATCGCGCCGCACCTCATGAAGCTGCCCTACGACCCGTTCAAGGACCTGGCGCCCATTTCCGGCGGCGTGTACTTCCCCAACGTGCTGGTGGTGCACAAGGGCGCGGGCGTGAAGACCCTGGCCGAGTTCGTGCAGCTGTCCAAGGCCAAGCCCGGCAGCGTGGACTATGCCTCCACCGGCGCGGGCTCGGCCTCGCACCTGGCGGGCGAGCTGTTCAACCAGCGCGCCGGCATCGACATGGTCCACGTGCCCTACAAGGGCGGCGCACCCGCGCTGCAGGACCTGCTGGGCGAGCGCGTGACCAGCTACTTCGCCGCGCCGCCCACCGCCATGCCGCACGTGGAGGCGGGCAAGCTGATTCCGCTGGCCACCACCGGCCTGACGCGCCCGGCCTACCTGCCGAACATCCCCACGGTGGCGGAATCGGGCTTCCCGGGCTTTCAGGCACTGAACTGGTATGCCTTCGTGGCCTCGGGCAAGACGCCCGCGCCGCTGCTGGACCGCTGGAACAAGGAGATCGTGAAGGCGCTCAACGACGCCGGCGTGAAGGAGGCCCTGAACAAGCACGGCCTGTCGCCCCACCCCACCACGCGCGCCGAGCTCGCCAGCTTCATGAAGAAGGAATACGACCAGTGGGGCGCCATCGTGCGCGAGCGCAAGATCACGGCGCAGTGAGCGCCGCTGCCACGCACTGACGGCTTCTGGACTCAGCCGCCCGCCAATACCTTGTAGAGGTAGGAGCGCGAGATGCCCAGCTCCTGTGCCGCACGCTTCTTGTTGCCGCCATGGCGCGCAATGGCGTCGAGGATGGCCGCGTGCTCCAGGCTCCTCAAAGGCATCGCCGCAGGCGCAGGCGGCGCCATGGGCGGCTGCGCCGGCCGGGCCGGCAGATCCTGGTGGCGGGCAAAGTTCTCGACGCTCAGCAGCTGGCCGTCGCAGAACACCAGCGCCTCCTCGACGCGCTGGCGCAGCTGGCGCACATTGCCCGGCCAGCTCTGCTGCGCCAGGTAGCTGATGACGCCCGGCGCTATGCGCGGCAGGGCGAGGCCATTGCGCTCGCAGAACGACTCAGCGAAGCGCTGCATCAGGGCCGGAATATCCTCCACGCGCTGGCGCAGCGCCGGCACCTGCAGCACGACGCCGCTCAAGCGGTAGTACAGATCCAGCCGGAAGCGCCCGCTGTCGATCAGTGCGCGCAGGTCGCGGTGCGTGGCGGCGACGATGCGGAAGTTCACGCGCCGCCCTTCGCTTGCGCCCAGGCGCTGCACCTGCCGGTCCTCCAGCACGCGCAGCAGCTTGACCTGGATCTCCATCGGTATGTCGGCGACCTCGTCGAGGAACAGCGTGCCGCCCTCGGCCTGCTCCAGCTTGCCGGGCTGGCCCTGCCTCTTGGCGCCGGTGAAGGCGCCGGCCTCGTAGCCGAAGAGCTCGGCCTCGATCAGCGTCGCAGGCAGCGCGGCCAGGTTCAGGCTCACCAGCGGCGCCTGGGCATCGCGCCCGCGCGCATGCAGGGCCTGGGCCACCAGCTCCTTGCCGCTGCCGCTTTCGCCGAGGATCAGCACGGGCACGTCCAGCGGCGCCACGGCGTCGATCTCGCGCGCCAGGCGCTGCATGGGCGCGCTGCTGCCCACCATGGCACCAGGGGAGGGCGTGCGCTTGAGCTGGTGCAGTTCGCGCTTGTAATGCTGCACCTCATCGTGCAGCTGGTTCAGGCGCTGCTGCATGCGGTTGAGCGCCGGCATGCCGCTGAAGCTGACCTGGCCCACCGCGCCCACCAGCGCGCCGCCCTCGAAGACCGGCATGCGGTTGACGATGCGCGTCACGCCGGGGCCGAGCTGCAGCATTTCGCCGATCTCGGCCTTGCCGCTGCGGGCCACCTGCGGCAGGCGCGAGTTGGGGATCACCTCCTCGGCCCTGCGGCCCATGGCCGCGCCCGGCGCCAGCCCGAGGAACTTCTCGTGCACCGGGCTGATGTAGCGCATCAGGCCCTCGTGGTCGGCCACGGTGATGGCCTGGTACGGGTTGGTGAGGAACATGTTCAGGATGGCGAATGCAAACGGCACGGACGCCACGAAGTCGAGCAGCGCGGCCGATGCGTCGGCCGGGCGCACCAGGGCGACTTCCACGGCCTCGTCGCCCAGCGCCACCACCGCGTAGCGTGCGCTGGCGCCGCGCCCACCGGGCACATCGACATGGAACAGTGTGCCCGGCCCCGGCTCGCGCGCGGCCCGCTTCTCAGTCACGGCGGCGCACAGCAGCGGATCGCGCGCCAGCCCAAGCCGCGCCACGGGTGCGGGCTCACCGCGCTGCCAGACGAGGACGCCAAGCCGCTGCTCGGAAAGAAAGACTGTCTGCATCGGTATCGGTAGTGTGTTTTTGGCGGACACATTGTCCTCGGCGTCCACTGTTTGTGTCCACAAAAAGGACACTTATTCTGGCCACCAAAAAAACCCAATAAAAATCAATCATTTGCGAACTGGCATGGGTTGTGCTTTGTCTTGTGCACAGGAGGCAATGACATGAGTTGGCAACCCGAAGTGGATGAGATCGCATACCGCCATGCGCTGGCGGCGAAGATGGGCGGAGACGACAAGGTGGCGCGCCACAAGGCCGCGGGCAAGCTGACGGTGCGCGAGCGCATCAGCGCCTGCACGGACCCGGATTCCTTCACGGAAGTGGGCTCGCTCACCGGCTCGGGCCAGTACGACAGCCTGGGCCGCTTGGTGGAGTTCACCCCGTCCAACCTGGTGATGGGACGCGCACGCATCGGCGGGCGCCCCGTGGTGGTGGTGGGCGACGACTTCACCGTACGCGGCGGCGCCAACGACGGCGCCGTGGGCGACAAGCTGATCTTTGCCGAAAAGATGGCGCACGACCTGCGCCTGCCCATGGTGCGTCTGGTGGACGGCACGGGCGGCGGCGGCTCGGTGCGCAACATCGAGACCAAGGGCTATACCAGCGTGCCGACCATGAAGGTCTGGAGCCAGGTGGTCGAAAACCTCTCCACCGTGCCCGTGGTGTCGCTGGCGCTGGGCTCGGTGGCCGGCATGGGCGCGGCGCGCGTGGCGTCCAGCCACTACTCGCTGATGGTCAAGGGCACGGCCCAGCTGTTCAACGCCGGGCCGCCGGTGGTGGCGCGCATCGGTCAGAACGTGACCAAGGAGGAGCTGGGCGGCAGCCAGATCCACACGCGCAACGGCGTGGTGGACGACGAGGTGGCCAGCGAGGAGGAGGCCTTCGAGCGCGTGCGCCGTTTCCTGTCCTACCTGCCGCCGTCGGTGCACGAGCTGCCCGCGCGCGGCGAGGTGCGGGACGATGCCGCGCGCCGCGACGAATGGCTGCTCTCGGCCATTCCGCGCGACGGCCGCAAGGTCTACAAGATCCGGCCCATCGTCGAATGCCTGGTGGACCAGGGCTCGTTTCTGGAGATGGGCCGCCAGTGGGGCCGCGCCATCGTCACGGGCCTGGCACGCATCGACGGCTGGCCCGTGGCCGTGGTGGCCAGCGACCCGTATTTCTACGGCGGCGGCTGGGACGGCCCCTCGGCCGAGAAGTTCACGCGCTTCGTCGACCTGGCCCAGACCTTCCACCTGCCGGTGCTGAACCTGGTGGACATCGCCGGCTTCCAGATCGGCGTCGAGGCCGAGCGGGCCGGCATCATGCGCTACGGCGCGCGCGCGCTGGCCGCCGTCTACCAGGCCACGGTGCCCTGGTGCAGCATCATCGTGCGCCGCGCCTATGGGGTGGCCGCCGCCGGCCACCAGCACATGGGGCGCTTCAATTTCCGCTATGCCTGGCCCTCGGCCAACTGGGGCTCGCTGCCCATAGAGGGCGGGCTCGAGGTGGCCTACAAGGCCGAGATCGAAGGCGCCGACGACCCGATGCAAAAGCGCGCCGAGATCGAGCAGCGCGTGCGCAGCCTGACCTCGCCGTTCCGCACGGCCGAGGCCTTCGGCATCGACGAGGTGATCGACCCGCGCGACACGCGCCGGCTGCTGTGCGAGTTCGCCAACCTGGCCGCGCCGCTGCGCGAGGCCGGGGCGCCGCGCTTTGGCCTGCGCCCCTGATCCATACCAAAAACCATAGCTGTCAGCGCTTGATATGCAAGCGTTGGAGGCCGATTCCACTAAAACCCCAAGGAGACACAATGACCGCAAAACACTGGCAACCGACACGCCGCGCCACCCTGGCGCTGTGCCTGGCCGCATCGTGGCTGGCCGCCGCGCCCGCACATGCTCAGGCTGACAACTGGCCCGCCAAGCCCATCCGCATCGTGGTGGGCTTTCCGGCAGGCTCGTTCACCGACACCATTGCCCGCGCCGTGTCGGATCAGCTCAGCAAGCAGCTCGGCCAGCCAGTGATCGTGGATAACAAGCCCGGCGCCAACGGCGCCATCGGCGTGGGCGAGGTGGCCCGCTCCGCGCCCGATGGCTACACGCTGCTGGTCACCAACTCCAGCAGCATCACCATCAACCCGCAGATCTACAAGAAGATCACCTACCAGCCCAAGGACTTCGCGCCCGTCACCATGCTGCTGGACGCGCCCTTCATCCTCACCGCCAACCCGGACTGGGCCAGCAAGCACCAGATCCGCAGCGCGCAGGACGTGATCGCCTACGCCAAGCGCAACCCCGACAAGATCAGCTACGGCTCGGCCGGCCCCGGCAACATCGCCCATCTGGCGTTTGCACAGTGGAGCAACCGTACCGGCGTCAAGACCACGCATGTGCCGTACAAGAGCGCCTCGCAGGCGCAGCTGGCGGTGCTCAGCGGCGAGCTGGACACCCAGTTCGACACCTGGAGCGCGCTGCCGCAAATCGCCGCCAGCAAGCTGCTGCCGCTGGCCGTCACCGCGCCCCAGCGCATGAAGCAGCTGCCCAACGTGCCCACCATGGCCGAGGCCGGCTACGCCGACTTCAACGTCACCTTCTGGGCCGGGCTGTTCGCGCCGGCCGGCACGCCGCCGGCCATCGTGGACAAGCTCTACGAGGCAACGAAAAGCATGCTCCAGAACGAGCATGCGCGCAACGTGCTCAGCAAACAGGGCGACATGGTGATGCTGGCGCCCGAGCCCTTCGGCCAGCGCATCGCCAAGGAGGTGGCGGACTGGAAGCAGGTGATCCAGCGCGAAGCCATCGCGCTGGATTGAAAAGGAGCCAGGCATGTCTGTGCTGTACGCACTGAGCCCCCGCGCCGTGGCCATCCTCGGCGCGTCGGACAACCCCATCAAGGCCGGTGGCCGGCCCATCGATTACATGCGCCGCCACGGCTACGCGGGCCGCATCTTCCCGATCAACCCGAACCGCAGCGAGGTGCAGGGCCTGCCCGCCTACGCATCGCTGCGGGCGCTGCCCGAGGCGCCCGACGCCGTGGTCATCAGCCTGCCCAGCGAAGACGTGGCCGCCGCCATCGACGACTGCGTGGCCGTGGGCGCCAAGGCGGCGGTGATCTACTCGTCCGGCTTTGCCGAACTGGGCGATGCGGGCCGCGCGCAACAGGCCGATCTGCTAGCCCGCGCCCGGCGTGGCGGGCTACGCCTGTTTGGCCCCAATTGCCAGGGCGTGGCCAACTTCGCCAGCGGCGCCATCCTCAACTTCTCGACCATGATCAACGAGAGCCCGCCGGGCGACGGCCCCGTGGCCATCGTCAGCCAGAGCGGCGCGGGCGCGGCCATTCTCTACGGCGGGCTGCGCCGTGCGGGCATAGGCGTGCGCTACATGGTCTCCACCGGCAACGAGGCCGACATCTGCGCCGCCGAGGCCGTGCGCGCCGTGGTGCAGGACGAGCGCATCCGCCTCGTCGTGCTCTACGTCGAGACCTTGCGCCAAAGTGCCTACCTGGCCGAGGCCGCGCGGCTGGCGCGCGAGCGCGGCGTCACCATCCTGGCCGTCAAGGCCGGGCGCACCAGCGCCGGCCAGGCCACGGCCAGCTCGCACACCGGCGCGCTGGCGGCCGAGGACGCGCTGGCCGATGCCTTCTTGCGCCAGCACGGCATACCGCGCCTGGCGGACTTCCGCGAGCTGATCGACTACGCGCCGCTGTTTCTCTCGCAACCCGCCGCGCGCGGCCCCCGGGTGGTCAGCATCAGCAATTCCGGCGCCACCTGCGTGCTCGCGGCGGATGCGGCCGAGGAGTTCGGCCTGGCCGTGGAGCAGTTCGACGCCGCCACGCTCGCAGGGCTCCAGCAGGCCCTGCCGTCCTACGTGACGGCGCGTAACCCCATCGACATGACCACGGCCCTGCTGGGCAAGCCCGAGACCTTCGGCAACACGCTGCGGGCGCTGTCCGGCAGCGGCGCGGCCGACCTGGTGCATGTGGGTTTTCCGATCGGCGGCGAGGGCTACGACTTTGCCGATTTCGCCGCCCAGGCCAGCCGCTTCGCACAGGACAGCGGCATGCCGATCGCCGTCAGCGTGAACCAGGACTGGGTGGCCCAGGCCTTCCAGGCCCAGGGCGTGCCTACCTTCTGGAGCGAGCGCGCCGCCATGCGCGGCCTGGCGCTGCTGGCCGAGCAGGCGGGCGCTGCCGCCCAGCCCCCGGCCATTTCCGCACCCAAGGCAGCCGCATCCACCACGCTGAACGAACCTTCCAGCCTGGCCCGGCTGCAAGCCGCCGGCCTGCCGGTGATGCGCCATACGGTCGCCACCAGCGAGGAGCAGGTGCGCGCCGCCTTCGGCACGCTGTCCGCGCCGCTGGTGGCCAAGGGCGTGTCGGCCGACCTGGCGCACAAGTCCGAGCATGGCCTGGTACGGCTGAACCTGCGCGAGGCGGACCAGGCCGTGCAGGCCTTGCACGACTTCGCGGCCACGCTGCGCGGCCTGGGCGCGCAGGACGGCGGCCTGCTGCTGGGCGCGCAGCACAAGGCGGATTTCGAGCTGGCGCTGGGCGCGCATGTCGATGCCGAATTCGGTGTGGCCGTGATGATCGGCCAGGGCGGCGTGTTGGTCGAGACGCTCAGGGACGTGCAATTCCTGGTCGCGCCCTTCGGCCGCGCGCAGGCGCTGGCCGCCATCGAGCGCCTGGCCATCGCGCCCGCGTTCGCCGCCGTGCGCGGCATGCCCGCGGTGGCATTGGAGCCGCTGGCCGACATGATGGTGCGCCTGGGCGACTGGATGCTGTCCCAGGCGGGCCAGGTGCAGTCGGTCGATGCCAACCCGGTGCTGGTGGCGCGCGGCGCGCAGGCGCCCGTGATCGTCGATGCCGTCGTCGCCATGGCGCTGGAGGGTGCCGTATGACCGAGGCTCGCCTGCCCCGCCGCGTGCTCGTCGCCAACCGGGGCGCCGTGGCCGCGCGCGTGATCCGCACGCTGCGCCACATGGGTATCGAATCGGTGGCCGTGTATTCCGAGGCCGATGCCGGCCTGCCTTATGTGGGCGCCGCCGACCGGGCCGTGGCCATCGGCCCCGCGCCCGCCCAGCAGAGCTATCTGAACCAGGCGCGCCTGCTCGACGTGGCGCGCGAGAGCGGCGCCGACGCGGTGCATCCGGGCTACGGTTTTCTGTCCGAGAACGCCGGCTTCGCCGAGGCCGTGCAGCGGCAGGGCCTGTGCTTCATCGGCCCATCGCCGCGCTGGATACGCGAACTGGGCCACAAGACGCAGGCGCGCGCCTTCATGGCCGGGCAAGGCATGCCCCAGGCCGCCAGCTCGCCGGTGCTGGCGAGCAGCGATGAGGCGCTGGCCGCGGCCGCGCGCATCGGCTACCCGGTGCTGGTCAAGCCCGCCGGCGGTGGTGGCGGCATCGGCATGCTGCCCGCGCGCGATGCGCAGGCGCTGGCCGCCGCCTGGGCCAAGGCCAGCGGCATCGCCGCCAAGTTCTTCGGCTCGGCCGAGTTGTACCTGGAAAGGCTGATCGAGGCGCCGCGCCACATCGAATTCCAGGTGCTGGCCGACCGCCACGGCGAGGTGCGCATCCTGTTCGAGCGTGACTGCTCGGTGCAGCGCCGCCACCAAAAGGTGCTGGAGGAAGCCCGCCCCGTGGGCATTCCCGAGGCGCAGCTGGCCGACATGCGCTTGCTGCTGTCGGGCCTACTGGCGCGCATCGGCTACGACGTGATCGGCACGGTGGAAATGCTCTACACACCGCAAGACGGCTTCGTGTTCCTGGAAATGAATACCCGCCTGCAGGTCGAGCATGCAGTGACCGAGGAGATCACCGGCATCGACATCGTCGAAGCCCAGATCCGCCTGGCTGCCGGCATGCACATGCGCCAGGTGCTGCCCGGCCCGATGCAGGCCAGCGGCCATGCCATCGAGGCGCGCATCTATGCCGAAGACCCGGTGCGCTTCCTGCCCTCGCCGGGGCCGCTGGCACGCTTCGAACTGCCCACGGGCGACGGTATCCGCGTGGAGACCGGCTATGCCCAGGGCGCGTCCGTCACGCCGTTCTACGACCCCATGATCGCCAAGCTCGTGGCCCATGGCCACGACCGCAGGGACGCCATCGCGCGCCTGCAGGCGGCGCTGGCACAGACCCGCATCGAGGGCGTGAAGACGAACATCCCGTTCATCCAGCGCATCCTGGCCCACGCCGACTTCGTGGCTGGCCGCATCGACACCGGCATCGCCCAGCGCGTGCTGAGCCCCCAACCTTGAAGGAACCCGCCATGACCACCATTGCAAGCCCCATCGCCGGCCTGGTCGCCGCCATCGAAGCCGCCGAAGGCGCCGCCATCGACGCCGGTGCCACCCTCATCATCGTCGAGTCGATGAAGATGGAAATCCCCGTCGAGGCCGAGGCCGCCGGCATCGTGCGCAAGCTGCTCGTCGCCGTAGGCGAGCAGATCGCCGAAGGCCAGGCCGTTGCGGAGATCGAATGAGCGCCACCGCACCGCCTGACGAGCTGCAGGCCGCCGCGCTGGCGCGCGGCTACTTCGGCATCGACGTGCCGTTCATGCGCCACATCGGCCTCACGCCTGTGAGCCTGGCACCCGGCCTGGCGCGCACGCGCCTGCCGCTGCGGCCGGAACTGGCCAACAGCCGCGGCCATGGCCACGGCGGCGCGATGATGAGCGCGCTGGACTTCACGCTGAGTGCCGCCGCGCGCTCGCACGACCCGCTGGGACTGGGCGTCATCACCATCGAGATGAACACCCACTTTCTCGCCACGGCCACGACCGACCTGCTGATCGAGGCCCGCATCCTGCGCGGCGGCGCGCGCACCGTGTTCTGCGAGGGCAACGTCATCGACACCGCCGGCAATGTGGTCTGCACGGCGCGCGCGGTGTTCAAGCTGGTGGCGCTGGGCTGATCCCGCTCATTGAAGCGCCGCCAGACGCCATCAGCGCGGCGGCTGCAGCACGCTGGCATCCGTGTGGATGAGCTCCAGCGGCGCGCGCCGGCCGGCCAGGTAATCCTCGACGGACTGCAGCACCAGCGGGCTGCGGTGGCGCGCGCTGCAGCTGCGCAGCTCGTCGGGCGTGAGCCACACGGCGCGCAGGATGCCGTCGTCCAGCGACCGCCAGGCGTGGTGCGCGCCCACATTGCCCGCAAACGCAAAGCGCAGGTAGGTGATGTCATCCCCCGTGCGCGTGCGCGTGAAGCGGTTCAGGTACACGCCCACCAGCGCCGTGGGCTCGAAGTCGTAGGCCGTCTCCTCCAGCACCTCGCGCACGCAGGCCTGGATGGGCGACTCGCCCGGGTCCAGGTGGCCCGCGGGGTTGTTCAGCCGCAGCCCGTCGGCCGTGTCTTCCTCGACGAACAGAAAGCGGCCCTCGCGCTCGACGATGGCGGCCACGGTGACGTTGGGTTTCCAGCGGTTTGGCATGGCCGCGATTATCACCAGCGCATGTGGACACTTTCTGACGGCTTGCGCTGGGTCAAGTTCCGGCGCGCCCCGAACGCGCAGCGCTCGGGATAATCCCCACCCCATGCTGCAGCGCATTCGCCACCACCGACGCCTGGGCTCCGCGGTCCTCGCGGTGTTCGTGTGTGCGTGGCTGGTGGCGCTGTGGGCCAACGTGCAGGTGCGCCAGGCGCTGCCGGCAGTCGACCTGGCGCACCTGGACGTCTGCTTCGCCGCACCTGCGGGTGGCCCCGCGCCACACGCCGACCCGGCTGCGCACGACAGCCACCATGCCGACCCCGGCTGCCTGCTGTGCATTGCCCTGGCCACGCCGCCGGCGCTGACGCTGGCCGCCCTGCGCCCGCCCGCCCCGCGCGTGCACCCCGCACAGCGCAGCCGCGCGCCGGCCGTGGCGGCCTGGCGCGCCCAGGCGCCGCTGCCCCCGCGCGGCCCGCCTTCCACCCACGCCTGACTGCAACCACCCGCCGGCCCGTGGGGCTGGCGCCTTCCGTTGTTTGCCTGCGCGCTGATCTGCCGCCCCGCGGCCGAGCAGCGCCGGGCGTGGATTTCTCATGACTGCACATTCCTTCCGCGCGCCTGCCTTGCGGTGCGCGCCCCTGTCCTCGCACCTCACCCCCTGCGCGCTGGCCTGCGCGCTGCTGCTGGCCGGCCCGGCCCTGGCCGCGAACGACGCCGTGAACAACGCGGCTGCGGCCCCCGAGCACACGCTGCGCGACGTGGTCGTCACGGCCGTGCACGACCACTCGCCCGTGCAGGTGGTGGCCGACCCCAAGCAGCCGCGCCAGCCCGTGCCGGCCAGCGACGCGGCCGACTACCTCAAGACCATCCCGGGCTTCTCGGCCATCCGCAGCGGTGGCTCCAACGGCGACCCGGTGTTCCGCGGCCAGTTCGGCTCGCGCCTGCCGCTGCTGACCAACGGCACGCAGCTGCTGGGCGCCTGCCCGGGGCGCATGGACGCGCCCAGCTCCTACATCTCGCCCGAGACCTACGACACGCTCACCGTCGTCAAGGGGCCGCAGACCGTCGTCTGGGGGCCGGGCACCTCGGCCGGCGTGGTGCGCTTTGACCGCGAGCGCCCTGACTTCACCGAACCCGGCGTGCGCCTCAGCGCCAGCGTGCTGGGCGCCAGCGCCGGGCGCAACGACCAGAACGTGGACTTTCAGGCCGGCAACGCGCAGGTGTACGTGCGCGTGACCGCCAACCATTCCCACGGCCAGGACTACAAGGACGGCGACGGCCGGCGCGTGCCCTCGGCCTGGGACAAATGGAACACCGACGTGGCGCTGGGCTTCACGCCCGACGCCGACACGCTGCTGGAGCTGAGCGCCGGCACGGGCGACGGCGAGGCGCGCTACGGCGGGCGCGGCATGGACGGCACGCAGTTCAAGCGCGAAAGCTGGGGCCTGCGCTTCGAGAAGCGCCACCTCACACCCTGGCTGGCCAAGCTGCAGGCACAGGTCTACGGCAATCGCGCCGACCACGTGATGGACAACTTCACGCTGCGCACCTTCCAGCCCGGCGGCAGCATGTCCATGCCCATGGCCAGCAACGTGCGGCGCACCACTGAGGGCGCGCGCGTGGCCGCCACGCTGCAGTGGCAGCCCGACTGGCAGCTGGAGACGGGCCTGGACGCACAGCGCAGCCCGCACGACAAGCGCAGCGGCACGCCCAGCGTGCCCTACGACAGCAAGCCCTGGATGCGCGACGCCAAGTTCGAGAACCCGGGCGCATTTGCCGAGCTGTCATGGCAGGCCCAGGCCGACACGCGCTGGGTGGGCGGCCTGCGCCTGGACCGCGCCGAAGCCTGGCGCTACCCTGCCCCGAGCGGCATGGGCGACATGGCCCCGGCGGCCGGCGCGGACCACCGCACGCGCTCGGCCATGCCCAGCGGCTTCGTGCGCTGGGAACGCACGCTGGCGCCGCAGGGCGCGCTGGTCTACGCGGGCCTGGGGCACGTGCAGCGCTTTCCGGACTACTGGGAGCTGATCTCCCCCGGCAACAGCGCGGCCAGCGCCGGCAACGCCTTCGCCACGCTGCGCCCCGAGAAGACCACGCAGCTGGACATGGGCGCGCAGTGGAAGGGCGCGGACTGGCAGCTGTGGACCTCGGCCTATGTGGGCGTGGTGCGCGACTACATCCTGTTCGACTACACCGGCATGAAATCGGCCGTGCGCAACGTCGACGCCCGCACCGCCGGGCTGGAGCTGGGCGCCAGCCAGCGCCTGGGCACGGCGTGGACGGCGCAGGGCACGCTGGCCTACAGCTGGGGCCGCAACACCAGTGAAGGCCGCCCGCTGCCGCAGATGCCGCCGCTGGAGGCGCGCCTGGGCCTGGAATACGCCCAGGGCCCGTGGAGCGCCGGCGGCCTGTGGCGCCTGGTGGCCGCGCAGCACCGCCATGCCAACGGCCAGGGCAACGTGGTGGGCCGCGACCTGGGCGCAAGCGCCGGCTTCGGCGTGCTGTCGCTGCACGCGGGCTACCGCATCAACGCGCAGCTGAAGCTTGCCGCCGGGGTGGACAACCTGCTGGACAAGAACTACGCCGAGCACCTGAACCTGGCGGGCAACGCCGGCTTCGGCTACCCGGGCGGCGTGCGCATCAACGAACCCGGCCGCACGCTGTGGCTGCGCGCGGACCTGCAGTTCTAGGCTTCGGATGTAATTAAAAAGATAGCTGGTCGCGCTTGCTGCATGGGAGTTTCAGGCACAAAACATGCTGAAATCCTTTGATGATAAGCGCTAACAGCTATCGTTTTTACAGTGCCTGCGCCATGTACACCGCGCCGGCGCCGTAGCTGTCCAGGTGGCGCCGCTGCGCGGCGTCCTGCACGGGGTGCACGGCGTAGCCCTGGCGCGCCCAGTAGGCCTGCGATCCCTGCACCGACACCAGCGCCGTGTGGCGCAGCCCCGCCGCGCGGGCCCGCGGCAGCAGCCGCGTAAGCAACGCACGCGCCAGGCCCCGGCCGGCGCAGGCGGGCAGCACCGCCATGTCGTGCAGGTACAGCGTGTCGGGCGCCGGCACGGCATCGAAGTCGCCGTGCAGCGGCGTGACCTTGCCCAGCAGCGAGTGGTAGGCCGCCAGGTAGGCGGCCACGCGCCCTTCATGCTCCAGCACCAGCGAGCAGTTCACGGGGCTGGCCAGGCGGCGGGCAAACACCTCGGCGCTTTCGACGTAGGCGTCGCCGTAGCAGGCGCGCTGCACCGTCAGCAACGCGGGCAGGTCGGCCGTCGTGAGGGCGCGCGGCGCGCCGGTCATCGCTGCGGCGGCAGGGCCTTGGACGGGTGCGGCAGGTAGTCGTCCAGCGACAGACCCTTCTCTTTCAGCAGCCCCTCCAGCACCGGCGCCAGGCGGCCCAGGCTTTCCTGCACCGCTTCGCGCACGGTATCCACCACCACCTGGGTGCTGCGCTCGATCTCGATGTTCAGGCGGTCACCCACCTGCACGTCCTCGAACACGGTGGCGCGGCGCGTCTCGGGGATCAGCCAGACCTCGAACCAACCCTCGGCGCGGTCCACCTCGGCCACGGTGAGGCTGGCGCCGTGGAGGGCGATGTAGCCCTTGGCGAACACGTAGCGCCGAAACGCCTCGGGCACGGCCACGCGCCACACCAGGTTGTTGTCCAGTTCGCGCCGCTGCACCAGCTGCCCGGTGAAGTCGATGTGGCCCGACAGGGGGTGGCCGCCGATCTCGGCGCCCTCCTTGGCGGCGCGCTCCACGTTCACGCGGTCGCCCACGGCATAGCTGCCCAGCGTGGTGATGTTCAGGCTTTGCAGCATCACGTCGAACGTGGCGCGCGTGGGCGAGAGGATCTCGGTCACCGTGAGGCACACGCCGTCCGTCGCCACGCTGGCGCCGATGGCGAGGTCCTGGCAGAAGCCAGCAGGGAATTCGAGGGTGAAGGTGCGCAGGCCGGCGCGGTCGTCGATGGCGGCGATGCGCGCGGTGGCCTGGACGATGCCTGTGAACATGGCGCGGATTCAGATAGCGGAAGACTCCGGGATTGTGCCAGCCGCACTCACGCAGCGCCGCCGCCCTCCGCCGCCGGCAGGCACAGGCGCAGCCGCGCCCCTCCCAGCGGCGAGGCCAGCGCCTGCACGCTGCCGCCATAGGTCTGCGCCAGCGCGCGCACGATGTCCAGCCCCAGGCCCGAGCCGGGGCGCTGCTCGTCCAACTGCACGCCGCGCTCGAACATGCGGTCGCGCAGCGCCTCCGGAATACCGGGGCCGTCGTCGTCCACGGTGAAGCACAGCAGATCGCCCTCGCGCCGCACGTCCACCACCACGCGCGTGCGCGCCCATTTGCCGGCGTTGTCGATGAGGTTGCCCAGCAGTTCGTACAGATCCTGCTCCTCGCCGCGAAAGGCGCCGTCCTGCGCCTGCGGCGCCAGCTCGAAGGCGAGCTGCCGGTCGGCATGCAGGCGCTGCATGGTGCGCAGCAGGGCCTGTACGGGCGCCAGCACCGGCGTGCGCAGCCCCGTGGCGCGCACGGCGGCGGCGGCACGGGCGCGGGCGAGGTGGTAGTCCACCTGGCGGCGCGCGCTGGCCACCTGCTCGGTCACCAGCTGCGCCAGCGGCGTGCTCTCTTGTGCCGCGGCATTCGCCAGGATGGACAGCGGCGTGTGCACCGCATGCGCCAGATTGCCTGCCTGGGTGCGCGCGCGCTGCACCATGTCGGCGTTCTCGGCCAGCACATGGTTGAACTCATTGACCAGCGGCTGCAGCTCCTGCGGGAAGCACCCCTCCAGCCGCGTGGCGCGCCCGCCGCGCACGGTGGCCAGTTGCTCGCGCAGCAGTTGCAGCGGGCGCAGGGCCAGCTGCAACTGCACCGCCACGGCGATGGCCAGGCCCAGCGCCAGCAGGCCCAGTGCGATCAGCAGCAGGTGGGTGAAACGCTGCAGCGGCTCGGCCAGCAGGGCGGTGTCGCCCGCCACGACCAGGCGCAGCGGCGGGGCGTCGTCCTCGGGCAGCTGCAGAGTGCGCGCCACGGACAGCAGCGCATGGCCCTGCGCATCGTGCAGCTGCAGCACGCGGTAGCCGCGCGCAGGGTAGTCGCCCGGCACGGGCGGCAGCGCCAGCACCTGGTCCCACAGCGAGCGCGAGCGCGCCACGGCGGCCTGCGGCGCCGCGCCCACCTGGTCCACCTGCCAATACAGGCCCGACAGCGGCTGCGCCAGCCGCGCATCACCGGCCAGCGGCGCCACGGCCGTGCCGCCCTGCGGGGTCCATTCCACCGAGGCGCTGAGCTGGTCGAGCTGCACCACCAGTTGCGCCTGTAGCTGCTGGGTGATGTGGTCTTGGAACAAGGTGCGCAGCGCCCAGCCCGCGAGCGCGACGCTGAGCAGCATCCACGCCAGCGTGCCCGCCAGCAGGCGCAGGCGCAGAGAACCGCCCACCCTCATGCCGTGGCGTCGGCCTCGGCCAGGCGGTAGCCCAGGCCGCGCACGGTCTCGATGCTGCCCGGCGGTAGCTTCTTGCGCAGGCGGCCCACGAAGACCTCGATGGTGTTGGAGTCACGATCACTGTCGTGTGGGTAGATGTGCTCGGACAGCTCGGTGCGCGACAGCACCTGCCCCTTGCGCTGCATCAGGAGCGAGAGCAGTTTGAACTCATGGCTGGTGAGCGTGAGCGGCTGGCCGTCCACCAGCACGCGCGCCTGGCGCGTGTCCAGCCAGATCGGGCCGCACTGCCACTGCGCGCTGGCGTGCTCCCCCAGGCGGCGCAGCAGCGCACGCAGGCGCGCGAGCAGCTCCTCCATGTGAAAGGGCTTGGCCAGGTAATCGTCTGCGCCCGCGTCCATGCCCGCCACTTTCTCATGCCAGGCGGCGCGCGCGGTAAGGATCAGCACCGGCATGTTGCGCCCCGCGGCGCGCCAGCGGCGCAGCACCGACAGGCCGTCCAGCACGGGCAGGCCCAGGTCCAGCACCACGGCGTCAAAGTCTTCCACCTCGCCCAGGTAGTGGGCCTGCGCGCCGTCGCTGGCGGCTTCCACCGTGTGGCCCGCCGCGGCGATCGCCTGCACCAGTTGGTCCCGCAGCGTAGGTTCATCTTCCACGACGAGGATGCGCATCAATGTTCCTTGCGTTTGATCTGCAGCACACGTCCATCGACCGCGTCGATCTTAAGCTTGGCCATGCGGCCGTCCTGCTGCAGCAGGCGGATCTCGTAGATGAAGCGACCGTCATCATGCTCGAACTCCACCTTGAGCACCTGGCCCTGGTACTCGCGCTCGACCTTCTCGAGCACCGTACGCAGCGGCAGCACCTGGCCGCGCTCCAGGGCCTGGCGCGCCAGGTCATGGTCGCCATGGCCGCGCTCGGCGGCCTGCGCGGCAGTGCCCGCGGTGGCGGCGGCCACCGCAAGGGCCATCAGGACGAAGGGGCGGCGCAATGCGTTCATGGGCGTTTTTTATACGTGCACGGCGATGAATGTCGCATGAACGCGGCCTTCAGCACGAGTTCATCGTGGCTTTTCCAGAATCGTTGCCAAGCCGCTCGCCACACACCCGTGGCGGGCCACTTGCTCAACGTACAAGAAGGAAACGCCATGCGCATCAAGATCGTCCTGGGAGGCTGGCTGCTGGCCATCACCCTGGCCTGGCTCGCGGTACTGCCGCCCGAGTTGGGCGTCTCTCCCCTTGTGGATGCACAGGGGGCGGCCACTGGCTGGTGGCAGCTGCGCCAACAGGCGCTGTATCTCTCGGGCCTGTGGAGCATCGGCCTGATGGCATTGGCCATGGTGCTGGCGCTGCGCCTGCCCTGGCTGGAGCGCCCGCTGGGCGGCATGGACCAGGTCTACCGCCTGCACAAGTGGGCCGGCATCAGTGCGGCGCTGACGGCCGTCCTGCACTGGGGCGCCGATGAATCCAGCGACTGGATCAAGGGCCTGTGGGGCCGTGCCGGCCGGCCGGCACGCGACGCCGTTCTGCCCTGGCTCACCGACGCCCGGGGCTTTGCCAAGGACCTGGGCGAGATGGCTTTTTACCTGCTGCTGGCCATGGTGGCCATCACGCTGCTGACCCGGCTGCTGGCCTACAAGCCGTGGCGCTTCCTGCACCGCGCCATGCCGCTGGTGTTTCTGGCGCTCACGCTGCATACCGTGGCGCTGATGCCGCTGACCTTCTGGACGCTCCCGCTGGGCCTGCTGATGGGCACGTTGCTGGCGCTGGGCAGCCTGGCCGCCGTGTGGTCGCTGGCCGGCTGGATCGGCCGCGCACGCAGCCACGCCGGCCACATCCATGCGGTGCGCACGCTGGGGGATGGCGGCGCGGCGGCGCCCATTGAGGTGATCTGCGCCCTGCCGGTAAGCTGGCCGGGCCACCGCGCGGGGCAGTTCGCCTTCGTGCGCTTTGATGCGTCGGAAGGCGCGCACCCCTTCACCATCGCCAGCGCACCGGGCAGCCTGGGCACCAGTGCGCAAGGCGAGCCATTGCTGCGTCTGGTCATCAAGCCACTGGGCGACTACACCCGCACCCTGGGCCGACGCCTGCAGGCCGGGCAGCGCGTGGACATCGAAGGCCCCTACGGCCGCTTCGACGGCCGGGGCCGCCACCGCCGCCAACAGGTGTGGGTGGCGGGTGGCGTCGGCATCACGCCTTTCCTGGCGCTGCTGGAAGCCCGGCAGCCGGGCGCCACGCCGGCGCCCTCCAAACTGCAGCCGGTGCAGATGCACTACTGCACCCGCGACGCCGCCACCGATCCGCTGCTGCCGCGCCTGCGCACGCTGTGCGCGCAGGCCCAACCACCGGTCACGCTCACGGTGCACGGCGACGCCCAGGGCCAGCGCCTCAGGCCCCAGGACCTGGAAGCCACCCCCGGCCCGCTGGACATCTGGTTCTGCGGTCCGCAGGGTCTGGGCGATGCGCTGCACGCGCACGCCAGCGGCCCCCGCCCGTGGCGCGTGCACCGCGAGTCCTTTGCCATGCGTTGATCCACCGAAAGGAGCTTTCCATGAAACACCCGACCTCGTTGCTGGCCTTGTGCCTGGCCCTGGCAGCAGCCCCTGCGCTGGCGGACGATGACTGCGAGGCCCCCGTGCAGCACTGGCAGTCACGCGACGCCGTGATGCGGCACGCGGCCGCGCAGGGCTGGCAGGTGCAGCGCCTCAAGATCGATGACGGCTGCTACGAAGTGCGCGGCCGCGACGCCCAGGGCCGTGCCTTCAAGGCCAAGCTGGACCCCCAGACGCTGCGCGTGGTGAAGATGAAACTGCGCGATGACAGCCATGAACCTGAGCGCGAACGCCGTCGCGAGCGCGATCGCACCCCGGCCCGCGATGCGGCTCCCGCCCAGGACGCCGCGGCACCCGTCACAGCCCCCCAAAGCCACGTACTGACGCCCGGCACCACGCCACGCGGCCAGATCGAATGACCCTTTGAATCGTCCACACGCTCTTACCGGAGAACCTCCATGTCCAGCACCAAACCCCTGCTGACCACCGTGGCCGTCGCCTGCGCGCTGACCCTGCCCGCATTGGCACACAGCCGCGAGGTCACGCTCTCGACCACCCTCAAGAACTACGGCGGCGATGGCGCCTACCTCGCCGTCTACCTCACCGACGCCAAGGGCGCCTACGCGGGCACGCTGTGGGTGGCCGGCGGCAAGGCCAAGTACTACAAGCACTTGGCCGACTGGAACCGCCTGTCCGCCAAGGACGGCAAGCGCCTGCAAGGCGTGACCGGCGCCAGCGTGGGCGCGGGCCGCACGCTCAAGGTGACGGCCGACCTGGCCGACGCGCTGCTCGACGCGGGCTACGAGATCCGCATCGACGCCGCCGCCGAGGACATGCGCGACAGCCCGTCGGAGATCCGCGTGCCCCTGTCCACCGCCCAGGCAGGCAAGCCGCAGGCGGGCAAGCAGTACATCCAGTCGTTCACCTACCAACTGAAATAAGCGAGGGGGCATCCATGGTTTGGCGGCAGATCCACCGCTGGTTGGGCCTGGTGGCCGGCGCGCTCGCGCTGGTGCTGGGCATTACGGGCACGCTGTTGGCCCTCGACCCGCTGCGCAACGCTTGGCAGGCGGCTTCCCCGGCGCAGGACCTGCCCGTGGCAACCCTGGTGCAGCGCGTACAGACCAGCGTGCCCGGCGCGGAGGAAATCCGCCACCTGCCCTCGGGCGGCATCGTGGTACACGCCTTCGACAACGGCCAGGCCCAGGCCCTGCGTGTGGACCCCGCGGACGGCCGCGTGCTGGGTGGCTACGAGCCCTCGCTGCTGCCACGCTGGGTGAAGAACCTGCACCGCTCCCTGCTGCTGGGCGACGCCGGGCGCATGACCGCGGCCGTGGTGGCGCTCGCCATGCTGGTGCTCTCGGTCTCGGGGCTGGTGTTGCTGCTGCGCCGCATGGGCGGATGGCGGCAACTGGCCGGCCCGGTGCGCGGCACGCTGGCGCAGCGCCTGCACGTGCTGGCGGGACGGGTCATCCTGTTGGTGCTGGCGGTGTCCGCCGCTGCTGCCCTGGTCATGAGCGCCGCCACCTTCGGCCTGCTGCCGCTGGATGCCGTGGCAGAGCCCGACGTGGCCTCCGTACAGGGCAGCCAGGCCGCCCTGCGCGCCGACCAATTGCCCCTGCTGCAGGAGCTGCGCGTTCAGGACCTGCGCAAGCTGAATCTGCCGGCGGCCGACGATCCGCAAGACACCTGGCGCGTGACCACCGCGCAGGGCCAGGGCTGGGTAGACCGCTACAGTGGCCAGACCCTGGCCTGGCAGGACGCCACGGCGGCGCAGCGCGTACACGACTGGGCGTTGCTGCTGCACACCGGCGAAGGCGCGTGGGTCTGGGCGCTGGTGCTGGGCGTCATGGGAGCCAGCATCCCGCTGTTCTGGATCACGGGCGTGGTGTTGTGGTGGCAGGCCCGTCGCAGCCGCCCCCGCATGGCCAACAACAGCCCGCTCGCGCAAGCCGACAGCCTGGTCTTCGTGGCCAGCGAAGGCGGCACCACCTGGGGCTTTGCCCAGGCCCTGCATGCCGCACTGGTCGCCACAGGCCAGCGCGTGCACACCACGGCACTGGAGCACTGGCGCGTGCCACCGACCGCACGCCAGGTCTATGTGCTGGCGGCCACCTATGGCGACGGCCAGCCGCCGGCCCATGCGGCGCGCGCGCTGGACGCCATCACGCGCCAGCCCGTCACGGGAGCGCAAGTCACGGTACTGGGCTTTGGCGACCGGCAGTTCCCCGCCTTCTGCGCGTATGCCGAGGCGCTGGAGCAGGCGCTGCGCGCGCAGGGCTGGCCCACGCTGCTGCCGCTGGAGCGCATCCACCAACAGTCCGCGCAGGAGTTCGCACGCTGGGGACGGGCCTTGTCGCAAGCACTGGGTCTGCCCCTGCAGATCGACTACCAGCCGCGCCTGCCGCGCACGGTGGCACTGACGCTCGCCGCGCGACAGGACTTTCCGGGCGGCGCGGGCGAACCCGCGGCCATCCTGCGCTTTGCCCTGCCCGCCCGCGGCCTGCCCCGCTTCGCCGCGGGCGACCTGATCGGCATCGTCGCGCCCGGCCAGGCCGTGCCGCGCTACTACTCGCTGGCCAGCGGCACGCGCGACGGCTTCGTGGAAATCTGCGTGCGCCGCCTGCCCGGCGGCGTGTGTTCCAGCCACCTGCATGCGCTGCAGGCGGGCGACAGTGTGCAGGCGTTCATCCGCTCCAACCCGGGCTTCGTGCTGCCCGCGGGCCGCGCGCCGGTACTGCTGATCGGCGCGGGGACGGGCGTGGCGCCACTGGCAGGTTTCATACGCGACAACACGCGCCACCGCCCCATGCACCTGTACTACGGCGCGCGCCATCCCGAACGGGACTTCTACTTCGGCACCGAGCTCCCGTCCTGGCAGGCCGACGGCCGCCTGGCCGGGCTGCACACCACGTTCTCCCGTACACCGGGCGGTGGCTATGTGCAGGAAATCCTGCGCCGCGATGCCACGCAGGTGCTTGCACTGATCGCGCAGGGCGCCCTCGTGCGTGTGTGCGGCAGCCGCGCCATGGCCCAGGGCGTGGCACAGGTGCTGGATGCGCTGCTGGGCCCGCAGGGCCAGAGCCTGGCGCAACTGAAAGAGCAGGGACGCTATGCCGAAGACCTGTTCTGACCCGCGGCGGCTGGCGCTGCATGGCCCCACCATGGGCACGCGCTGGTCGGTTACCTGCGATGCGGCGCCGGACACCGATGTGCAGGTGCTGCAAACCGCGCTGGCCGCCGCCGTGCAACGGGTGGATGCGCAGATGTCGCCCTGGCTGCCGGGCAGCGATCTCAACCGCTTGAACCACGCCCCCGTGGGGGCCTGGGTCACGCTGCCCGCTGAAATCCTGGAGGTATTGGTTTGCGCGCTGGACGTCTGCCGCCTGAGTGCGGGCGCCTTCGACCCGGCCGCGGGTGCGCTGGTCGATGCCTGGGGCTTTGGAGCGGTGCGCGACGCTCCCGACGCCGAGGCGATCCGCACAGCCACCAGCGCGGCACCTGTCGCGCGCACCCCCACGAACGAGGCGCTAGAGCTGGACAGCGGCATGCTGCGCGCCCGCAAGCACGCACCCGTGCACCTGGACCTGTGCGGGATCGCCAAGGGCTACGCCGTGGACCGCATGGCCGACGTGCTGCGGCAGAACGGCGTACCGCACGCCCTGGTGGCGCTGGACGGCGAGCTGCGCGCCGTGGGCGGCCAGGCCGATGGCCAACCCTGGGCCGTCGCGGTGGAAAGCCCCGAGACCGGCCGCCGCGCCGTGCACAGCGTGGTCGAACTGCAGGACCTGGCTGTGGCGACGTCGGGCGACTACCGGCACTATCTCCAGGTAGGCGACGCGCGCTTGGCGCACACCATGGACACGCGCCGTGGCGCCCCCGTGCGCAACGAAGTCGCCTCTGTCACGGTGTTGGCACGCCAGTGCATGCACGCCGACGCCTGGGCCACCGCGCTGCTGGTGGCCGGCCCTGGCGAAGGGCTGGCGCTGGCCCAGCGCATGGGGTTGGAGGCGCTGTGGATGCTGAGGCGCGGCAATGGACTGGTCACGCTGGGGCTGGGCCGGTTCGGCTCGGGCGCACCGGCGAGCGGGGCATGA
This sequence comes from Diaphorobacter sp. B2A2W2, assembly GCF_056730635.1. Classification (NCBI taxonomy): domain Bacteria; kingdom Pseudomonadati; phylum Pseudomonadota; class Betaproteobacteria; order Burkholderiales; family Comamonadaceae; genus Diaphorobacter; species Diaphorobacter sp. B2A2W2. The sequence continues at coordinate 212,249 of NZ_JBWZOR010000004.1, forward strand.
ACGGCAGGTGAATCCAGCGTTCAGCACTGATTCACCGCCTCCCGCGCAGACTGCAGGCACAGTCACTTTCGGCTGCAATCACCGGCACAAAGGAGTTCATCATGCGCACCACCTTCTCTCTCGCCGCGATCGGAATGCTGGTGGCCGCCCTCGGAGCCCCCGCATTTGCCAGGGACCGCGACCACCACCAGGACCGCCGCCACCCGCGTGAGCGCGCCATGGTCACGCGCTGCGACGACAACGCAGGCCAGGGCATGCAGGCCATCTCCAACAATGCAAGCGCCCAGGAGCGCGCCCACGGGTGGCAGTATTTTTCGGACCCTGCCGCCTGCCGCGCCGTCGTCATCAGCCCCCAGGGCGACTACTACTTCAGCCGCGGCAGGGGCCTGCGCTGGGTGGCCGCGGCGCAGACGGAGGTCTGACGGGACGAGGCAAGGAGCTGGAACCCACGGGGCCGCTTATGCACCGCCGGGCTCCACGCCATTCCACGCCGCAGCCTGCAGGCTTTCGGGCAATTCATGCGCCAGCGCCTGGTGCTCGCGCTCATGGTGATGCTCCAGCACATGCCGCAGCGCATGCGCCGCATCCAGCAGCCCCAGCACCGCAGCGCGGCGGGCCTGCTCGCCCTGCGGCGCCTGCTGCGCCATCGCCCGCACCTTCAGCAGGTACTCGTCGGCCAGCAGCGCGATACGGTCGTGCTCCACCAGGTACACCCGCGCGGCCCAACGGGCACCCGGCGGCACATGGGGCAGTAGCCGCGTATTTTCGATCTCGATGTGCTGGGCCAGGTCGGCGCGCCAGCGCTGCAAGCGCTGCAGCGCGCTATCGAAATCCGCACCCACGACATCCAGCAGATGGGCGTGCAGCTGCGCCTCCAGGCGCTCATGCTGATGTTCAAAAAAAGGAGGGGAACTGCTCACTTGCATAGATCAGGAATGGCGCAAAGACTGGCGCTGGGGTTATACACCGCGGCCTCGCGCGCTCCGGCCTGGCAGCATGCATGGAATCCGAATCTTGATTTTTGCCAAGGAATGGGCCCATGGGCCATTCCCCCGCCTCGGCCCATTGCAACACCGGCTCACGAGGCGAAAGATCGCCGTGACCCAACCCGATCGATTGATGGGGGGCGCCAGTGATCACGGCACACTCTTTGCCCCGTGCCACACAGGGGCCGGCGATCCAAAGTTCACACCCATTTCCCCGGCGCAAGCACCTACACTGCCGCCATCCCTTGTACTTCTGGCGCGCTCTTGCATGGCAGAACAGTCCTCCTCACATCGCCACGGCCTGCAGGGCCTGAGCAGTGCCGAAGCCGCCGAACGCCTGGCACGCGACGGACCGAACCAGTTACCCGGCAACGCCCCCAAGTCGACGTTCGCCATCGTGCGCGAGGTGCTCACCGAGCCCATGTTCCTCATGCTGCTGGCGGCGGGCGGCGTCTATCTGGCACTGGGCGACAAAGGCGAGGCGCTGTTCCTGCTCAGCTTCGTCTTCGTGGTCATCGGCATCACGCTGGTGCAGGAGCGCCGTACCCAGCGCGCGCTGGAGTCGCTGCGCGACCTCTCCGCACCCCGCGCCCTCGTGCTGCGGGATGGAGCGCAACTGCGCATTGCGGGACGGGATGTGGTGTGTGGCGATCTGCTGGTGCTGCGCGAAGGCGACCGGGTCGCCGCCGATGCCCAGTTGCTCAGCGGCCAGCTGGAAGTGGATGAATCCCTGCTCACGGGCGAGTCCGTACCCGCCGCCAAGCACCCCCGCGCCAGCGAAAGCGCGTCCACCCTGCAGGCTGACACCGATAGCGACCGTGTGTTCGCCAGCACCGTGGTCACCCGCGGAACGGGCCTCGCGCGGGTGCATGCCACGGCGGGGCATACCGCCGTGGGACGCATCGGCACAGACCTGGCGACCACGCAGACGCCGCCCTCGCCGCTGCAGCAGCGCTCGCGCCGGCTGGTGCGCAGCCTGGGGCTGCTGGCCCTCGCGCTGGCAGGCGCCCAGGTGCTGCTGGGCTGGGGCTGGGCGGGCCGCCCGCTGCTGGACAGCCTGCTGTCGGGCATTGCCCTGGCCATGGCGCTGCTGCCCGAGGAAATCCCGGTGATCCTCACCGTGTTCTTGGCGCTGGGGGCATGGCGCATCGCCCAGCGGCAGGTGCTGACGCGGCGCATCACGGCCGTGGAGACCCTGGGCGCGGTCACCGTGCTGGCCGTGGACAAGACCGGCACCTTGACGGTGAACCGCATGGCCGTGGCCGAGCTGGCCACGCCCACGCTGCAATGGCGCGCCGAGGGCGCCCAAACGCTGCCCGAGGCGCTGCAACCACTGGTCGAATGGGCCATGCTGGCCACGCCGGGCGATCCGTTCGACCCGATGGAGAAGGCCATCCAGCACTTCGGCCTCACCTGGCTGCAGGGGACCGAGCATGTGCACGACGGGCGCGAGCCCGAGTTCGCATACGACCTGTCGGGCGAGATTCTGGCCATGACCCGCGTGTACGCCACCGGCGCGCCCCAACGGCACCTGCTGGCCACCAAGGGGGCGCCCGAGGCCGTGGCCGACCTGTGCCACCTGGATGCGGACCGGCGTGCGGCGCTGCGCCGGCAGGTGGAAGACCTGGCCGAGCGCGGCCTGCGCGTGCTCGGCGTGGCTCGCGGGCAGTGGACGAGGGAGGGCGCCTCGCCGGGCGAGCCACCGGCATGGCCCGGCAGCCAGCACGACTTCGACTTCGAGTTTCTCGGCCTCGTGGCGCTGGCCGATCCGCCCCGGCCCGAGGTGCCCGAGGCCATCGCCCAATGCCGCAGCGCGGGCGTGCGCGTGGTGATGATGACGGGCGACCACCCGGCCACCGCCCGCGCCATCGCGCGGCAGGTGGGCCTGTCCGAACGGCCGCAGGTGCTCACTGGCGATGAGCTGCAAGCGCTGGACGACGCCACGCTGCGCGAGCGCCTGCGCCACACCGACCTGTGTGCGCGCCTCAAGCCCGCGCACAAGCTGCGCCTGGTGCAGGCCCTGCGCGCCGATGGTGCCGTGGTGGCCATGACCGGCGACGGCGTGAACGACGCCCCCGCGCTCAAGGCCGCCGACGTGGGCATCGCCATGGGCGAGCGCGGCACCGATGTGGCGCGCGAGGCCGCGGCCCTGGTGCTGCTGCAAGACAGCTTTGCGCACATCGTCGCCGCCATCCGCCAGGGGCGGCGCATCGACGACAACGTGCGCAAGGCCACACGCTTCGTCTTCGCCGTGCACGTGCCCATCGTCGCGCTGGCGCTGGTGCCTACCCTGCTGCACTGGCCCGCGCTGCTGCTGCCGGTGCACATCGTGCTGCTGGAGCTGCTCATCGACCCGGCCTGCTCCGTCGTCTTCGAGGCCGAGCCCGAGCAGGCCGACACCATGCAACGCCCTGCCCGCCCGGTGCAGGACTCGCCCTTTGCCCTGCGTGCGCTGCTGTGGCCCCTGGCACAAGGCCTGGGCGTGGCCGCGCTGCTGCTGGCGGCGCAAGCCTGGCTGCATGCCCAGGGCTGGGAGGCCGCCCAGGGCCGCGCCGTGGTGCTGGGGACGCTGCTGGTGTGCGTGCTGCTGCTCATCCAGGCGCAGCGTGACCCAACGCGGCCGCTGCTGGTGCTTCAGGCACGCGCCAACCGCTGGCTGGCACCCATGGCGGCGGCCGTGGGGCTGCTGCTGGCGGCGATGCTGGGCATTCCGGCGCTGCGCGACCTGATGGGTCTGGCCCCCGCAGGCCTTGCAGCCTGGGGCGCCGGCGCAGGGGTGCTGGTCTTGAGCGTGGTCTGGCTGGAAGGGCTGCGGCGGATCGCCCGCCGCAAAGAGAACGCCCGCTGAAGCGCGCGTGCGCAAAGCAACGATGGCTCAGCGCTCCGTGCTTTGCCTACCAGCGCACCGCCAGCCCCGCCGCATGGCCGCGCGTGAAGGCTTCTTCGAACACCGAGTAGCCCGACCAGTCGGCGTGCGCGAACAGCAGGCGCTGCGTGCCCGGCGTGGGCGGCACGGGAACACGCTCTCCATTTAATAGCTGGTAGCGCTTGCCAGACAAGCGCGAGAGGCCGATTTGGCTTAAAAATGCCTGCGTGCCCGGTACGGGGATGGACATGGCATGGCCGTAGCGTGTGATCTCCATGCGCGTGGCGCGCTCGGGCAGGTCCGGGTGGGGTACGGCCAGGGCCGCCAGGATGGCGCTGCGCCAGTGCGTCCAGGGTTGCTCTGCCAGCTGCTGGCGGGCGCCCGGCACGTCGCCCAGCGCCTGGTAGTAGGTGAGCACCGTGGGGCCGCTGGCGGCGGCGCGCGGGTCCAGGCGCTGGTGGCCGGCATGCACGTAACCCAGCCCGCCGGGCACGGGATCGGCGTAGAGCACGTTGTCCCACGCGGGCGCGGCGCCCTCGCGGTCGGCCAGCGGCGCGCTCACATGGATATTGGCCACCAGCCACGGCGCCCACTGCAGGCGGCGCGCGGCCTGGGCAAGGAAGTCCGGCGCAGGCTGCACCACGCGCGCGGCGACGTACACCGGCAGCGCCACGATGCAGCGGCGCGCCTGCCAGCGCTCCATGCTGTCGGTGGCATGCAGGTACACATCCACCTCCACGCCGCGGCGCGTCTCAGCGATGCGCAGCACGCTGGCACCGGTGCGCAACTGACCGCCCTGCACCAGCGGCGCGGCCAGGCGCTGGGTGAGCCAGCCGTTGCCCTCGGGCCAGGTGAGCACGCCCTCGCGCTCATCGCCGGCATCGGCCTCCAGGCCCGGGGCATGGAAGCCGTGGCGGCTGGCGAAATAGTGGATGCCCGCCCAGGCCGAGACGCGCGCCGTGCCGGCGCCATAGTCGTCGCGGCAGCAGTAGTCCAGGTACCAGCGCAGGTGGGCGTCATCCAGGCCCTGCTGCGCCAGCCACGCATCGAAAGTCATAGCATCCAGCGCTTGATGGGCGGGCACCAACGGCTTATTGGGCGCCCAACTCTTGAGCACCGGCATGGTGAAGCGCACGCCGCGCGAAAGCGCGGCCACCTGCTCGGCAAAGCGCCGGTACTGCGCCAGCGTGGACTCCCCCACCCCGGCGACGGGCAGCAGGCCCTCCTGCCAGTGGCCCTGGAAGTAGAGGCGCTCCTGCGGGCTGTGGCTCAGGTGGCGTTCGTCATACCGCCAGCGGCCGGCCACGCGCTGGCGCAGGCCCAGCTCCTCCAGCAGGTCCTGCACCTCGCGCGCATGCTCGCCGGGCACGGGCAGGTAGTGCGCGCCCAGCGGGCAGGCAATGCCGTTCACGCTGCCGGCGCGGCTGTTGCCGCCGGGCTGGTCCTCCATCTCCAGGCACTGGAAGTCATCCACACCCGCCAGGCGCAGCGCACGCGCGGCCGCCAGCCCCGCCACCCCGCCACCGGCGATCACCACCTGGGTGCGGCGCACGATGTCGGGCGTGTAGGGCGCGCCCTCGGCCAGCCGGTCGCGCAGCGCATGGCCGCGCGCCATGTCGATGCCGGTGTAACCGCCCAGCACGTCGGCCGGCGCAGGCTTGTCGCAGCCGGACAGGCCGAGCCCCGCGGCCAGGGCGGCGCCGGCCTGCAGCAACTGGCGCCGGCGGGGAGAGAAAGGAGTGTGGGCGGGGTGGGACATGGGCCGCCCACTGTACGGCATCGGCCCCGGCCGGGTTCGTCAGACACCGCCGGCAGGGGCAGGGTCGTCCCGCAGCATCGGCCCAGGGATCAGTGGGCGACCTGGCCCCACTCCTGTTCGTAGGTGTGCACCAGCACCTGGTTGGACAGGCGGTTGACCTCGGCGGGCACGCGCGCCATGTCCCGCGGGAAGTCGAACAGCAGGGGCAACGCGGCCGCGTCCAGGAAGCGCAACCCCGCGGGCAGCTCGGCAGGCACGCGCCAGGGGCGGCGGCTGGCGATGACGAAGCCCCATTCGCCAAAGCTCGGCACATGCGCGTGGTAGGGCCGCGCCTGCAGGCCCACGGACTCGATGGTCGTGACCACCGTCCAGAAGCTCCTGCGCGCCACCAGCGGCGAGGTCGTCTGCACCACCGCGTAGCCGCTGGCGGCCAGGCGCTGGTCCAGCAGGGCGTAGAAGCTGTTGGTGTAGAGCTTGCCGATGGCGAAGTTGGTGGGGTCGGGAAAGTCCACCACGATCACGTCATAGGTGTCATCTCCCTGTTGCAGCCACTGGAAGGCATCGGTGTTGACGATGGTGAGCTTGCGTGACGCCAGCGCATCGCCGTTCAGCTGCCGCAGCGTGGGGTGGCTGCCGAAGAGCTGCGTCATCGCCGGGTCCAGCTCCACCAGCGTGACCGACTCCACCGAGGGGTACTTGAGCACCTCGCGCACGGCCATGCCGTCGCCGCCGCCCAGCACCGCCACGCGCTTCGGATGACCGTGCGCGGCCATCACGGGGTGCACCAGGGCCTCGTGGTAGCGGTATTCGTCGCGCTCGGCGAACTGCAGGTTGCCGTTCAGGTACAGGCGATGCCCCGCGCGCCCGTGCGTGACCACGATGCGCTGGTAGGGCGAGGCGCTGCTGAGCACGATGCGGTCCTGGTAGAACTTGTCCTCGGCGAAGCGGGTGATGTGCTCGGCCCCCAGCAGCCCCGCCAGCAGGGCCGCCAGCACCAGCGCACAGGCCAGCGCGTGCGCGCCAAAGCGCCGCAGCTCATGCCGGAACAGCCACAGCGCCCACACGGCCACGGCCGCGTTCATGAAGCCGAACAGCAGCCCCGTGCGCACCAGCCCCAGTTGCGGCACCAGCAGCAGCGGAAACGCCATCGACACGGCCAGCGCGCCCAGGTAGTCGAAGGTGAGCACCTGCGAGACCAGGTCCTTGAGCTGCACGTTGCGCTTCAAGATGCGCATCACCAGCGGGATCTCCAAGCCCACCAGCGTGCCCACCAGCAGCACCATGCCGTACAGCAGCACGCGGAACGCGCTGGGCACATAGGCATTGGCCAGGAACAGCACAGCCGGCAGAGCACCCCCGATGAGCGCCACCAGCAGCTCGATGCGCAGGAAATGCGCGGGCAGCTGCCGTTCGAAGTAGCGCGACAGCCACGAGCCCACGCCCATGGCGAACAAATAGGTGCCGATGACGGTGGAGAACTGCAGCACCGAGTCGCCCAGCACATACGACGCCAGCGCCCCGGCCGCCAGCTCGTACAGCAGCCCGCAAGCGGCGATCACGAACACGCTGGCCAGCAGGGCGACGTCGATGGGGCGCGGGGCGGAAGTGCTGGCGTCCTTCATGGGAGTGCGCGAGCCGTGGGCGTGACCGACGCCAGCAGACGCCGCGCGAGGGCCTGGGCCGGCTGCGCCGCCCCGCCGCGCTGGCGTCGTCCCCCTGCCCGTACCGCGCAGCGATGCGAGAGCGGGGGGAAGCGGCGCAACCGCTCAAGGGGGTGTTTCAATGGATCGCCGCCGCCACGATGATGCTGATGCCTAAGCACATGGCGGCCACCACCATCGCCAGGGCGCGGTTCTGCTTTTCCACGATCTCGGCCCACAGGTCGGTGGGCGTGATCTTGTCGATCAGCCAGAAGCACAGCCAGAAGATGACCACGCCGATCAGCGCGTAGAGGATGGACCCGAGGAAGGCCGCGGGCCGAAGCCATTCGATTCCCATCATGGCGTTTGCTCCTTGGAAGGGTTGAGAGAAAAAGAGGTCAGAAGATTCGTCATTTATGGCCGCCGCCCGTGCTGTAGCCACCGAACGAGCCACCCGAGCTGCGGTAGGTGCCGCCTGAAGAGCCCGAGCAGTTGCTCATGAGCACCAGCAGGATGATCAGCACGATGAGGATCAGGATCACCGTGCCGCAGCCGATGCCAGAGCCCGCGGCGACGGGCCCCGCGTCCTGGCGGCGAAACAGCGCCGCCTTGTCGCCCAGCTTGAAGGCCTGGGCCACGGCGCTGCTGTCCATGCGGCTGCCGTGCGACCAGGTGACCTCGCTGCGCGACTGCTCGCGCGACAGCAGGCCCTTGCCGTTCACGGCGGCAAAGTCGCTGTTGCTGGTCTTCTGGCCGCGCTCCACGGGCCAGTAGAACTCGCCCGCCACATAGTTGGTCTCGGCCTGGTAGGTGGAGGTCAGGCGGTACTGCGTGCCCAGATAGGTGGCGGTGGGCGCGCCCGGCTTGTGCTGCGGCGCGCCCGTGGCGGGGCGCACCAGGCTCCAGCCATCGCTGGCGTCCACCAGGAACAGGAAGCCCCGCTGGCGGTGGTACAGCAGGTACTCCTCCCAGCCGAAGTGCTCATCATCCCCGGGCTCCACGCCCGTGCGGTGCTGAAAGCCCACCACCTGCCATGGCGCACCCTCGAACTGGCCCACGCTGCCCAGCGGGATCAGCGGCTGCACCGGTTCGTACTGTGCGGCGTGGCGCAGCTCGCCACCCAAACCCGCGCTCAGGTCGATCAGGCTGTGGCACGACGGGCAGGTGCAGCTCTTGGTGCTGGACAGCTGCACCTGCACCGGCGCGCCGCAATGGGGGCAACTGAACTGGCGGCCCTTTTCCTCCTTGGCGGACTCGTCCTTCAGGCCCTGGAACTGCAGATCCTCCAGCCGCACCGCCCGGCCGCGCTGCACCTGGGGGGGCTGGGTGCCGTAGTCGATGGAGAGCACCTCGCCGTCGGCCGAGCGCAGCTCCACCACCTGGAACGGCGTGCCCAGCGGCGGCAGCTTCGGCACCTCGCCCTCGGCCGCGACGAGTTGTGCGCGCACATTGGCCGCCACGCTGAACGGCTGGCCGGCCACGGCCGTGGTCATGCCGACGCGAAAGCGCTCGGCTTCGGGCAATTCCCGCCCCAGCGTGGCCGGGTGGGTGAAGACATAGGCGCCGTTGTCCTCGCTGAGCGTGGCGGTGCTGCCGTCCTGCAGGAAGGCAACCCACTCGGTCCAGCGGCCTTCCTCGCCCTGGTATTGCAGCCGGCCGATCAGCGTGAACGGCAGCGTCTGGCCGTCCAGCGCGATGCGTCCGCTGGCCATGAGCTGCAGCGGGCTGTGGTCGTCGAAGACCTCGGCCATGCGGCCCAGGCGCTGCAGCACCTCGCCGCTGCGCACCACGGTGCTGTGGCAGTAAGCGCAGATGGCATGGGTGGATTGCGCGCTCTTGAATTCGACCGGCGCGCCGCAGCCCGGGCAGGGCGCGCGGTAGGTCCGCTGGGTGCCGCTGTCGGCCATGCGTCGTGGATCTAAGGTGTTTTTGGCCTCCAGCGCTTGTGTAGCAAGCGCTGGCAGCTACTAAAAAGAGAGTGTACGCGCGTCAGATGAGCTTCTTCAACAGCTCCGCCTTCTTCGCGTCGAACTCCTCCTGCGTGAGGATGCCCTTGGACTTGAGCTCGCCCAGCTTCTCCAGCGTGGCCATCACTTCCTCGGGCCGCACACCCACCGGCGCGGCGGCAGGCGCGGCCTGCGGGGCCGATGGCGCAGCGCCGCCCTGCAGGCCCTGTTGCAGGTTCTGCGCCAGCACCTGGCCCAGCGCCACGCCGGCGCCCAGGCCCATGGCGTCGCCCGCCACGCTGCCGCCACCGTTTCCACCACCCGCTGCGCCTTCGGCGAACTTCGGGATGGCCTGCGCCGTCTGGTACTGCATGAACTTGCCCATGTCGTTGCCGACCATGCCCATGCCGATCTTCTGGTCGAGGATCTTCTGCAGCTCTTCGGGCAGCGAGACGTTCTGCACCGTCATCGATTCGAGCTTCAGGCCGATCTTGGCGAACGCGGGTTGCAGTTCGTGCGCCAGCGCGTCGGCAAACATCACCTGGTTGGCCGCGAGGTCGAGGAACGGCAGGCCGCTGCCCGCGATGGCGTTGCTAATGTTCTGCAGCACCAGGCCGCGCAGCTGGCCCTCCAGGTCCGCCGAGGGGTAGGACTCGCGCGTGCCCGAGATCTCGGTGTGGAACAGCTTCGGGTCCGCGATGCGGTACGCATAGTTGCCGAAGGCGCGCAGGCGCACCGCGCCGAAGTCCTTGTCGCGGATGGTGATGGGCTGGGGCGTGCCCCACTTCTGGTCCACCTGCTGGCGCGTGCTGAAGAAGTACACGTCGCTCTTGAACGGCGACTGGAACAGCTTGTCCCAGTTCTTCAGGTAGGTCAGCACCGGCAGCGTCTGCGTGGTCAGCTTGTAGGTGCCGGGGCCGAACACGTCGGCCACCTGGCCTTCGTTGACGAACACCGCCATCTGCGACTCGCGCACCACCAGCGTGCCGCCGTTCTGAATTTCCATCCCCTCCATCGGGAAGCGCCAGGCCAGCGTGCCATCGCCGTCCTCGGTCCACTGGAGGATGTCGATGAACTGCTTCTTGATGAAGTCCATGAGGGCCATGCGGTGCTCCCGTTCGGGTCGGTTGAGAGGTTGAAAAAAGAGAGCGGCCATCATATCCGCGGCGATTCGACAGTTTCTATCTGCAACTTAGCCACGAACAATTGGCCAAACCAAATGCGAATGACTAGCATTCTCCACATACCGCTACAGGAGAACACCATGTCCCGCATCCGCATCGCCGCCCGCCACAACCTGCCCACGCTGGCCAAGACCGGCAGCTATTACGTGATCCACATCTGCGTGGCCGCCCTGGTGGCGTATGCCGTCACGGGCAATCTGATTGCGTCGCTCACCCTCAGCCTGCTGGAGCCCACGGTGCAGGCTGTGGCCTTCTTCTTCCATGAAAAAGCCTGGGAGCGCGCCCGCCAGCGCCGCGAGGCACAGGCACACGCCCCTGCGGAGGCCGCCCATGCGCATGCCGCCTGAGACCCCGGCCCACCTGCGGTCGGAGTCGTTTACCGACTGGCTGGCGCAGCAACTCGCGCACCTCGCCCGGGCCGCATGATGGGCTAGCGGGTTGCGATTGCTCTTATTTGTGTAGCTATTAGCGCTTGCCAGATAAGCGCCAGAGGCACTTTTCGTCTAAACCGACAGCGTCACGCCCGCACGTCCAGCAACGCGCCCGCCATCTCGTCGGCGCGGCGCAACACCAGCAGGTTGGCCTGGAAGGCATAGGTGGCACTGATCTGCTCCACGGCTTCGGCCTCCAGCGCCACGCCTGTCGCGGCGGCGGGCGCGGCCACACGCGCCTGCACGCCACCCGGCGCCGGTGCGGCCTGCTGGTCCACCGTCTGGCGCCGAAAGCCCGGGGTGTTCAGGTTGGCCACGTTGTGGGCACTGCTGTCCAGGCGCAGCTGCGCGGCCTGCAGACCGGATTGGGCGATGGCGGCAAGGGTGGTCATATGCCTTGCATTATCGGCAGCGCGGCCCGGCGCTTGAGCGGCCCGGGCGGGCCGTCAGGCCCCATGCGCCTGCAGCAGGCAGCGCTGCAGCAGTTGCGCGGCCCGGCTGGGCGCGGGTGAGCGGCGCACCAGGCTGACGAAGCGGCAGTCGTAGCGGAACACCGCGGGCCGCACGGGCTGCATGCGGCCCTGGCGCTCGAAGCTCTCGGCATAGTGGTCGGGCAAAAAGCCCAGAAAGCGCCCCGACAGCACCAGCGTGGCGATGGACTCCTGGTCAAACCCCGTGGCAGCGCGCGTCAGGCGCGCCTCGTGGCTCAGCTCCATGTTGGGCGAGTGGTAGCCCAGCCCCGCGAACGGGTAGCGGCGCACGGCGTCCCAGTCCAGATCGTCGTGGGGTGCGCCGAACAGCGGGTGGCCCGCGCCGCAATACAGCAGCATGGTCTCGCCGAACAGATCGGAATAGACCAGGCTCTGCGAGCTGCGGTGGGCGGGGATGATGCCCACCTGGAAGCTGCCGTCGATCACGCCGCGCTCGATGGCGTTGATCGACCCCACATGCAGCTGCAGCTGCACGTCGGGCGCTTCCGCCGTAAAAGTGGCGATGGCGTCGCCGATGCGCGCGGCCGGGTTGCTCGCCGTCTTGTCGAACACCGCCACCGCCAGCTGTCCGCCCATGCGGTCGTGGATGTCGTCGATGCTGCCCAGAAAGCCGCGCACCGAGGCCAGCAGGCGCAGCGTCTCCTCATACACCCGCTGTCCCTCGGGCGTGAGCGCAAAGCCCGCGCGCCCGCGCCGGCACAGCGTCAGGCCCAGGCGCGTCTCCAGGTCCTTCACATGGCGGCTCACGGTGCTGGTGCCAATGTTCAGCTCCAGCTCGGCCGCGGCCATGCCGCCGCACTCGACCACGGCCTTGAACACCTGCAGCAGGCGCAGGTCCATGTCGGACAGCTGCCCCAGCACGGCGCGCGGACGGCGGGCGTTTTTTACTTGCATGGATTGCTAAGTGAATGTGGATATTTGTTGCTTCAACGGATTATTACCGTGACCAACAATGCGCGCATTCCCTTCAGGAGATCGCCATGAGCTTCGCCGTCATCGACCCCAACCCCGCAGCCGCCGTACGCACCGACGCCGCCTGGCTGGAAGCCCACTGGATGCCCTTCACCGGCAACCGCAACTTCAAGGCCCAGCCGCGCATGATCGTGAGCGGCCAGGGCGCCTACTACACCGACGCCGAAGGGCGCAAGATTTTTGACGGCCTCTCGGGCCTGTGGTGCTCGGGCCTGGGCCACGGCCGCACGGAGGTGGCCCAGGCCATCGGCCGCGCCGCCGCCACGCTGGACTATGCCCCGGCCTTCCAGTTCGGCCACCCGGCCTCGTTCGCACTGGCGAACAAACTCAAGGAACTGACGCCCGCCGGGCTGGACTATGTGTTTTTTACCGGCTCCGGCTCCGAGTCGGCCGACACCTCGCTCAAGATGGCGCGGGCCTACTGGCGCGCCAAGGGCCAGGGCACCAAGACGCGCCTGATCGGCCGCGAGAAGGGCTACCACGGCGTGAACTACGGTGGCATCTCGGTCGGCGGCATCGTGGGCAACCGCAAGCTGTTCGGCCAGGGCGTGGAGGCGGACCACATTCCCCACACCCAGCCGCCGGCCGGCACCTTCCAGAAGGGCATGGCCGCGGACGGCGGCCGCGCGTTGGCTGACAAGCTGCTCGACGTGATCGCGCTGCACGACGCATCGAACATCGCCGCCGTGATCGTGGAGCCCTTCTCGGGCTCGGCCGGCGTGGTGATCCCGCCGAAGGGCTACCTGGAGCGCATCCGCGAGATCTGCACGCAGAACAACATCCTGCTGATTTTTGACGAGGTCATCACCGGCTTTGGCCGCTGCGGCACCTGGACCGGGGCGGAGGCCTTCGGCGTAACGCCCGACATCCTGAACTTCGCCAAGCAGGTGACCAACGGCGCCCAGCCCCTGGGCGGCGTGATCGCCACCAAAGAGATCTACGACACCTTCATGGCGCAGGGCGGCCCCGAGTACATGCTGGAGTTCCCGCACGGCTACACCTACTCGGCCCACCCCGTGGCCTGCGCGGCGGGCAACGCGGTGCTCGACATCCTGCAAAAAGAAGACATGCCCGGCCGCGTGAAGGCGCTGGCGCCCTACTTCGAGAACGCCGTGCACGGCCTGAAAGGCGCCAAGCACGTGGCCGACATCCGCAACTACGGCCTGGCCGCCGGCATCACCATTGCCGCCCTGCCCGGCGAGCCCGCCAAGCGCCCCTACGAGATCGCCATGAAGTGCTGGGAGAAGGGCTTCTACGTGCGCTACGGTGGCGACACCATCCAGCTCGCGCCCCCGTTCATCAGCACCCAGGCCGAGATCGACCGCCTGGTCAGCGCCCTGGGCGATGCCCTGCACGAGACCGCTTGAACTCCTGTTTTGATAGCTTTTAGCGCTTGATGGATAAGCGCTAGAGCCCGTTTTAGCTTAGAACATCATGCACCACGACAAGAACGTCACCACCACCGTCGGCCACCTGATCGACGGCAAGATCGTTGCCGACACCGAGCGCACGCAGCCCGTGTTCAACCCTGCCACCGGCCAATCGACCACCAGCGTGGCGCTGGCGAGCCAGGCCACGGTGGAAGCCGCCATCGCCTCGGCCGAGGCCGCCTTTCCCGCCTGGCGCAACACGCCGCCGCTGAAGCGCGCCCGCGTTTTAGCCAAGCTGAAAGTACTGCTCGAAGAAAACGCCGACAAGATCGCCGCGCTGATCACCGCCGAGCACGGCAAGGTGCTGGCGGATGCCCACGGCGAGCTGCAGCGCGGCATCGAGAACGTGGAGTACGCGAGCTACGCGCCCGAGCTGCTCAAGGGCGAGCACAGCCGCAACGTGGGCCCCGGCATCGACAGCTGGAGCGAGTTCCAGGCGCTGGGCGTCACGGCCGGCATCACGCCGTTCAACTTCCCGGCCATGGTGCCGCTGTGGATGTGGCCCATGGCCGTGGCCTGCGGCAACACCTTTGTGCTCAAGCCGTCCGAGCGCGACCCCAGCAGCACGCTGTTCATCGCCCAGCTGGCGCTGAAGGCGGGCCTGCCGCCCGGCGTGCTGAACGTGGTCAACGGCGACAAGCTGGCCGTCGATACGCTGCTGCAAGACCCGCGCGTGAAAGCCGTGAGCTTTGTGGGCTCCACCCCCATCGCCGAGTACATCTACGCCGAAGGCTGCAAGCACGGCAAGCGCGTGCAGGCCCTGGGCGGCGCCAAGAACCACGCCGTGCTCATGCCCGACGCCGATGTGGACAACGCCGTCAGCGCGCTCATGGGCGCGGCCTATGGCTCGTGCGGCGAGCGCTGCATGGCCATCCCGCTGCTGGTGGCCGTGGGCGACGCAGTGGGTGACGCCGTGATTGCGGGCCTGAAGACCGAGATCGCCAAGATGAAGGTCGGCCCCGGCACGGACAACAGCAACGACATGGGCCCGCTGGTGACCAAGCCCCACTTCGAGAAGGTGAAGGCCTATGTGGACAGCGGCGTGCAGGAGGGCGCCACGCTGGTGGTGGACGGCCGTGGCGTGCAGGTGGCGGGCCACGAGGAAGGCTACTTCCTGGGCGCCTGCCTGTTTGACAACGTCAAGCCCGGCATGAAGATCTACCAGGAAGAAATCTTCGGCCCCGTGCTCGGCGTGGTGCGCGTGAAGACGCTGCAGGAAGCCATGCAGCTCATCAACGACCACGAATACGGCAACGGCACCTGCATCTTCACGCGCGACGGCGAAGCCGCCCGCTACTTCACCGACCACATCCAGGTCGGCATGGTGGGCGTGAACGTGCCGCTGCCCGTGCCGGTGGCCTACCACTCGTTCGGCGGCTGGAAGCGCAGCCTGTTCGGCGACCTGCACGCCTATGGGCCGGATGCCGTGCGCTTCTACACCAAGCGCAAGACGATCACCCAGCGCTGGCCCTCGGCCGGCGTGCGCGAGGGCGCGGTGTTCAGCTTCCCGAGCAGCCGCTGATCCGGGCGGCCGGGGCGGCCCCGCCCCGCGCCGTTTGCGAAAAGCCCCTGGGCCTGGCGGCCGCAGGGGCTTTGTCTTTTGTGAGGGAGGCGGCCTGGCCGGCCTATTCCGCCCCCACGCCGGCGGCGCGCCTGCGCGGACGCTTGGTCCCTGCGGCGGCCGTGGCTGCCGTGGACACGGCAGGCGCCGCACGCGGACGCCGCAGCGTGTCTGCGTCGAGGATCAGGCGTCCCTGGATGCGGCCCTTCATGCGCTTGACGCTGCTCGCCGCATCCTGCATGTGGCTCTGCATGAGCGTGCGCACCTTCTCCGCGTCGCGCGCGCGTGCGGCCTGCACGATGGCGCGGTGGAACTGCGCGTTGGCCTCGCCAAAACGCCGGTGCTCGGCTTGCGGCGTGCGATTGCCAAACACGATGAGCTGGCGAATCATCTCGTTGATCAGCTCACAGGTGAAGCGCAGGAACGGATTGGGGTTGGCCGCCGCGAGGATGTCGTGGAAGTTCACGTCTTCGCGCCGCTGGCTCACCAGGTCCTCCTGGCTCTGGGTGGGGTCGCAGCAGGCGATGCTGTGCTCCAGCGCCTCGAAGTCGGCCTCCGTCAGGTGCGGCACAGCGCCCGCCGCCAGCATGGGCTCGAGCTGCTGGCGCACGGCATAGATGTCGTCGATGGTCACTTCCTGGAAGAACAGGTAGTTCTGCATGAACTGCAAGGTGCGGTCCAGAGGCACTTCGACGATGGTGCCGCCGCCCGAGGGGCCCGTGGAAATGGTGACGAGGCCCTGCACCTCCAGCGACTTGAGCGCCTCGCGGATGGTGCCCTTGCTGACCTGGAACTGCGCCTGCAGCTCGATCTCGCGCGGCAGGCGGTCACCGGGACTCAGGTTCTTCTCGGTAATCAGCCGCTTGATCTCCTGGGCCACGAGATCGGAGCGCTTGAGCTGCTTGATCGCCAGGGGAGCGGGCTTCTGTGTTGCCATGGCTTGTTGTCTTTCCTCGGGATAGTCCGGTACCACCACCGCCACCCCGGTGTTCGCTGTCGTGGTGCAGTATGCACCGCCCAGGGGCATGCCGGAAGCGTCTAGGGTTTGTACGCGTCATATTCATTCTATTTGTCACTATAAATATGAATTAAGGAGCGTGCACGCATTCCGACAAATTGGCATGCATCGTGCTCTGAGACCCGTACCACCCACTGTTCTTCAGCCTCACCACGGAGTCCCCTATGCAACGACGTCACCTCCTGCAACTTTCCGCATTCGGCGCGCTGCCCGCCTCCCTGGGCTTGGGCGCCAGCGCCTGGGCACAGTCCAAGGACGCGATCCAGTTTGGCTGCCCCGTGCCCATGTCGGGCGCATTCGCCGCGAACGGCAAGTTCGCGGACCTGGGAATGAAGCTCGCCATCGAGCAGTACGGCAAGGCCCTGGACCGGCCGCTGGCCTACACGCTGCTCGATACCGAAGGCAAGCCCGCCACCGCGGTGCGCAAGGTGCAGGAGGCGGCTCAGCAAAAGGGCGCGCGCTTCTTCGCAGGCGGCATCCTGTCGTCCGAAGCGCTGGCCATGGGCAAGGAAGCCGAGAAGGCCGGCGGCATCTTCATCACGACCGCAGGGGCCGACGAGCTCACCGGCTCCGACTGCAATGGCGCCACGTTCCGCTGGTCGGTACCGACCTTCGGCGCCATCGAGCAGACCGTGCGCCCCTTGCTCGACGCGCACCCGAAAGCCAAGCGCTGGTACACCATCACGCCGCAGTACGTGTTCGGCGACGGCCTGCTGACCGCTGCCAAGAACATCTTCAAGGAAAAGGGCATCGAGCACGTGGGCAACAGCTACCACTCGCTGACCGAGAAGGAGTTCAGCGGCTACCTCACCAACGCCATGGCCGCCAAGCCCGACGTGCTGCTGCTGCTGAACTTCGGCGCCCAGTCGTCCGACGCGCTGCGCCAGGCCATCAGCTTCGGCATGCACAAGAACATGACCATCCTGATCGCCTGGGCCTCGGGCCTGGAGCAGTTCGAATCGCTGGGCGCCGATCTGTGCGATGGCGTGTACTTCGGCGCGCAGTACTGGCACACGGTGGACACGCCGCTCAACCAGGACCTGGTCAAGCGCACCCAGGCCGCGTTCAAGTCCAACCCCAACTACAGCCTGGCGGGTTCGTACATCTGCACCAAGCTGCTCCTCGACGCCATCCTCAAGGCCGGCACGGTGGACCAGAAGGCCGTGGTGGCAGCCCTGGAGGGCATGAAGTACCAGGGCCTCACGGGCGAGGAGGAAGTGCGCAAGGCCGACCACCAGGTGCTCAAGAACTACTACCTGCTCAAGGGCAAGGCCAAGGCCAAGATGAAGAACAAGGACGACTACGTGGACGTGGTCAGTTCCGGCAAGTCCTTCCTGCCCATCGACCGCACCGGCTGCAAGCTGGCCTGACCGCCCGCCCCCGGGCCTCAAGCCAAAAGACCACCTAGCGCTTGACCAGCAAGCGCTGGCAGCTATTTTTTTGATAGTCGAGTATGAGCATCTACCTGCTACAGACCATCAACGGGATCGGCATCGGCATGCTGTATTTCCTGTTGGCCGTGGGCCTGTCGATCGTGTTCGGCCTGCTGCGCTTCGTGAACTTCGCGCACGGAGCCTTCTACCTGCTGGGCGCGTATTTCTGCTACCAGATGACACGCTGGGGTCTGAGCTTCTGGCTCGCCCTGGCCGTGGTGCCGCTGGCCGTGGGCGCGATCGGCTGGTTCACCGAGAAGCTCATGCTGCGCCATGTGTACGCCAAGGCCCATGAGTTCCACATCATCATCACCGTGGGCCTCGCGCTCGTGGTGCAGGAACTCGTGATCCTGCAATGGGGGCCGCTGGGCGACAGCGTGGCCGTCCCCGACCTGCTGCAGGGCGTGGTGATGTGGGGCAGCTTCGTCTATCCGAAGTACCGGTTGTTCGTGATCGGCTTCACCGCCGTGCTCGCGGTACTGCTGTGGTGGGTGCTGGAAGGCACACGCCTGGGCAGCGCGGTGCGCGCCGGCAGCGAGTCGACCGAGATGGTTTCGCTGCTCGGCCTGAACGTGCTGCGCATCTTCAGTCTGGTGTTCGCGCTGGGCGCGGCCACGGCGGCCCTGGCGGGCGTGCTCGCCGCGCCGATCCGCGGCGCCGAGCCGTTCATGGGCATCGAGGCCCTGGGCGTGGCCTTCGTGATCGTGGTCGTGGGCGGGTTGGGCAGCTTCGGCGGCGCGCTCGTGGGCGGCCTGCTCATCGGCATCGTGCAGAGCGTGATGAGCACGCTGTGGCCCGAGGGTGCTCGCCTCATGATCTACGTGGCCATGGCTGCCGTGCTGCTGCTGCGCCCCCACGGCCTGCTGGGCCGCAAAGGATGAACACGATGAACATGTCCAGACATTCCCATTTCCTTCTCGCGCTGGCGATCGTGGTCGCCATGCCGCTGTGCATGCAGTCGGGCTCGCTCGCGAGCGAAGTGCTGATCTTCGGGCTCGCCGCCATGGGCTGCAACCTGCTGCTGGGCTACACCGGGCTGCTGTCGTTCGGGCAGGGCATCTTCTTCGGGCTGGGCAGCTACACCATCGCGCTGCTGCTCACGCGCTGGACCTTGCCCATGCCGCTGGCGCTGCTGGCCGCCGTGGCCATGGGCGCCGCGGGTGCAGCCATCGTGGGCTGGGTGGCCATCCGCCAGCGCGGCACCTACTTCGTGATGCTCACGCTCGCGTTCGCGCAGATGTTCTATTTTCTGGCCTACACCGCCACGGGCCTCACGGGCGGCGACAACGGCCTGCTCGACATTCCGCGTCCCTCGCTGGCCGTGGCCGGCCAGACGCTGTGGCCCCTGGACTCGCCCTGGCAGTACTACGGCTTTGTCGCGGTGCTGTTTCTTGCGGCGTTCTGGCTGCTGCGCCGCGTGTGCGACTCGGTGTTCGGCCGCACGCTGCTGGCCGTGCGCGACAACGAGGAGCGCGCCGCGGCCGTGGGCTACGACCTGCGCCTGCTCAAGCTGCAGGCCTTCGTGATCTCGGGCGCCGTCACCGGCCTGGCCGGCGCGCTGCACGCCATGATGACCGGCATCGCGCCGCTGTCCAATGCCGAATACCACACGAGCGAGATGATCCTCGT
Source organism: Diaphorobacter sp. B2A2W2 (assembly GCF_056730635.1). NCBI lineage: Bacteria > Pseudomonadati > Pseudomonadota > Betaproteobacteria > Burkholderiales > Comamonadaceae > Diaphorobacter > Diaphorobacter sp. B2A2W2. The sequence continues at coordinate 231,595 of NZ_JBWZOR010000004.1, forward strand.
GATGACCGTGATCGGTGGAACTGGCAACCTGCTGGCCTCGGTGCTGGGCGCGGCGTTCTATGTACTGCTGGGCGACTGGCTCTCCACCCTGTGGCCGCGCTGGCTGCTGCTGTTGGGCGTGGTGCTGATGGTCGTCAGCCTGGGGCTGCAGCGCGGCCTGTGGGGCCTGGGCGAGTCCCTGTGGAGCCTGCTGCGCCGCAAGGGCGGCGGGGCCGACGCACAACGCAACGGGGCGGCGTCCCAGGCCAACACCCAGGGAGGCCAGGCATGAGCACCACCGCATCCCCCATCCTGCTCGAAGCCCAGGGCGTCGAGAAACGCTACGACAAGTTCGTCGCCCTGGGCGGCGTAAACCTCAAGGTGCGCGCCAACACCGTGCATTCGGTGATCGGCCCCAACGGGGCGGGCAAGACCACGCTGTTCCACATGCTCACGGGGACCAAGCAGGTGAGCGGCGGGCGCATCCTGTTCGACGGCCACGACGTGACGCGCGAGCCCGACCACCGGCGCGTGCGCCGGGGCATGGCGCGCTCGTTCCAGGTCACGAGCCTGTTCCTCACCCTGCCGGTGCGCGAGAACCTGCGCCTGGCCGCCCAGGGCGTGGCCCCCAAGAAGGCGCTGGACTGCTGGAACGCCCCCGAGGGCCGGCGCTCCTGCGCCGACACGGTGGCCAGCGTGCTCGAACGCCTGGGCCTCACGCGCTACGCCGACACCCCCGCCGGCAATCTCTCGCACGGCCAGCAGCGGCGCCTGGAGGTGGGCATGGCGCTGGCCGCGCGCCCGAAGGCGATCTTCCTCGACGAGCCGACCTCGGGCATGGGCATCGACGACCTCGAGGAGATGAAGCAACTGATCCAGGGCCTCAAGGACGAGCACACCGTGGTGCTCATCGAACACAACATGGGCATCGTCATGGACATCTCCGACACCATCACCGTGATGCAGCAGGGCCGCGTGCTCGCCGAGGGCCTGCCGCACGAGATCCGCAACGACGAGCGTGTACGCAGCGCCTACCTGGGCAACATGATCACCGGAGGCAAGGCATGAAGACATTGCTGTCCGTGGAATCCGTTCACGCGCATTACGGCAAAAGCCATGTGCTGCAGGGCGTGTCGCTGCATGTCGGCGACGGCGAGCTCGTCACGCTGCTGGGCCGCAACGGGGCGGGCAAGACCACCACGCTCAAGACCATCGCCGGCGTGATGGCGCCCACGCAAGGGCAAGTCCGCTTCGGCGGCGAGCCCGTGCACCAGCTGGCCACCCATCTGGTGGCACAACGCGGCATCTGCCTGGTGCCGGAGCACCGGGGCATCTTCAAGCTGCTCACGGTAGAAGAGAACCTGTTACTGGGCCAGCGCAAGCATTCGCCCTGGCAGCTGCCCGACGTCTATCGCATCTTTCCGCGCCTCAAGGAGCGCCGCGCCAATGGCGGTGGCCAGCTCTCGGGCGGCGAGCAGCAGATGCTGGCCATCGGCCGCGCGCTCATGAACGCGCCGCGCCTGCTGATGCTGGACGAGCCCGTGGAGGGACTGGCGCCCGTGATCGTCGAGGAGATCGTGGCCCAGCTCCAGACCATCAAGGCCGCGGGCGTGTCCATCCTGCTGGTGGAGCAGAACCTCGAGGTCTGCACCCAGCTCGCCGACCGCCACTACGTCATCGAGCAGGGTGCCATCGTGCATGAGGCCAGCAACGTGGACTTCCTGGCAGACGACGCCGTGAAGGACCGCTACCTCGGCGTGGGCATGGCCTGACATCCAACGGCAGCCCTTGTGGTCCGCCCCAAAAGCGCGGAGGCCGCATCGCGCTGCGAACAGCAGTGAAGGACTCTTTCATGGACATGCAAACATCCCCCGCCACTGCGCTGCGCATCGACGGCGCACGCCTGTGGAAATCGCTGATGGACCTCGCGCGCATCGGCGGCACCCCCAAAGGTGGCGTGTGCCGCATCGCCCTCACCGACCTGGACCGGCAGGGCCGCGACCTCTTCGTGCAGTGGGCGCGCGAGGCCGGCTGCAGCATCCGCATCGATGCCATCGGCAACATCTTCGCGCGCCGTGCAGGCGCGGACGACAGCCTGGCGCCGGTGATGACGGGCAGCCACATCGACACCCAGCCCACCGGCGGCAAGTTCGACGGTAACTACGGCGTGATGGCCGGCCTGGAAGTGGTGCGCACGCTCAATGCGGCTGGCGTGCGCACCCGCGCGCCCATCGAGGTCGCGGTGTGGACCAACGAAGAAGGCTCACGCTTCGTGCCCGTGATGATGGGCTCGGGCGTGTTCGCGGGAGCGTTCACGCTGGAGCATGCGCTCGCACAGCGAGACGCCCAGGGCGTGAGCGTGGCCGAAGCCCTCGCCGCGATCGGCTACGCGGGCCAGGCCAGCGCAGCACCCGTCGTGGGCGCCTACTTCGAGGCGCACATTGAGCAAGGCCCGGTGCTGGAGAATCACGAACGCGTGATCGGCGTGGTGCAGGCGGCGCTGGGCCAGCGCTGGTACGACGTGACCGTGCAGGGCATGGAGGCGCATGCCGGTCCCACGCCCATGGAATTGCGCCAGGATGCGCTGCTGGCCGCGAGTGCGCTGGTGGCCGAGGTCAACCGCATCGCCCTGGACCGCCTGCCGCATGCGCGCGGCACCGTGGGCTCGCTGGAGGTGCACCCCAACTCGCGCAACGTGATCCCGGGCCGCGTGAAGCTCAGCGTGGACCTGCGCGCGCCCGACGACGCCCAGCTGCTGGACATGGACGCCGCGCTGCGCGCCGCCTGCGCGCGCATCGCCGCCGAGCGCGGCCTGGCCATCGACGTGGAGCAGGTGGTGTACTTCCCGCCGCAGCCGTTCACGCCGCACCTGGTGGAGGCCGTGCGCGCCAACGCCGCGGACCTGGGCTACAGCTGCATGGATGTGGTGAGCGGAGCGGGCCATGACGCAGTCTATGTAGCGCGTGTGGCGCCCGCGGCGATGATCTTCGTTCCCTGCGCCGACGGCATCAGCCACAACGAGATCGAAGACGCAGATCCCGCCCATCTGGAGGCCGGCTGCAATGTGCTGCTGCGCGCCATGCTCGCCAGTGCCGGGGTGGTGGCATGAAGATCCTGATCGCACGGCTCAACCACGAGACCAACACCTTCTCGCCCGTGCCCACGCCCCTGGAGGCGTTCTCGCCGGCTTTTGGCGAGGCGGCCTTGCGCGCCAACAAGGGCATGCGCACGGCCATGGCGGCCTTCATCGACCTGGCCGAGAGGATGGGGGCCACGCTGGTCACGCCCGTGTCCGCCACGGCCAACCCCAGCGGTCCCGTGCACGCGAAGGCCTACGACGAGCTCACGCGCCGTATCGTCGAGGCAGCTCCCGGCTCCGATGCCATCCTGCTCGACCTGCACGGCGCGATGGTGGCCGAGCACACCGACGATGGGGAGGGCGATCTGCTCGCGCGCGTGCGCGCTGCAGCGCCCGGCGTGCCCATAGGCGTGGCATTGGACCTGCATGGCAACATCACCGAGCAGATGGTGCAGAGCGCCGACGTGATGGTGGGCTTCAAGACCTACCCGCACATCGACATGTACGAAACCGGAGAGCACGCAGGTCGCCTGCTGCTGCAGATGCTGCGCGGCGAGGCGCACTTTCGTGTGTGCTGGCACCGCCTGCCGCTCATGAGCCACACGCTGCGCAGCACCACGCTTGAGGGCCCGATGCGCGATGCCGTGGAGGCCGCGCGCGGCCTCGAACGTAGCGGGCTGCCCGCTGTCTCCGTGTTCGGCGGCTTCTCGCTGGCCGACATCGAGGCACCCTGCGTGAGCGTCGTCGCCACCTGCCGCGCGGAGGATGCGGCCGCCACCCAGGATGCCGTAGACGGGCTGGCGCGGCAAATATGGCAGCGGCGGACGGAATATGTCTACCGCAGCGACCCACTGGAAGACTCTCTGCGCCGCGCGCAGGACATGGCACAAGGCGCCACCCGCCCCGTGCTGCTGCTCGACCACGGCGACAACTGCATGTCGGGCGGCACCTGCGACACCATGGACGTGCTGCAGGCCGCGCTGGAGCGGGGCCTCACCGGCATCGCCATGGGGCCTCTGTGCGACCCGGAGGCCGTGGCCCGGCTCATCGCAGCCGGCGAGGGTGGCGAGGTGGACGTCGACCTTGGCAACAAGGTGCCACTCGACCGCATCGGCCTGCACAAGAAGCCACTGCGCCTGCACGGCACGGTGCGCGCCGTGAGCGATGGCAGCTACACCGTCACGGGCCCGATCTACACAGGCCAGCGCTGCCACATGGGGCGCACGGTGTTGTTCGATACCGGTAGCGCGCAGATCGTGGTGTCCGAGCAGACCCATGAGCCGTGGGACCTCGGTGTGTTCCACTGCGTGGGGCTGGATCCCACGCGCTTCCGGTTCCTGCTGCTCAAGTCACGGATGTACTGCCGGCCTGTGTTCACGCCCCTTTCCGAGGGTCTTGTCGAGTGCGACAGCCCGGGCGTAACCACATCGGACTATGCGCGGTTCCCTTTTAGGCGGGTGCGCCGGCCGGTATACCCGCTCGATCCGGCGTGAATACCGGCACATGGAACTGCCTGCATTGCGATCACAAGTGTTTCGCTTGACGGCAGACTGACAGCCTCGCGTCCTACAATCGGCTCCCCTTACATACCGCCGACGGGGCGCAGTGCTCGCATGCCGCCACGTCGGCCATGCTTCGCTGACGATTGGAGACGCTTGATGTCCGACAACACGGCCCACAACCCTACCGACAAGCGCGCCCTGCTGCGTCGTGCCGCACTCGAATATCACGAGTTTCCCCAGCCCGGCAAGATCACGATTGCTGCGACCAAGCAGATGGTCAATCAGCATGACCTGGCACTGGCCTATTCCCCCGGCGTGGCCGCGCCCTGCGAAGAGATCGTCAAGGACCCCGCCGCTGCCTTTCGCTACACCGCCCGCGGCAACCTGGTCGGCGTGGTGACCAACGGCACGGCCGTGCTGGGCCTGGGCGATATCGGCCCGCTGGCCGGCAAGCCGGTGATGGAAGGCAAGGGCGTTCTGTTCAAGAAGTTCTCGGGCATCGATGTGTTCGACATCGAGATCAACGAGAAGGACCCGGACAAGCTCATCGAGATCATTGCCTCGCTGGAGCCCACGTTCGGTGGCATCAACCTGGAAGACATCAAGGCCCCAGACTGCTTCTACATCGAGCGCAAGCTGCGCGAGCGCATGAGCATTCCGGTGTTCCATGACGATCAGCACGGCACGGCCATCGTCGTGGGCGCCGCCATCCTCAACGGCCTGAAGGTGGCCGGCAAGGACCCCAAGAAGATCAAGCTCGTGACCTCGGGCGCCGGCGCGGCCGCGTTGGCCTGCCTGGGCCTGCTGGTCAAGCTGGGCATTCCACGGGAAAACATCTGGGTGACCGACCTGGCCGGCGTGGTCTACGAAGGACGCACCGAGCTCATGGACGAGGACAAGGTGCAATACGCCCAGAAGACGTCCGCCCGCACGCTGGCGGAGGTGATCGAAGGTGCCGACGTGTTCCTCGGCCTGTCGGCCGGCGGCGTGCTCAAGCAAGACATGGTCCGCAAGATGAACGCGCGCCCGCTGATCTTCGCGCTGGCCAACCCCAACCCCGAGATCTCGCCCGAAGACGTGAAGGCTGTCCGCGACGACGCCATCATCGCCACCGGCCGCACCGACTATCCGAACCAGGTCAACAACGTCCTGTGCTTCCCGTACATCTTCCGCGGCGCGCTGGACTGCGGCGCGACGACGATCACCACCGAGATGGAGATCGCCGCCGTTCATGCCATCGCCGAGCTGGCCCAGGCCGAGCAGAGCGAAGTGGTGGCTGCCGCCTATGTCGGCGAGCCGCTGGCCTTCGGCCCGGACTACCTGATTCCCAAGCCGTTCGACCCGCGCCTGATGATGAAGATCGCGCCGGCGGTGGCGCAGGCCGCGGCCGACAGCGGCGTGGCCCAGCGCCCCGTGGCCGACATGGACGCCTACCGCGACCATCTGCAGACCTTCGTCTACGCGTCCGGCACGACGATGAAGCCGATCTTCACGGCGGCCAAGGTGGCTCCCAAGAAGCGCGTGGCCTTCTCCGAGGGCGAGGAAGAGCGCGTGCTGCGCGCCGCGCAGATCGTGGTGGACGAGAAGATCGCGCGCCCCACGCTCATCGGCCGCCCGGCCATCATCGCCCAGCGCATCGAGAAATTCGGCTTGCGCCTGAAAGAGGGCCAGGACTACGACGTGGTCAACGTGGAGCAGGACCACCGCTACCGCGACTTCTGGCAAACCTACCACCGCATGACCGAGCGCAAGGGCGTGACGGTGCCCATCGCCAAGATCGAGATGCGCCGGCGCCTGACGCTGATCGGCTCGATGCTGTTGCACAAGGGCGAGGTGGACGGCCTGATCTGCGGCACCTGGGGCCACACATCGCACCATCTGCAGTACATCGACCAGGTGATCGGCAAGCGCGCCGGCGTGAACACCTACGCCTGCATGAACGGCCTGCTGCTGCCCGATCGCCAGGTCTTCGTGGTGGACACCCATGTGAACTACGATCCCACGGCCGAGCAGCTCGCCGAGATCACCATCATGGCGGCCGAGGAGATGATGCGCTTCGGCATCAAGCCCAAGGCAGCGTTGCTGTCGCACTCCAACTTCGGGTCCAGCAACCAACCCAGCGCGGTGAAGATGCGCCAGACGCTGGACCTGCTGCGCGTGCAGGCGCCCTGGCTGGAGGTGGACGGCGAAATGCACGGCGACGTGGCGCTGGACGGCAAGGCCCGCTCGGCCCTCATGCCCCATGGCACGCTGGCGGGCGACGCGAACCTGCTGGTCATGCCCAACATCGACGCGGCCAACATCTCCTACAACCTGCTCAAGACCGCCGCTGGCGGCAATATCGCCATTGGCCCGGTGCTGCTGGGCGCGGCCGAGCCGGTGCACATTCTCACCGCCAGCGCCACGGTGCGCCGCATCGTCAACATGACCGCCCTCACCGTGGCGGATGCCAACGCGGCCCGATAACGGCCATGACAAGCGCCGCTCTACGAGTGGGCGCTGACAATTGCCCTTCGTTCCTGCCCATTTTTTGGGCAGGCGCTTGCCTTATGTGCGCCTTTTTGTCACACTAGCGGGTCGAAATTTCGGGTTAACCCGTAGTTTCTGAAAGGTGTAGTGGATGTTGCAGGCTGTCGCCATCCGGGCGTACAAGGCAATGGGGGCGTGCGTTCTGGGTGCTGCGGTCACGCTTGCGCCCGTGGTGGTGTCCGCGCGGCAGCTCCCTGACACTGCCGCCAATCCTCCCATCTCGCTGGCTGAGCTCCCCCCGCAGGGGCGGGCCACCTATGCGCTGATCCATGAGGGTGGGCCGTTCCCGTACGACAAGGATGGTTCGGTATTCGGCAACCGCGAGCGTCTGCTCCCCCTGAAGAAACGCGGCTATTACCGCGAATACACGGTGCGCACGCCCGGCGTGCGCCACCGGGGAGCGCGGCGCATCGTGTGCGGGGGCGCTCCCCGCACACCGGACGCCTGCTATTTCACCAGCGACCATTACGCGAGCTTTCGAGAAATCAGGGAATGAACGCCAGGAATGCCCCTTGCGGCAAATCCCCTGGCAAGGCCCCTGATGCATCGCACCAACGGTTTTTCTTCCGCTAGCCGCCTTCGCCAGGCTGTCGGATACTTCTATTCGTGGACCTCTAAAAGAAAGAGCAACGGAGATGGAAACGCCACTTCGTAAAGACCAGGAAACGCTTCTGCGCGGTGTGCGCCCCAATATCGTGCAGTCGATCCGTGCCTTCCGGGTGCACGACCTGCAGGACACGGCGCGCGCCATGGGCCACCACTTCCTGTATGCCAACCTTGCACATGCGCAGTCCAAGCAGGACATCCTGGACCTGATCGCCACGCAGTTCACCTTCCCGGCGCACTTCGGCAAGAACTTCGATGCGCTGTACGACTGCATGACCGATCCGCTGCACAAGTCGGGCCCGCAGCCGGGCTTCATCGTGGTACTGGAGCAGATCCCGATCACGGCCAAGTTCGACAAGGAAGCCCGCGAGCAATTGCTGGACATCTTCCGCGATGCCGCCGACTACTGGGGCGACCGCAAGATCCCGTTCCGCTGCTTCTATTCTTTTCTGTAGCCCGTTCTGCAACCGCCGGCCAGGCGGAACGGGCGCAGGAGGAGCACGGCAGTGCCGCCTCCCAGGCCATAGAGATCGCGATCGATCCCGTGGGCGAGAAGATGCCCACCGACAAGCTGGTGGACGTCTCCCCCATGGCGCTGCGCATGAGCAGCCCCTTCAACGCTGGCTACTGGCTCACGGCCGCGTGATGAAGCATGACCGGCCGCAGCCCTGCTCCGGCCGGTCACGGTTTTGCGCTTTGAATCAAATCGGGCGCTAGCGCCCTACCAATAAGCGCGAGCAGCTCCTATTTCAGGAGCATTCCTGCGCCAATGCGACGTACTCGCTCACCGGCACCTCCTCGGCCCGGCGCTGGGTGTCGAACGTGCCGGCAAACTGCCGCGCTTCGAGCCAGCGGCCCAGCGTGTGGCGCAACAGCTTGCGCCGCTGGCTGAAGGCCACCTGCACCAACTCCTCCAGCACGGACATCGACAGCGCCTCGGGCGCTTCGTGCGGCACCATGCGCACCACCGCACTGTCCACGCGCGGCGGCGGATCGAAGCTCTCGGGCGGCACGAACAGCACGTTCTCCATGGCGTAGCGCCATTGCAGCATCACCGACAGCCGGCCATAGGCGCTGGTCGCCGGCGCGGCCACCATGCGGTCGATGACTTCCTTTTGCAGCATGAAATGCTGGTCCGTAATGACCCGCACGTGCGCCAGCAGATGGAACAGGATGGGCGTGGAGATGTTGTAGGGCAGGTTGCCGACCACTCTTATCTTGGGAGCATTCAGCGCTTGCGCTACCTGCGCAAAGTCCACTTTCAGCACATCGGACTCGATGACATCGAGCTGCCCGTGCTGGCGCAGCCGAGCGGCCAGGTCGCGGTCCAGTTCGACCACTGTGAGCCGGCCCAGGCGTTCAACCAGCGGCTGGGTCAGCGCCGCCAGCCCCGGGCCGATCTCCACCATGGGCTGCCCGGGCTCGGGCGCGATGGCGCGCACGATCGCATCGATGATGCCCTGGTCGCTCAGGAAGTGCTGGCCGAAGCGCTTGCGCGGGATGTGCTTCATTGCGGAGTGTCGCGGTATTCCACGTAGGCCCGACCCCGGGCTTCCTGGATCCAGGTGGCGAAGGCCTCGTCGAGCTTCTTTTCGCGCACGGCGTCGCGCACCATGTCACGCTGCTCGCGCTGGGTGAGCTTGGCCTCGCGGCGCTCCAGCAGCTGGATCAGGTGCACCCCAAAGCGCGACACCACGGGGCGGCTGATCTCGCCAGGGCGCAGGGCATTGAGCGCCTCTTCGAATTCGGGCACGTAGCGCCCGGGCGATGCCCAACCCAGGTCGCCGCCGTCCTTGGCGCTGCCGTCCTGCGAATACTCGCGTGCCAGCGCCGCGAAGTCGGCGCCGCCGCGCGCGACGCGATCGCGCAGATCCTCCAGCCGCTCGGCCGCCTGGCGTTCCGACAGGTTGGCATTGGTGCGCAGCAGAATGTGGCGCGCGTGGCTCTGCACGGCCGTGGTGGGCACGCCGCTCTGGGTCTTGTCCACCACCTTCAGGATGTGAAAGCCCGCGGGCGAGCGCACCGGGCCGACCACGCTGCCCACGCTGGCTTGCTGCGTGGCGTTCACGAACAACTCGGGATAGCGGTCGGCCGGGCGCAGGCCCAGCAGTCCGCCGTTGGCGCCTTCGGGCGCATCGGAATACTCGCGCGCCACGGCGCCAAAGTCGCCACCCGCCTGCACCTTGGCCAGCGCCTCCTGCGCGCGCGCCGAGCGCTGGGCCACCTCGTCCGGGCCGGCGTTCTCGGGCACTTTCACCAGGATGTGACCCAGGTTGAGTTCCAGCTTGCCCGGGCCGGCGGCCTGCCGCTGCTCGCGCAGGTACTGGTCCACCTCCAGGTCGCTCACACGCACGCGCGACTCCACGTCGCGCTCGCGCAGGCGCAGCGCCAGCAGTTGGTTGCGCAGTTCTTCGCGAAAGCGCTCCTTGCTGATGCCATCGGCAGCCAGGCGCCGGTGCATCTCGTCCACGCTGATGCTGTTCTGCCGCGCCACCGACTGCTCGGCCTGGTTGACGGCATAGTCGTCCACCTTGATGCCGGTCTCCTTGGCCTGCTGCACCTGGATCTTCTCCAGGATCAGGCGCTCCAGCACCTCCTTGGCCAGCAGCTCCTGCGGCGGAACCTTGCCGCCCTGGCTGGCGATCTGCTGCACCACGCGCTCGGTGCGCTGGCGCACCTCGTTGTTGGTGATGGGCTCGGAATTGACCACGGCGACGATGTAGTCCGCCTGCCGCGGCGCGTTGGAGGCCGTCGCCCCGGCCGGCGGCAGCAGCGTCGCTGCGGAGGGCAGCCGCGGCTGGCCGGAGGCCGATGGGCGCAGCCCCTGCGCATGGGCGCTCATGGGCACCAGCGGTGCGACGGCGGTCAGGCAGACCAGGCCCAGGGTCAAGGCACGGTGTTTCATGGCGTGGTGCAAATTCATGGTGCAAGGCGGCGCGTCGCCCCAGCGGGGCGGCGCACAAGGCGATCAATCGTACTGGGTGAAGCGGCTGGGGGTGGACACGCTTTCGCGCAGGAACTGGTAGCGCGGCACATTCTGCTTGAGGCTGGACAGCGGGTTGGAGCCCAGCGACAGGCGCGAGAAGCCGATGAACTCGATCTGGAACATGAGCCGGGTGTTGGACGACGTAACGCTGCGCTGCAGGCGCTCCAGCACCACGCGGCCGATCCAGCAGCAGCTCTCGTACTCCAGGCCCACCACGGTGTCCACCAGTTTGCGGTCCTGCAGGCTGTAGTTCAGCCGCCCCACGCTGTACCAGCGCCCCCCGGCAGAGGAGGGCTTGTCGCCGCGGTCGCCCCACAGGTCGTTGAGCGGCCACTGCCAGCCCACGTCGATCTGCTCGCTGGGCTCGGTGATCAGGCCAGTGACCTTCTGCATGCGGTAGGCCGCGCTCACCGTGCGGTAGTTGCCGGGCGAATAGCGCGCCGCCACCGTGGTGCGCAGGGACCGGCCGGTCTTGGGGTTGTATTGCACCGTGGAGTCGAAGCCCCACTGCGGCGTCCAGTTGATGCCCGCGCCCAGCAGCACGTCCGACAGCCGCTCGTTCACCGGCGAGCCGCCGGGCATGGTGACTTCCTGGTCGGAAAAGCGCACGCGCTGTGCCACGCCGAAGCGCGCGGCCTCGGCGCCGGTGTCGGGGTCGAGCAGGCGCGTGGTCACGCCCAGCGTGAGCAGGTTGTTGTCGGCCAGCCGGTCCTGTCCGCCAAAGGCGTTCTCAGTGTAGATCGACGCGAAGTTGAAGTCGTTCACCGCGGTGTCGTAGATCGGCAGCAGGCGCTGGTCGCGGTACGGGGTGTAGGTGTAGAAGGCGCGCGGCTCCAGGGTCTGCAGGAAGTCGCGGCCGAAATAGCGGGCGTCGCGCTCGAACACCAGGCCGCTGTCCAGGCTGAACGTGGGCAGCGTGCGGCTGGCGGTGCGCTGGCCGTTGGCCAGCGGCGCATCGAACTCGTAGTGCGTGCTGTGCAACTGCACGCGCGGTGTGATGAAACCCGCCGGCGCCAGGAACGGCCGGCTGACCTGCGCCATGGTGTAGCTGCGCTTGGCGTTGGGCTGGCCGGTGTAGGCGCGGTCGGCGTGAAAGCTGGTGTAGTCGGCCTCGACACTCGCATCCAGCCCGCCGGCCAGCTGCAGCGGCCGGTACTCCCAGCGCAGCTGCGGCATGCGGTCGTAGGGCGGGATGATGGGCGCGTTCACGTCCTGCAGCGTTTGCCACTTGAGGGTGCGCAGCAGCAGCGAATGCTCGCCGCGCGCCCAGTTCAGCGTCGCGTCGCCCGGCAGCAGGCGCTGGGTGAGCTGGTCGTTTACGCCGCTGCGGCCACTGTTGCGCTGGGAAAAATCGCGCCAGTAGTTGTCGTCGCTCACGCGCTTGATGTCGATGCCCAGACCCACGCCGCCTGCGGGCGTATCAAAGGTGGCGCGGTGCTTGATGCCGTAGGCCCAGCGGTCGCGGTCGCGCAGCCGGTCGTTGGGCATGTAGTCGGCTGTCAACTCGCCGCTGTAGCGCGGCTCCAGGTAACGGAACTCCGTGCCCAGGGCCACGCCGCGCCGCGTCATGACCGTAGGCGTGATGGTGGCGTCGCGGTTGGGTGCAATGTTCCAGTAGTACGGCTGCGCGTATTCGAAGCCGCTGACGCTGTCCAGCCCGAGCGTGGGCGGCAGCAGGCCTGACTTGCGCCGGTCCGACAGCGGGAAGGTGATGCGCGGAATCGGCAGCACCGGCACGCCCTTGAACTCCAGCACGCCATTCTCGGCCGTGCCCACGTCCTCCACGCGGTCCAGGTGGATGCGCTCGGCGCGCAGGATCCAGTCGGGCTGCCAACTGGCCTCGTCGGTGCGCTCGCAGGTGGTGTAGGTGGCGTTGTGCACCACGGAACGGTCGCGGTCGAGGAAGTCCACGCGCGAGGCCTCGCCATGCGCCGCGGTCTCCAGGAAGCGGTAGCGCGCGTCGCTGAAGAAGCCGGTGAAGGCCTCCACGCGCAGGTCCAGCTGCGAGCCTTCATACCGGTTGCCCGCGCGGTTGATGAGCACGTTGCCGCTGGCGCGCGCGCGGTCATCGGCCACGTCGTATTGCATGCGGTCGGCATGCACCACCGTGTCGCCGCGGCGCAGCTCGGCGTTGCCCTCGATCGTGGCCTGGATGTCCGGTTGGCCCGTCACGCGGTCTCCGCGCACGAACACCGGCAGTTGCTGGCGGATGCCGTAGGGCAGCACCTCCTGCAGACGCGGGCTGGAGCGCAGCGCCGGCGCAGGCTCGGTCGGGACAGCGTCCGCCGCGGGCTGTGCCTGGGCCAGCACGGCCAATGGCACGCCGCACAGCATCAGGGCCGCCAGCCGCGCCAGCATGCTGCGCGGAGGCAGGGGCGCGGCGAATGGGCGGTGCGTCGGGACGTGCAGGGCGTGAGGCAAGGGGAGACGATCCATGGATTGCGACGGACGGCGGGCCGCTAGGCACGGGCACCGCGGGCCACCCCGCCGGGGAAGGCCGGGTTTGTAGAATCCGATTATCCATGAGCCACCCCTCTTCCCCCACTCCGGCGGGCACATCCGAGCCGGCCACGGGCGCCGTGCATACGGGCGCCGTGCACACGGGCGCCGTGCATGCGAGCGCCGTGCACTGGACCGACCCGGCCCGCCAGGCAGCCTTCAACGCCTGGCTGGCCCCGCTGGCCGCCACGCTCCAGCTGCGCCCCGAGTCCCTGCGCCCGGCGTCCGCGGACGCGAGCTTTCGCCGCTACCTGCGCCTGGACGCTGTTGATGGCACCAGCCGCATCGTCATGGACGCGCCGCCCGACAAGGAAGACTGCCGCCCGTTCGTGCAGGTGCAGGCGCTGCTGCAGGCCGCCGGCCTGCGCGTGCCGCAGATCCTGGCCTGGGACGAAGCGCACGGTTTCATGCTGCTGTCCGACCTGGGCGCGCAGACCGCCATCGAGCGCCTGGACCCTGCCAACCCGGCCGCCGCGCACGCCTGGTACCTGCAGGCCGTGGACCTGCTCATCGACTGGCAGCGCGCCTCGCGCCCCGGCGTGCTGCCGGCCTACGACGAGCCGCTGCTGCGCCGCGAGCTGCAGCTCTTTCCCGACTGGTACATCGCCCGCCACCGCCAGGCCACGCTGACCGATGCGCAGCAGACCACGCTGGCCCGCACCTTCGACGCCATCGTGGCGCAGAACCTGGCGGCCCCCAGCGTGTACGTGCACCGCGACTTCATGATGCGCAACCTGATGGTGGGTGCGGACGAGCGCCTGGGCGTGCTGGACTTCCAGGACGCGGTCTACGGCCCCGTGACCTATGACATCGCCAGCCTGATGCGCGACGCCTTCATCAGCTGGGAAGAAGACTTCGTCATCGACATTACCGTGCGTTACTGGGAGAAGGCCCGCCGTGCGGGCATTCTCGGCGCCGCGAGCGACAGCGGTTGGGGTGCGGACTTCGGCGACTTCTACCGCGCGGTGGACTTCATGGCCTTGCAGCGCCACCTGAAGGTGGCCGGCATCTTCGCGCGCCTGACGCTGCGCGACGGCAAGCCCAAGTACCTGGCCGACGCACCGCGCTTCATCGCCTACATCCGCCAGACGGCCGGCCGCTACCGCGAGCTGTCGCCGCTGCTGCGGCTGGTGGACGAACTGGAAGGCACCCAGGCCGCCATGGGCTACGCCTTCGGGCGCGTCTAGGTTTACAGGCCAAATCGGCCTCCAGCGCTTGTCCACCAAGCGCTGGCAGCTACTATTTTTGAAAGATATGCCCCGTTTTCACTGCCCCCTGCCCCTGGCCGCCGATGCGCAGCTCACGCTGCCGCCGACGGCCGCGCGCCATGTGCAGGTGCTGCGCCTGCAGCCGGGCGACGCGGTCACGCTGTTCAACGGCGAGGGCGGCGAGTGGAGCGCCACCGTCACCCACATGGGCCGCAGCGACGTGCAGGTGCAGGTCGGCAGCCACAGCGCCGTGGAGCGCGAGGCCGCGCGCGCCGTGCACCTGGTGGTGGGTATGCCTGCCAACGAGCGCATGGACTGGCTGGTGGAAAAGGCCACCGAGCTGGGTGCCGCGAGCATCCAGCCGATTGCCGCGGCACGCAGCGTGCTCAAGCTGTCCGGCGAGCGCGCCGCCAAGCGCCAGCAGCACTGGCAGGCCATCGCGGTGGCGGCCTGCGAGCAATGCGGGCGCAACCGCGTGCCCTCCGTGCACGCGCCGCTGTCCCTGGCCGACTGGCTGCGCCAGCCCCCTGCCGACGCACTCGCCCCCGACGCGGCGCGCCTGCTGCTGTCGCTGCGCAGCGGCAGCCGCCCGCTGCGGGAAGCCGCGGCCGAGGCGGGTGCCGTCTGGGTGCTGCACGGCCCCGAGGGCGGCCTGACCGCGCAGGAGGAAGACGCCGCGCTGGCCCAGGGCTTTGCGCCGGCCAGCCTGGGCGCGCGCGTGCTGCGGGCGGAAACTGCCTCGGTGGCGGCACTGGCGCTGCTGGGGCTGGCCTGATGCGCGCACTGGCCCCGGACGACCTGGCGCCACAGGTCGGCGATGACGCGCTGGACAACGGCGTGGGCGCAGGCATGGGCGTAGGCATGGGCGCCATCGCGGATTTCTTTCGCGACGCCTACAGTTTTGACGATACCGCGCAGGACTCCCCGCTGCTGTGGCACCTGTCGCGCCAGCAGCCGCTCACGCAGGCGCTGAGCGGCCTGTTCCACGGCCCGGCGGCACTGGTGCAGCTGCGCGTGTGGGTGTTCCTTCAACTGGCGGCGCAGGGCGACGCGCAACTGCCGCGCGAACGCATCGACGAACTGTTTCACGCGCTGCGCCCCGAAGCGCTGGAGACGGTGCTCAAGCGCCTGCGCGACGTGGGCCTGCTCGCCTGGGACGAGACCCAGCGCAGCTACCACCTGCCCGCGCTGGCCCAGCGCGTGGCCGGCCTGCTGGCGCCGCTGACCAGCCCCGCGCCCGAGGACGACCACGCCGACGGCGGCGAACTGGCCGCCCTGCTGGGCCAGGTGGTGGGCGCCAACCAGTTGGGCAGCGTGGATGCCGGCCAGGTGCAGCTGCTGCAGGCGCAGCTGGCGCGCCTGCACGGCGAGTTTGCCGACGCCATCGCCAGCGGCTCCGAGTTCCGCCTGCGCGAGGCGCGCAAGCGCTACGACCGCGCAGCCCAGCTCATCGACCGCGCCTCCGACGCCATCACCGCCATCATCGGCAACAGCCACGGCCACCTGCTGCTGGAGCGCGCGGCGCGCGGTCTGGGCCAGGCGCAGTCGCGCCTGCTGGCCATGGCCAGCCAGTTCAACCGTGCGCTGCAGCAGGTGGACCGCCAGCGCGTGACGCTGGGCACCACCGGCATCACCAGCACCGACGTGAAGCGCTGGCTGCAGGCCGCGCCGCAGCTGCACCGCCTGCTGGACGGCGCCGTGGCCCAGCCCACGCAACTGGCCACGCTGGCCCCGCACGAGCTGCTGGACGTGGTGGAGGCCGAGTTCGAACGCGACCGCCCCCAGCCCGCGCTGGCCGAGGCCCTGCCCAGCGCGCAGAGCGCCCCGGCCGGCACGCTGACCGCCGTGGCCCTGCCGCGCGAGCTGGGCGACCTGAATGCGCTGCTCGCCGAATGGGCCCGCGACGGCGGCCATGCCGATGCCGCCCGCACCGCGGCCGAGGCCCTGCTGGGCCCGCGCCCCGGCGCCACGCGCTACGCGCAGCTGGCCTACAAGGCCCAGCTCATGCCCCTGCTGGGCGATCCGCAGGCCGCCGTGCTGCCGGGCCTGACGGGCGAGCTGGCGCGCCAGCCGTGGCGCATCGAATGGCAGCCGCAGGCCGAGCCGCTGGACCACCACCAGGTGGAGCTGCTCAGCCGTGGCCGGCTGGTGCCGGCCGAACCCGACAGCCCCCAGGGCACCGAGGAAGTGAAGAATGGATGACGCCGCCCTGCTGATCGCCGAGCTGCTCACGCGCCGCTGGCTGCCCCGCAGCCACCCACGTGTGAAGCGCGCGCTGGTCGATGCCGAACTCTTTGCCCAGGTGGAGCAGCGCCTGGCCCAATCCGGCCTGCGCTGGATGGACAGCATCTACGCCGACCACGTGAGCGTGGCCCTCTTGAGCGCCGCGCAGAACGGGGTGATGGGCGAGTCCGGCCTGAACGCCAACAACAACCTGGAGCTGCCGCGCGACGCGCAGGCGCTGCTCATCGTGCTGTGGGCGCTCATCGTTTTACCGAAGCGCGAGCGCCAGACCAGCCGCGTGCAGGAGGCCGACGCGGGGCAGAACGACTTCTTCCCCGGCGCCAAGCCCCTGCCCCAGGCCAGCGTGGCCAGCCCCGTGCTGTCGTACAAGGCGCTGCTGGAAGACTACGGCCCGCAGCTGGGCAAGAAGCTGCGCCTGGACGCCAACCTCAAGCTGCTGGAGCGCCATGGCTTCATCCTGCGCCGCCAGGACGAGATCGCCGAGGGGCCGCTGCTGGACGTGCTGCTGGACTACGACGTGCTCGCCCCGCGCATCCTGGACGGCGCGCTGGCCGACGTACTGCTGCGCGAGCGCGCGGCCGCGCCGGAATTCGAGCCAAATCAGCCTCTAACGCCCGAACAGCAAGCGCCAGCAGCTATGAATAACGAAGCATCCACAGTGCAGGAGAACTGACCGCCATGTTCCACCTGCAAACCCTGGAACTCGTTCACTGGGACTACTGCCAGCGCGTGTCGCTGCCGCTGGACGGCTCCATCATCACGATTGCCGGCCCCAACGGCTCGGGCAAGACCACGCTGCTGGACGCCATGCGCACCCTGCTGGGCCTGCGCTGCTCGGCCCCGCGCGACTACCGCACCTATGCGCGCCACGCCGGCGCGCAGACCGCCTGGCTGCGCGCCGTGGTGGACAACCGGCCGCAGGGCCGGCAAAGCTCCAGCCGCCCGTTTGCGCGCCGCCTGCTCTACAGCGACCAGGTCACGCTGGCCTGCCGCATCGACAAGAACGGGGGCGACTGGCAGCGCCGCTACTGCCTGGTGGAGGGCGATGTCTCCATCGAGCAGCTGCTGGACATGCCCGAGAAGGACCTGGGCTTCATGGGCGTGGAGGCCTGGGGCCGCGTGCTGGCCGCCGCCGGCCTGTCGCCGGCGATTGCGCGCGTGCTCTCGCTGGAGCAGGGCCAGACCGACCGGCTGTGCGAATTCAGCCCGCGCGAGCTGCTGCGCCTGGTGTTCGACGTGTTCGGCGACCAGCAGGTGCTGGACGCCTACGACCAGGCGCGCGAGCACCAGCAGCAGCTGGCGCGCGAGATGGCGCAGGCCGAGCGCGAGCTGGACCACAGCCGCGCGCAGCTCTCCGAACTGCACAACCGCGTGACCAACTACAAGACCTGGCAGATGCGCCTGGCCGAGCGCGAGCGCCTGGCCACCGAGGTGCTGCCCGTGCTCGGCTGG
Source organism: Diaphorobacter sp. B2A2W2 (assembly GCF_056730635.1). Taxonomy (NCBI): domain Bacteria; kingdom Pseudomonadati; phylum Pseudomonadota; class Betaproteobacteria; order Burkholderiales; family Comamonadaceae; genus Diaphorobacter; species Diaphorobacter sp. B2A2W2. The sequence goes on from NZ_JBWZOR010000004.1 coordinate 249,679, forward strand.
TGGGGCGAGCGCGAGCAGCTCACCAAACAATCGCGCGAGTTGCGCCGCCAGAAGGCCCAGCACCGCGCGGCCCTGGCGGAGCAGGCGGTGCAGAACAAGCGCCTGCTGCACCTGCTGGAGGAAGGCACGCGCGCGCAACAGCACGCTGAGCAGCTGCGCGCAGAGCGCGACCAGGCGCGCACGCAGCTGGACGAGGCCACACGCCACGAGGCCCCGCTGGAAAAGCTGGCCCAGCGCGAGCAGGAGCTGCTGGCGCTGGTGGACAAGGGCAGCAATGCCGACGAATTGCAGGTCCACCTGGCCCAGTTGCAGGACAAGGAATCGACCCTGCAGGACGAGCGCAGCCAACTCACCCAGCGGCGCAAGCTGGCCGCCGCGCAGCTCGCCGCGCTCGAAGGCCAGAGCCTGCCGCCGCTGCCGCCCGAGGTGCTGCGCTTTCGAAAACAACTGGCCAACGCGGGCATCGGCCACCGCTTCGTCGCCGAAACCGTGGAGGTGCAGGACGAGCGCTGGCGCGCCGCCATCGAGGGCGTGCTGCGCGGCCACCGCTGGGTGGTGCTGCTGGACCAGGCCAACGACCTGGCCGAGGCCTGGGAGCTGGGCGAGCGCGAGCGCTACCGCCACTACATCGTCGAGCCGGGCAGCGTGGCGCTGAAGGGTGAGAGCGGTACGCTGTTGGAGCATGTGCGCTTCACCGCGCCCGTGCCGCGCTGGCTGGTGCAGCAGCTGCAGAACCTGCGCTGCGTGGCCGACCCGCGCGAAGGCAAGAAGCTGGGCGGCACCTGGATCACACCCCAGGCCTACATGCACGACGGGCGCGGCGCGCGCTCCATGTGGGTCGAAGCGCATGAGCACCAGTTCGGCGCCAGTGCCGTGCAGGCACGCCGCAGCGCGGCCGAGCGCGACCTGGCCCGCATCGATGCGCAGCTGGCACCCGTGCTGGACCAGCTCATGGCCCTCAAGCGCCAGATCACCGACACCCGCCGCGCCCTGGAAGGCCACAGCGCCGCCGAGGAGCTGGCGCGCCGCAGCGACGAGTTTGGCCAGGCGCGCGAACAGTTGCCCGCCGCCAAGCAGGCGCGCGTGGCGGCGGCCCAGCTGTGGCAGCGCCTGGAGCAGGAATCCACACGCGCGCACGACCGCCACCGCGCCTTCAACGACGAGCACAAGCGCCTGGAGGCGCAGCTGCAGCGCGCGCGCGGCGACAGCGAGCGCGCCGCGCAGGAGTGGAGCGCGCGCCGCCGCCAGCAGCAGGGGGCCGTGGCCCGCAGCCAGGCCCAGCGTGCGCAGTTCCCGGCGCGCTGGATCACGCCCGCCGCCATGGGCGCGCTGGTCGACGAATACGTGAACGACACCCAGGCCAAGCTGCGCCTGCATGCCGTGGAGCAGGAACTGGAGCAAGGCACCTGGGAGCAGGATGCCACCGTGGAAGAACGCCACCGCCGCATGGACGTGACGGTGCGCGAGCAGGCGGCCAGCCTGTCGGACCACCAGGTCAAGAACGCCCAGGCCGCCACGGCGGTGCTGAACGCACGCGAGAGCTACATCGAGGTGCTGCGCAGCACGGTGCGCCGCTACCGCAAGAACATCCAGGAGCTGGGCCAGCTGGCCGGTGTGGAAGTGGCGGCCGACCTCCCCCTGCTGGAGAACGACGACACCGTGCTCGCCCAGGCGGGCCTGAAGGTGCATTTCGCCTTCGACGGCAAGGGCAGCATCGGGCTGAACGACGGCGAGGCCTCGGGCGGGCAGCAGGTCATCAAGTCGCTGATCCTGCTGGTGGGCCTGCTGAAAGACGAGGAAAGCGGCTCGGGCGGCTTCGTCTTCATCGACGAGCCCTTCGCCCACCTGGACGTGCGCAACATCCAGCTCGTGGGCCACTTCCTGCGCAGCACGCGCGCGCAGTACGTGCTGACCACGCCCATCACGCACAACCTAGAAGTGTTCGAGCCCGCCGAGATCACCCTCGTGACCAGCAAGAAGCCTGCCGGCAGCCGCTGGGCGCCGCCCATCGCCGTGGCCAAGCGGCGCGGCGTGCCGGAGCTCAAACCCATCAGCGCATGACCGCCCCGCGCACGCAACCCAACGGGCACAGGCGCCGTACGCGGCACGACGCACCGTGGACGAGCCTGCCAACGTTGCGCCCCGCCCAATAGGCCTTTTTGTGCGACTGGCTGCGCGCCGACGCGGCAGAACGCCAATGGCAGTCCCTGCTGGACATTGCGCGCGCACAGCGGCTGGAAGCGCTGGGCAACGCCCGCTTCGCGCCGCTGTTGTGGCTGGGCGGCTCGCTCACTCTGAATGCCCCGGGGGCTGCATCGACGTAGCGGCTGCCGGCCTGTGCAGCCTGCCCACGCGCCTGTTTGGCACGCCGGCTCAGGTGCGGGCGCCCCGCCGCTACTGGCTGATCGAGAACCGTGCAAGCTTCGAGCGCCAGGCACTGGCGGCCGCGCCCGGCCCTTGCGTGGTGTGGCTGCCCGGCCAGCCGCCGCAGAGCTGACGGGAGGCGATGCAGTGGCTGCAACATGGTCCCACGACAGGGCATCGGGACAACTCATCGCCCCCTGGCAGGCCAGACCTCCAGCTCACGGCAACTACCTATTCTCAGACCGCGCGCGGGCCGCCTACAGTCCACACAGCGTGCGCGGTCCGCAGCCCCGCGCCTCTGAGAAAAGGAGCTTGCGTGAACCAGGAGGTCACGGGCCGCCGCGGCCTCGCCCAGCGGACGCTGGATGCACTCATCACGACCGATCCCCATCAGCGCATCCGCCTGGCCATGGCGGGGTTGTCGGCGCTGCTGATGCTGGGCTGCATCGGGGCGATGCACCTGGTGGCCGCCGCAGGCCTGACCGATCCCGTGCCGGTGTACTGGTGGACCCTGGCGTGCGGCGCGGGCATCACCACGGTGTTCGTGCTCATCCGCAGCGGCGCCAGCCGGCGCTTTGCCGACCCGTCGCTCACGCTGTTCCAGATCGTCTATGCGATTGCCTGCAACGCGGCGGCCTATGTGATCGCCGGCCCCGCGCGCGGTATTGCGCCACCCATTCTCGCGGTCATCATGATGTTCGGCGTCTTCGGGCTCACCCCCCGCCAGATGGTGGGCGTGGCGCTCTACGGGCTGGTGGCCTTTGGTGCAGCGGGCGCCGTGGTGCAGTGGTGGCATCCGGCTTGGCTATCGCCCGACAGCCAGCCCCCGGCGCTGTCGGCGGCCTACCTGGTCATGATCGCGGTGGTGCTGGCCAGCAGCACCTTTCTCACCACGCGCGTACACAGCGCGCGGGCCCGTCTGCGCAGCCAAAAGCGCGAGCTGGCCGCCGCCGTGGAGCAGATCCGCGAACTGGCCATCCGCGACGAGCTCACAGGCCTGCCCAACCGCCGCTGCATGCTGGAGATGATGCGGCTGGAGCATGCGCGCGCGCAGCGCAGCCGGCAGCCCCTGCTGCTGGCGCAGCTGGACCTGGACCATTTCAAGGTGGTGAACGACACGCACGGCCATGCGGCCGGCGACGTGGCGCTGCAGTCGTTCGCGCAGACGGTGCACGGCTGCGTGCGGGCCAGCGACCTCCTGGCGCGCTGGGGCGGCGAGGAGTTCCTGCTGCTCATGGCCAATACCCACCCGGCGGACGGCACGCGTCTGCTGGAGCGCGTGCGCGCCACCGTGGCCGCCACGCCCGTGGCCCTGCCAGGCGGCACGCAGCTGTCTCTGACGGTGTCGGTCGGGCTGGCGGAACTGGCCCCCGGCGAGAGCACCGCGGCGCTGCTGCAGCGCGCGGACGCGGCCCTCTACGGCGCCAAGCGCCTGGGGCGCAACCGCGTGCTGCTCGCGCACTGAGGGCGGGTTTGCTCCTAAAAAGGTAGCTGCTAGCGCTTGCTACACAAGCGCCGCAGGCCGATTTGGCTCAAGCCGCCACGGGCTGCGCCCGGCGCACCGGGCAGCGCTGCTCCAGCCACGACTCCAGTTGCGCGAACACGGGCGCCGCGTCGCGCTCGTTGAAGATCTCGTGGTACAGCCCTGCAAAACCCTGGGCATGCACCACGGCCGGGGGCGCCGCTGCCGCGAAGGCACGGCTGCCCGCGGGATTGACGATGCGGTCGTCCTCGCCCCACAGCAGCAGCGTAGGAACCGTCCAGCGCGCGGCGCGCGCCAGCGTGGCGGGGCCGGCATCGGCAATGAAGCGCGCCAACCGCGCGCTGATGCGGTCGTGGCAACGCCGGTCGGCCCGGTAGGCGGCCACCACGGCCGGGTCGTGCGACAGGTGTTCGGGGTTCAGGCCGTTGCCCACGCGCAGGTTGGGCACCAGCCGGGGCAGCGTGGCCAGCAGCAGCTTTTGCAGCGGGTTCATGAAAGTGGCCAGCGCGGGCGACGAGAGCACCAGCGCATCCACGGGGCGCACGCCCCGCGCCACGAAGCTCGCCGCCACCAGCCCGCCCATGCTGTGGCCCAGCAGCACCAGCGGCTCGCCGGGCCGCAGCCGCGTGCGCGTGGCGTCCACCAGGTCCGCCAGGTCGGCCAGCAGGCGCAGGTCGCTGGTGAGGCCGCCTCGCGGCCCGCCGGAGTCGCCGTGGCCGTAGTGGTCGTAGCCGCGCACGCTGAAGCCCCAGCCGTTCAGGCGCTGGGCCAGGGCCTCGTAGCGCCCCGCGTGCTCGCCCAGGCCGTGCACCAGCAGCACGGCGCCGCGGCGCTCCTGCGCGGGCAGCGGCCAGTCCTGTACGGCGAGGTTTTCACCGTCGCTGGCGGTGAAGGGGCGCAGCGTGGGTTCGCTCAGTTCCTGCATGGCCGTGCGCGTTTTCAGGCCGGCATGCTGGCGATCACCTGCGCCACGGCCGCGGTGAGCTTCTTGGCGTAGGGCACGTGCAGGAACTCGTTGGGGCCGTGGGCGTTGCTCTTGGGGCCGAGCACGCCGCAGACCATCATCTGCGCCGTCGGGAACCCGCGGCTCAGCATGTTCATGAGCGGAATCGTGCCGCCCTGGCCGATGTAGCCGCAAGGCGCGCCGAAGTGCGCCTGGCTCGCGGCGTTGAGCGCCTGCTCGAACCACGGCGTGATGGCCGGGGCGTTCCAGCCGCTGGCCGCGCCATCGGGGGCGAAGGTGACCTTGGCCTGGTAGGGTGCGTTGTCCTCCAGCACGGCCTTCATCTCCTGCAGGCAGGCGGCGGCGTCCACCAGCGGCGGCAGGCGCAACGACAGCTTGAAGGCCGTGTAGGGGCGCAGCACGTTGCCCGCGTCCTGGAGGGCGGGGAAGCCCTCGGCCCCCGTCACGCTGAGCGTGGGCTCCCAGGTGCGCTTGAGCAGCGCCTGTACCGGGTCGGTGGTGGTGGGCAGGGCAAACACCGTGCTGCCACCGCAATCGGCATGCGCCCAGGGGAAACGCTTGTAGACCTCCTCGCCCAGGATGGCGGCGGTGGCCCGCGCCTGCGCCAGGCGGTCGGGCGGCACCTCGCAGTGGAAGTGCGCAGGCAGCAGGCGGCCCGTGGCCGAGTCCTCCAGCCGGTCGAGCACCTGGCGCATGATGCGAAACGACGACGGCACCAGACCCGATGAGTCGCCCGAGTGCACCCCCTCGGTGAGGATCTGGACCTTGAGCGTGCCGCTGGCCATGCCGCGCAGGCTGGTGGTGAGCCACAGCTGGTCGTAGTTGCCCGCACCCGAGTCGAGACAGATCACCAGCGCCACGTCGCCCAGGCGGGTCTTCAGCGCGTCGATGTAAGGCAGCAGGTCGGCGGAGCCGCTCTCCTCGCAGGTCTCGATCAGGCCCACGATGCGCGGGTGCGGCACGTTCTGGCGCTTGAGCTCCTGCACCGCGGCCACGCTGGCGTAGACCGCGTAGCCGTCGTCGGCGCCGCCCCGGCCGTAGAGCTTGCCGTCCTCGTACTTGGGTGTCCACGGGCCCAGGTCGCTGCGCCAACCCTCGAATTCGGGCTGCTTGTCCAGGTGGCCGTACATCAGCACGGTCTGCGTGGACTGCGGCTGGGTGGCCGCCACCTCGAAGAACAGTACCGGCGTGCGCCCCGGCAGGCGCACGATCTCCAACTGCAGGCCGGCCACCTTTTGGGCCTCGACCCACTGCGCGGCGTTGCGCAGCACAGTCTCCAGGTGGCCCTGTTCGCGCCAGTCGGGCGCAAAGCCCGGCGACTTGGCGGGAATGCGGATGTAGTCGGTGAGCTGCCGCAGGATGTCTTCGTCCCACACCCGCCCCACGCGTTCCAGCGCGAGTGCGGCATCCAGGGCGGCGGCGGGCAGGCGGTCGTTCATGGCGGAACCTCTGTCGGTGCGCAAAAGGCGCAGGATACGCCAACACCCGCCGCCCGGCGACGGCGATCTGCACGGCGCCCTATTAGTCCACCGCCGGTACGGGCGCGGGGCGCGGTGCCGCCAGCGCCGTGGACTCCACCCGGTTGCGCCCGGCGAGCTTGGCCGCATACAGCGCCTCGTCGGCCCCCTGAACGAGCCTGTCCCAGCCGTCCGCGGGCTGCAGAGGCCCGCCGCACACGCCGATGCTCACGGTCACCGGTATCTCCTTGCCGCCACCCACACAGGGCAAGCGCTCCACGGCGCGGCGCAGCGTCTCGGCAAGCTCCAGGGCCCCGCCGAGCGGGGTGTGCGGCAACAGGACCATGAATTCTTCACCCCCGTAGCGACCCACCAGGTCCTGCGCCCGCAGGCGCGTGCGCAGCAGGTCCGCCACATGGCGCAGCACGCTGTCGCCCGCCAGGTGGCCATGGCTGTCGTTGACGGACTTGAAGTGATCGATGTCCACCAGCATTACCGCGTAAGGCTCGCGCAGGCGCACGGCGCGGGCCACATCGCGCTCCAGCGCCATGATGAGCGAACGGCGGTTGACCAGCCCCGTGAGCGCATCGTGCGCGGCGAAATAGCGATTGTCGGCATCGGAGCGGTCCTTGCCCATGAGGATGAAGCCCAGCGAACTCAGGATCACCACCACGAAGGCCGCCATGAAGGTGATGGACTGCATGGCGTTGCCCTGCATCAGCCCCTCGACCGGTATGTCGCGCGTGGCGGCGAGCATTCCGCGCACCCCCAGCAGCAATACCTCCATCACCAGGCCCACGCTGAGCAGCGTCGCGCCCCGCAGGGACGCAGCCGGCCGCTCGCGCCACAGGGACCACAGCACCATGCCCAGCTGCAGCGGCGGCACCACGCCCGCCGTGATGATGCGTGCGCGGTAGTCGTCAATGAAGAACGCAAACAACAGCGCTGTCGCCGCAACCGGCACCGCCATGCGGCGCCACGGCAACGCCCGCCCCTGGAACTGGTGCACGGCCGCCAGCACCATGGCGAACGTGCCCGACAGCAGCGTGTTGGCCAGGACGATGCTGGCCCAGTCGGACACCAGGCCGCGCAGGGCGTACAGCACGTACGTGGAGGTGTGCATCATCAGCCCCAGCGCCCACAGGCTGATGCCCTCGCGGCGCCCCGGCCGCACCGCGCCCAGGGATGCCGCCATGGTGAGGGAAGCCGCCGCGGTCATCAGCAGCATGGTGGGCACATCGAGGAACGGCATGGAAACGGCAAGGGTGGGCGCGCCCCGGGCCAGGCGCGCAGCGCGCGAGGATAACCGCCCCGCCCCGGCGAGGCCCGCACTCAGGTAAGCGCGAGGGCCCCCACGCGCAGGTCGGCCACCTCAGCCATTGGCGCGGGTGCATGCGCAGGTGCCCCAATCAGGGACGCGTCGCCCAGCGCCGGCCCCAGCCTGAACACCTGCACGGCCGCGGCCAGGCGCGCCGCCTGCTCGCGCAGGCTGTGCGCGGCGGCGGCGGACTCCTCCACCAGCGCGGCGTTCTGCTGCGTCATCTGGTCCAGCTGGCCCACGGCCTGGTTGACCTGGCCAATGCCGCCGGCCTGCTCGGACGCTGCGGCCGTGATCTCGCCAATGATGTCGCCCACGCGCTGCACGCTGCCCACGATCTCGCCCATGGTGCTGCCGGCGTCCTGCACGAGGCGCGCGCCCGTCTCCACCTTCTCCACCGAGGCCTGGATGAGCTGCTTGATCTCGCGCGCCGCCTCGGCGCTGCGGCCCGCCAGGCTGCGCACCTCGCCCGCCACCACGGCAAAGCCGCGGCCCTGTTCGCCGGCGCGTGCAGCCTCCACGGCGGCGTTCAGCGCCAGGATGTTGGTCTGGAAGGCAATGCCGTCGATCACGCCGATGATGTCGGCGATCTTGCGCGAGCTCTGGTTGATGTCGTCCATGGTGGTCACCACCTCGCCCACCACCTGACCGCCGCGGGCCGCCACCTGCGCGGCGGAGGCCGCGAGCTGGTTGGCCTGGTGGGCCGCATCGGCGGACTGGCGCACGGTGGCCGTGAGCTGGTCCATGCTTTGCGCCGTCTGCGCCAGGCTGCCGGCAGTGGCCTCCGTGCGTGCCGACAGGTCCTGGTTGCCGCTGGCGATCTCGGCGCTGGCGGTGTCGATGCTGTCCACAGCCGTGCGCACCTCTTGCAGCATCTGCACGTAGCGCAGGCGCATGCCTTCCACTTCCCGCACCAGCGTGCCGATCTCGTCGCGCCGCGTGGTCTCGAAGCTCTGCGTCAGGTCGCCCTGCGCGACGAGCGTGATGGCCTGCGTGAGCCCGGTGAGCGGCTGGCTGACGCCGCGGCGCAGCATCACGAACAGACCCACGCCCAGCAAGCCGACGGCCAATGCCATCAATCCCCACACGGCCCAGGTGACGTGGCGCTGGCCGGCCATGGCCTCGGCGTCCGGCACCTCGGCAACCACCCACCATCCGCCCTGTGTCTTGCGCAGCAGCGCCCAAGGGTCCTGCGCGCCGGGCGAATACACCGCCGCCGCGTCGCGCACGAAGCCCTCTGGCGCAGCCACCAACGCCTCGAAGAAGGCCCGTGACTGGGGGAAGGACTCCAGCACCCGCTGGCCCCGCGCCGTGGGGTGGTACACGAAGCCGGCCTGCTCCAGCCCGGCGCCGGGGTTGATCACGTACACGCCGCCGTGCTCGAAAAAGCGTGTCTGCTCCACCTGCTTTTGCAGCATGGCGTGGAAGATGCTGACGTCATTGCCGATGAACAGCAGCGCCACCACCTTGCCCGCCGTGTCCTTGACCGGCAGGTAGTGGCCCATGTAGGGCTTGCCTGCGACCACGGTGATGCCGGTGTAGGGCTCGCCCTTGGCGACTGCCGCGTAGGCAGGATCGGCACGGTCCAGCGGCGTGCCCTGCTGGCGCTGGCCTTGCGCATCTTTCACCGAGGTGGTGATGCGCACGAAGTCGTCGCCCTTGCGCGCAAACACCGTGGCCACGCCGCCGGTCTCGTTGGCGAACTTGTCCACCGCGCTGTAGTCCTCGTTGACCAGCGCGCCGAAGCTGCGCAGCTCCCCCGCGCCCTCGTCGAGTTGCATGGTGGCCTCGAAGTAGCGGCGAAAGCCGCGCATGGTGGCCTGGACCAGCTCACGGTTGGTGTTGTCCGCCGCATCCAGCGAATGGGCGACGGCCTGGGTGGTGCCGCCAATGCTCTGCACCAGCTGCGCCCGCGTGCTGCGTTCGGTCAGAACCGCCAGGGCCAGCCCCACGCCCACCAGCACCAGGGCCACAAGCCCCAGGGCGGTCAGCGTGACCCGGCGGGCAACGGAATGGTGGGCAAGCGAAACGGCGGCCATGCATGTCTCCAGAAAAAGGGGTGCGCCGGGTCGTCCCGGTCTGTCTGGAAATCTACGGCAGGCCTGTCGTTACATCTATTCACAATATCCCTTACGCGGTCTCACGTACCACGCATCCCGCCCAGAGGCCTGGCATCGGGAACAGAGGATTTTTGGCCTCTAGCGCTTATCCATCAAGCGCCAACAGCTACAATTCTAATAGCAACAAACCCCGCCGGCGAGAAATGTCCCCTGCGCGCCAGGCTGGACGGTGCGCTCAGTCGTGCTCGAAACGGAACACTGCCGTGCCCGCACGCGCATTGGGCAGCCAGCGCACCTCGCGCCCGTCCTGCAGGCCGAAGGCGTCCAGGATGCGCAGCTTGTTCTTGTGCGCCAGCACCTCGAAGTCCTTGAACGTGCCCACGCGGATGTTGGGCGTGTCGTACCACTGGTAGGGCAGGCGCCGGGTGACGGGCATGCGCCCGCGCAGCACCGACACGCGGTTGGGCCAATGCGCGAAATTGGGGAAGGCGACGATGCCGCTCTTGCCCACGCGCGCAGTCTCGCGCAGCATCACCTCGGCATTGCGCAGGTGCTGCAGCGTATCGATCTGCAGCACCACGTCGAAGCTGTTATCGCCGAACATCGCCAGCCCCTCGTCGAGGTTGAGCTGGATCACGTTCACGCCGCGGCGCACGCAGGCGAGCACGTTGGCGTCGGCGATCTCGATGCCGTAGCCGCTGCAGCCGCGTTCGCGCTGCAGGTAGTCCAGCATCGCGCCATCGCCGCACCCCAGGTCGAGCACGCGCGCGCCTTCGGGCACCAGGCGCGCAATGGCTTGCATGGTGGCGTGGTCGCTCATGGTTGTCCTCCCTGCAGCCCCTTGGCAACACTATCGAAATAAGAGCGCACCACGCTCATGTAGCGCGGGTCATCAAGCAAGAACGCATCATGCCCGTGCGGGGCGTCGATCTCGGCGTAGCTCACGTCGCGGCGGTTCTCCAGCAGCGCGTGCACGATCTCGCGGCTGCGCTGGGGCGAGAAGCGCCAGTCGGTGGTGAAACTCACCAGCAGGAACTTGGCACGCGCCACGGCCAGCGCCTGCGCCAGATTGCCGCCATGCTGGCGCGCGGGGTCGAAGTAGTCGAGCGCGCGCGTGATGAGCAGGTAGGTGTTGGCGTCGAAATAGTCGCTGAACTTGTCGCCCTGGTAGCGCAGGTAGCTCTCGATCTGGAACTCGATGTCCTGCGTGCTGTATTTCAGGTCCATGCCCTCGCGCAACTGACGCCCGAACTTCTCGTTCATCACGTCGTCGCTCAGGTAGGTGATGTGGCCGATCATGCGCGCGATGCGCAGCCCGCGCTTGGGGATCACGCCGTGGCGGTAGAAGTGCCCGCCGTGAAAGTCCGGGTCAGTGACGATGGCCCGGCGCGCCACTTCGTTGAAGGCGATGTTCTCGGCCGTGAGGTTGGGAGCGCTGGCCACGACCACGGCGTGACGCATGCGTTCGGGGTACTGCAGCGTCCAGGAAAGCGCTTGCATGCCGCCCAGGCTGCCGCCCATTACCGCCGCCAGTTGCGTGATGCCCAGGCGGTCCAGCAGGCGCGCCTGCGCATCGACCCAGTCCTCCACTGTGACGACGGGGAAGTCCGCACCGTAGACCTCGCCCGTGTCCGGGTGGCGGTGCATGGGCCCCGTGGACCCGAAGCACGAGCCCAGGTTGTTGACGCCGATGACGAAGAACTGGTTGGTGTCGACAGACTTGCCCGGCCCAATCATGTTGTCCCACCAGCCCTCGCTCCTGGGCTGGCCTGCGTAGCTGCCTGCGACGTGGTGTGAGGCATTGAGCGCATGGCATACCAGTACGGCGTTGGAGCGGTCGGCGTTGAGCGTGCCGTAGGTCTCGTAGGCCAAGGTGTAGTCGCGGATCGAGGCCCCCGACTGCAGCGGCAGGGGCTCGGCGAAGTGCATGGTTTGCGGTGTGGCGATGAACGACATGAAAAAACCCGGCTTCGCTAAACAACGAGGCCGGGTCCGGGTGCGTGCTGGGGTGGCAGGCGTGTCGATCGGTCACGTCTTTAGCTGGATTTGTAAAGCGCCCGCAAGCGGTGCAAATCGGCGCGTCTGCGGGCCATTATGCCAAAGGCGTCGCATCTCCCGCAAACAGCGCCAGCAGGCCCAAGACCAGGAAGATCAACGCAGACACCAGATGCACCACGCGGATCGGCACCTTCTTCACCAGCCGATCCCCCAGCCAGACCACGGGCGCATTGGCCAGCATCATGCCCAGCGTGGTACCCGCCACCACCCAGAAGTAGGCGCTGTACTGCGCAGCCAGCATGACGGTGGCGACCTGCGTCTTGTCGCCCATCTCGGCCAGGAAGAACGCCACCAGCGTCGTGCCGAACACGCCGAAGCGCGGCGCCGCACCGTCACCGTCGTCGTCCAGCTTGTCGGGAATCAGCATCCACACCGCCATAGCAATGAAGGAAAGACCCAGCACCCAGCGCAGCACCTGCGGCCCCAGCACGGTGGTCACCCACGACCCCACCGCGCCTGCCAGCGCGTGGTTGGCCAGCGTAGCCACGAAAATGCCCAGCACGATGGGCCAGGGCTTGCGAAAGCGTGCGGCGAGCACCAGCGACAGCAGCTGGGTCTTGTCACCCATCTCGGCAAGGGTGACGATGGCGGTGGAGACGAGGAAGGCTTCCATGGGGCGGTCGTAATAGATTTCCGGCCGGAAGTACATCGGACAGCATTGACCACGCTCCGACTCCGGCCTGATGGATCGGTACGCGGTCAATGGTCTCGCCCGACCCGCTGTGGCAGCGGGTCCCATGCACCATGGCGCCCAAGGGCCCCAAGTCTGTTGATGCATGCATCCTCTCGCGTCGCAGTCGCAGCGGACTCGCGCGGGGCAGGCTACTCCCCAAAGACAGCGGGGGATTGTATCCGGCGGAAGAAGGCACCTTTTTGCCCAGCTAGACACAGTAGTTACCCTGGAAAGTGTTGCAGGCGCGCAATTACGACATCTTTGGGGTTATGGCAATGCTTGATAATGGCCGTGCAGTTCTGCCATGCGGAAGTGCACGCTGCGGTGTCTGGTCAGTTTCGCGTCTTTGAAGTCGTCACAGGTTTGTTGATTGCGTCGGGCTCCATCGCATTTCATGTTTTTTCTAGGAGTCCGATCATGGGCAACAAACTCTACGTGGGCAACCTGCCCTATACCTTCCGCGACCAGGATCTGGAGCAGACCTTCAGCCAATTCGGCGCCGTGCAAAGCGCCAAGGTCATGATGGAGCGCGACACCGGCCGCTCCAAGGGTTTCGGCTTTGTCGAAATGGGCAGCGACGCTGAAGCCCAGGCCGCCATCCAGGGCGCGCATGGCCAGAACTACGGCGGCCGCGACCTCGTGGTCAACGAAGCCCGTCCGATGGAACCCCGCCCGCCCCGCAGCGGCGGCGGCTTTGGTGGCGGTGGTGGCTACGGCGGTGGCCGCAGCGGCGGTGGCGGTGGTTATGGCGGCGGCTACGGTGGCGGCCGCTCCAGCTATTGATATTCCGCTGAGTCAAAAAAGGAGCCTTAGGGCTCCTTTTTTTTGCGTCAGATTGACGACACGTGCGTTGAAAACCCCTTGCATCTTTACAAAGGTTCTGGCGCATAATGTTTTGACGAGGGTATTGCCTCGTAGAGGTTGCGGTGATCCGTCAGTTTTCGCGCATAGGGCGTCATTGTGATTAACTGGCTGCGGGTTCGGGACTCCGTCGCTCATTCCATTGTTTTTGAGGAGTCCCTTAATGGGCAACAAACTGTACGTCGGCAATCTGCCGTACTCGGTGCGTGACCAAGATCTGGAGCAAGCCTTCAGCCAGTTCGGTGCGGTGACCAGCGCCAAGGTCATGATGGAGCGCGACACCGGCCGCTCCAAAGGCTTTGGCTTCGTGGAAATGGGCAGCGATGCCGAGGCCCAAGAGGCCATCAATGGCATGAACGGCCAGTCCCTCGGCGGCCGCAGCATTGTCGTGAATGAAGCCCGTCCCATGGAAGCGCGCCCCCCCCGCAGCGGTGGCGGCGGCTTTGGTGGGGGTGGCGGCTACGGCGGCGGCCGCAGTGGCGGTGGTGGCGGCTACGGCGGCGGTGGTGGCGGCCGCAGCGAAGGCGGCTTTCGCAGTCCCTACGGCTCCGGTCCACGTGGTGGCGGCGGCGGTGGTGGCCGTGGCGGCTACGGCGGTGGCGGCAACAACGGATATTGATTTTGGCAGGCGCGGGTAAAAGCGCGCTCCACCATCACAAGGCTCCCTCGGGAGCCTTTTGTCCTTCCAAGCCTCAGGGATTGGAAGATCGGCCCTGGCCCGCGCGATGCTTGCGTGGCCGTCCCGCCAGCAGCCGGTCGAACCAGGCATCCGGCAATATGCGCAGTAGTTTGGCCACTACGCCCATCTGCCAGGGAATCACCCGGTATGTCGCCCCCGCCTCAATGGCACGGAACGCGCGGTCCGCAAAAGCCTGCGGCGGCAACAGGAAGGGCATGGCATACCGGTTCTCCCGCGTCAGCGGCGTATCCACATAGCCCGGGCAGATCGTCACCACCTGCACGCCGGTGCCGCGCAACTCCCCCCGCAGGCTCTCGCAGTAGCTGATCACCGCCGCCTTGCTCGCGCAATAAGCTCCATGGCCGGGGAGGCCCCGGATACCCGCCACGCTGCCGATTCCCACCAGCCGGCCGCTGCCGCGGCGGACCATCGCATCGATGAACGGATGAAAGGTGGCCGCCATGCCCAGGTTGTTGGTCGCAAAGGTCTGCGCCATGACATCGAGGTCGCCGCGCTGCGCCGTGTCCACCCCGACGCTGATTCCCGCGTTGGCCACCACCACATCGGGAAGCCCTTGGCGCTCCAGACAAGCGTGGCAGGCCGCGATGACGCTGTCAGGCTGCGCTACATCTGCGCTATATATTTCATAGCTACTTGCGCTTATCCCTACTGCCCTAGCCCAAGATTCGATCATATCGACGCGCCGCGCCACAAGGGCCAACCGCCACCCTGCCCGGTGGTAGCGCTCGGCCAGCGCCTGGCCGATGCCGCTGGAGGCTCCAGTGATCAACACCAGCGGGCGGTCTTGCGGAGCCGAACGCGCCATCTCGGTCAACGGCGCACGGGTGCGGGCATCAGCGTGCCGCGCACGCGGCCGCGCAGTTGCATGACCTGCTCCAGGTTGTCGTAGTCCATGCTGTCGGCGGTGAACGTGTCGGCGCCGCGCTTGAGTGTTACGGGCTGGTCGGAGCGCACGCGCTCTTCATTCACCCATGCATGCAGGAACTCCCCCTGGAACTCTAGCCGCGGCACTGGAGCGCGGCCTTCGGGGGCAGACGCCTCGCGCGTGACGATGGCATCGCCGTAGAGTTGGACCTCGCTGCCGTCCCCGTTGGACAGCGCACGATTCGCACGGGCGGTAACGACGCGCCCCTCCTCGTTCACCGAGCGCATGCGCGCCTGGTCGATCTCCAGCGTGTCGTTGTCCGCGTAATGGCGCGCCAGGGTGCCGCGGATCTCGCTCTGCAGTCGGCCCGTGGCATCAAAGCTTTTGACCGCGAAGTCGCGCATGTAGTAGTCGGGCTCGTGGCTCACGGGGCGCTCCTGCGCCGGCTGCTGCGGCCGCGGCGCGTTGCGCACCAGCCACCAGGAGCCCAGCGCCAGCAGCCCCATGAGCAGCACGGGCAGGTAGAGCGACAGGCGTTCCCACGCCAGGTGTAGGCGTGAGGTCATACGGCATGCGCGGCCAACAGACCGGCGTAACGGCCACTGGCGACCAGCAGCAAGTCGCAGAACTCCCGCGCCGCACCCGCGCCACCCGGCGCGGCGGTGACATGGTGGGCGACGGCGCGGGCCTCGATGTGGGCCTGTGCGGGCGCGCAGGCGAAGGCCACACGGCGCATCACCGGCAGGTCGGGCCAGTCGTCTCCGATGGCGGCGGCCTGCGGCCACGACAGGCCCAGCTCGGCCAGGATGGACTCAGCCGCCGGGCGCTTGTCCTCGGTGCCGAAACGCGCATGCATCACCCCCAGCGCCTTCAGGCGCAGCCGCAGCGCCGGTGAATCACGCCCCGTGACCACCGCGGGCGTGATGCCCGCCTGCTGCAGCAGCTTGATGCCGTGTCCGTCAAGCGTATGAAAACGCTTGAGGGTCTCGCCCACTTCAGAGAAATACAGGCCGCCGTCGGTCAACACACCGTCCACGTCGAAGAAGGCGACGCGCACCGGCTGCGCCAGCAGCAGGAGTTGCGGATCGAACTGCAGGGCCGGTTGCAGGGGGGGCAGCGGCGTGGCGTTGGACTGGGACATCAGATCACCTTGGCTCGCATCAGGTCGCCGATGTGCACCACGCCCACCAGCACGCCGTCGTCGTCGGTGACCAGCACGCTGGTGATCGAGTGGTGCTCCATGGCCTGCGCCGCATCGGCCGCCAGGGCATCGGCTGCAATGGTGCGCGGGCTGGCATGCATGACGTCCTGGGCGCGCGTCTCGCGCAGGTCCACGCCGGCCTCGATGCGCCGGCGCAGGTCGCCGTCCGTGAAGATACCCACGGGCCGGCCCGCATCGTCTACCACCGCGGTGGCGCCCACGCCCTTGGCGCTCATCTCGCGCATCAGGGTGCTGAAATTGGCATGGGGCGGTACATGCGGCACGTCTGCGCCCGCGCGCATGACGTCACGCACATGCGTCAGCAGCTTGCGGCCCAGCGCACCGCCGGGGTGCGACCGCGCGAAATCCTCGGGGCGAAAGCCGCGCGCGTCGAGCAGCGCCACCGCCAGCGCGTCGCCCATGGCCAGCTGCGCCGTGGTGCTAGTGGTAGGCGCCAGGTTCAGCGGGCAGGCCTCGCGCTGCACGCTGCAGTCCAGCACCAGGTCCGCGTGGCGCGCCAGGGTGGACTGCAGCCCGCCCGTCATCGCGATCAGCGGGACGCCCAGGCGCTTGAGCACCGGTAGCAGCACGGTGATCTCGCTGCTTTCGCCGCTGTTGGAGAGCGCCAGCACCAAGTCGCCGTTGGTCACCATGCCCAGGTCGCCATGGCTGGCCTCGGCAGGGTGCACGAAGAACGCGGGCGTGCCGGTGGAGGCCAACGTAGCGGCGATCTTGCGCCCCACGTGGCCGCTCTTGCCCATGCCCATGACCACCACGCGGCCCGTGGTTGCCAACACGCGCTGCACCACCTGCACGAAGCCGCCGCCCAGGCGTTCGCCCATGGCATGCAGCGCCTCGGCCTCCGTGCGGACGGTCTCGCGTCCCAGGCGCAGGGCCTGTTCGGCATTGAAAGACGAGGAAGCGGCAGGAGCGACAGGCATGGATGAATTCTATCGGTCGGCCCACCTGCGGCTCGGCTACGATGAAACATGTCCTCTCTCGCCCTGACCCTGCTTTACCTGCTGGCCGCCGTGCTGGGCGTGGTGGCATGCCGCAGCCTGCGGTTGCCGCCGATGATGGGCTATCTGGCGGCGGGCATCCTCATCGGCCCGCATGCCCTGGCCTTGACGCAGAACTCCGAAGGCGTGCGCCACCTGGGCGAATTCGGAGTGGTGTTCCTCATGTTCACCATCGGCCTGGAATTCAACCTGCCCAAGCTGCGTGCCATGCGCCGCCATGTGTTCGGCCTCGGCCTGCTGCAGGTGCTGGCGTGCATGGCGGCCTTCTCCGCATGGTTGCTGCTGCTGGCACGGCTGACCGGCGGCGTGTGGGACATGGGCTGGCAGACCGCACTGGCGCTGGGCGGAACGCTGGCAATGAGCAGTACAGCGATCGTCGTGAAGCTGATGTCCGAGCGCGGCGAGCTGGAGAGCGAGCATGGGCGCAGGGTGCTGGGTATCCTGCTGTTCCAGGATTTGGCCGTGGTGCCCCTGCTGGTGCTGGTGCCTGCGCTGGGGTCCGAGCCCGAGCAACTGCTGACGGCGCTGGCGGTCGCCCTGCTGAAGGCCACAGTACTCGTAGCGGTACTGCTGGTTGGCGGCCAGCGCGTGATGCGCTGGTGGCTCACGCAGGTGGCGCGGCGCAAGAGCGACGAACTGTTCATGCTCAACCTGCTGCTGGTCACGCTGGGGCTGGCCTGGCTGACCGAACTGGCAGGCCTCTCGCTGGCCCTGGGCGCCTTCATCGCCGGCGTGCTGGTGTCCGAGACCGAATACCGGCACCAGGTGGGCACCGACATCCGCCCCTTCCACGACGTGCTGCTGGGGTTGTTCTTCATCACGGTGGGCATGATGCTCGACTGGCACGTGCTGGTGGAGCGTTGGTCGCTGGTGCTCGTGTTGCTGGCCGCGCCGCTGCTGATCAAGACGGCCATCATCGTCGCGCTGGCCCGCGGGTTGGGAACGACAACGGGCGTATCGCTGCGCACCGCGCTGTACGTGGCGCAGGCAGGGGAGTTCAGCTTCGTGCTGCTGTCGCTCATGCAGGTCCACGGCCTGCTGCAGCCCGCACTGATGAACCCGGTGCTGGCGGCCATGGTGCTGTCCATGCTGGCTACGCCATTCCTCATCCAGTACAGCAACCGCATCGTCATGAAGCTGGTGGCCAGCGACTGGCTGCAGCAGTCGCTGCAGGTGACCACCATCGCGCGCCAAGCCATCAACACCAGCGGGCACGTGCTGATCTGCGGCTACGGCCGCTCGGGGCAGAACCTGGCACGCATGCTGGAGCGCGAAGGCATCGCCTACATGGCGCTGGACCTGGACCCCGACCGCGTGCGGCAGGCCGCCGCCGCGGGCAACTCGGTCGTGTTCGGCGACGCCACGCGCCTGCAGGCGCTCAAGGCAGCGGGCCTGGCGCGTGCGGCCGCCCTGGTCGTCACCTACCTGGACACTCCCGCCGCGCTCAAGGTGATTCACCATGCACGCACCCACGCGCCACAGCTCCCCGTGGTCGTGCGCACCCAGGACGACTCTCAACTGGAAAAATTGCAGGAGGCCGGCGCCACCGAGGTGGTGCCCGAGGCCATCGAGGGCTCGCTGATGCTGGCCAGCCACGCACTGGCGTTGGTGGGCGTGCCCATGCGCCGCGTGCTGCGCCTGGTGCAAGACCAGCGCGATGCACGTTACGGCCTGCTGCGCGGCTACTTCCACGGGGCGGACGACGACACGCCGTCCGAACGCGACCAGGAGCGGCTGTACTCCCTGTCCCTGCCCGCGGGCGCCGCCGTGGTGGGTAAGCCGCTGGCCGACCTGCCCCTGCATGGCATCGGCGTGCGTCTGGTCAACGTGCGTCGCGCCAGCGGCGCCATGTCCCCGCCCGACGACCGCACGCCCCTGGCCGAAGGCGACACGCTGGTGCTGTCCGGCCATCCCACCGCCCTGGGCCTGGCAGAGGAGAAGCTGCTGCGCGGCTGATTACACTGTGCGCCCTGGCGGTGCCCGGCAGGGTCTGCACATCCGAATCGTTCTCTCTTTTGCCCCACCCATGACAGCCCTTAGCGTCAACGACTACCTGCGCCAGCACATCCGCACCGTCCCTGACTGGCCGGCGCCGGGGGTGCAGTTCCGCGACATCACGCCCCTGCTGCAAAACCCCAAAGTGTTCCGCGTTCTGATCGACGCCTTCGTGCACCGCTACATGGACCGCGCGCTGCGCCCCGATGTGGTGGCCGGACTGGACGCCCGCGGCTTCATCCTGGGCGCGGTGGTGGCCTATGAGTTGAATGTGGGCTTCGTTCCCATCCGCAAGAAAGGCAAGCTGCCTTTCACCACCGTCGAGGAAACCTACGAACTCGAGTACGGCAGCGCGACCGTGGAACTGCACGCGGACGCGGTCCAGCCCGGCGACCGGGTGCTGCTGATCGACGACCTGATCGCCACCGGCGGCACGATGATGGCCGGCAAGAAACTGCTGGAAAAACTGGGCGCGACCGTCATGGAAGGCGCCGCCATCGTGGATTTGCCAGAACTCGGCGGCTCGGAACGCCTGCGTGCCAGCGGACTGCCGCTGTACACGCTGGTGGACTTCAGCGGCCACTAGACCGCTGGGCTGCTGCAGTCCCCGCAGCCGGTTCTTCAGCGCAGGTCGCCGTATTGCGTGGAGCTGAGGTCGGACGACCGGCCGTCCTGCCCCGGCATGACAGTGTCCTCGAACCCCGTGGGCGCGGGGCTTGGCGGCAGCAGCGGGCCGCTGCGCGTGGTAACACCCAGAGCCGGCGCGGCCGCGGGCGCACGCGCCACAGCGCTGGTGAGCGCCTGTTTGAACGCCGCCACCTCGTCGGCCTCGATGGGCTCGAACCGCGGCGCCGCGCGCGCGGGCGCGGGTGGCACCAGCGGCGCTGGACGCGAGGGTAGTGCCGCTCCTTGCGACGCGGCAGCGGCGGGCCGGGGCGTCCCGGAAATGATGGGCGATGCGGGGGTGGCAGAAGCCTGCGGCGCGGGCGCCTGGGCGGCCGGGGTGCGCACCTGCACGCCCGTGCTGATCTGGTCGTTGGTGCGCCAATACACGGCAGTCACCAGGATGTCGAAACGAGAACGAGCGGTCTGCGTCACCAGGGTTTCGATCTCGCCCAGCCGCGCCATGTCCCGCCCATACTCCGGCGCCAAGTCCATCATCACCAGGAACTGCGCCCCACGCTGGTCCAGCGACAGCACCTTGAACTTGTACCCCGCCGACAGCACGCCGGCACGCACCATGGCGTCACGCACCACGGTGTACAGCAGCTCGCGGCGCTCCATGCGTTCGTTCTTGCGGCCTGTGGCGGGCTCGGGGGCCGCGGCGGGTTGGGGCTCCAGCAGGGGTTTGCCTGCGCGCGCCGGGGCCGCGCCGTTGGTCTGGGCAGCAGCGGCGGGTGCCGGGCGCGCACGCGCGACCGGAGGCTTGGATTTGCGGGTGAACCAGCTGAACAATGACATGCTTGCCTTCGCGAAGAAGCGCTTAAAAAACGTCGGCAAGTGTACTGCGCGCGCCTCGGCCGAGGCGTGACAGTTGCAGGATCGGCCGCGCCGCGATGGGCGCTGTGGTCACAAAGCGTGGCGCTCGCGCGCCGCGCTCAGGTGGCCGCGATGCGGCGGCGGCGGTTGCCCAGGCGCTTGGCCAGCACGGCGCCGGCCGCCATCGCCAAGTGCAGCGCTACCGCCGGTTGGCGATTGCAAAGTTCCGTAAAGCGCAGAGCCGGCAGGCTCCACAGCTTGCTCGGTGCGCCCGCCTGCACCGTGGCGCTGCGGGGCTGATGGGAAAAAAACGCCCCCTCGCCCACCATCGAGCCGGGGCCGACGATGGCCAGGCGCAGCCGCTGCTTCTCGTCCTCGAAGTGCACGCTGAGCGAGCCGCTTTCCACCAGGTACAAGGTGCGGTCGTTGGTGCCCTTGGCAAACAGCACCTGTCCCGAGGGGATGCTGATGGGCAACAGGTAGGCGGACAGCCAATCCCACTGCTCGGCGGTGAGCACGTTGTTCATGCTGTCGTCCGCCGTCGCGTGGGTGATGGCCTGGATCAGACCCGAAAGGTCGACTTTGGAGGAGGGAGCGGTGATGGCATTCATCGGGCGCGAACGGTAACGCGCCGCCGTCATCTGCACAAGCACTCATTACCCTTACTTACACATGGCGTTGCGCGCCCGCCGCGCCGGCTATTTGCCGATGCAGAAGCTGGAGAAGATGACACCGAGCAGATCGTCGGACGTGAACTCGCCCGTGATGGTGTTGAGGGCGTTTTGCGCCAGGCGCAGCTCCTCGGCCAGCAGGTCCAGCGCCGGCCCGTCGCTTTCCAGTTGCGCGGCCGCCTCCATGAGGTGGGCGTCCACGGCGCGCAAGGCTTCGATGTGGCGCGCGCGGGCGATGTACACGCCCTCCGCAGCCGACTGCCAACCCGCGATTTGCAGCAATTGCCGCCGCAGCGTATCCAGCCCCTGGCCGGTGCGCGCGGACAGCAGCACCGCCTGGCTCTCACCCTCGCGCGCAGGCGCCGCCGCCTGCGGGGCGGCGTCGGCCTTGTTCCAGACGTCGACCACCGGCACGCCCGCGGGCAGCCGGTTGGAGAGCGTGTGCGCAATGGCGGCGTCGTCGTCCTGGTACTGCGCACTGCCCCAGCGCGTGAGGTCGTGCAGGAACAGCACCGCGTCGGCGCCCGCGATCTCGTCCCAGGCGCGGGCGATGCCGATGCGCTCGACCTCGTCGTCACTTTCGCGCAGGCCCGCCGTGTCGATCACGTGCAGTGGCACGCCCTCGATCTGGATGGTCTGCTGCACCTTGTCGCGCGTGGTGCCGGCGATCGGCGTGACGATGGCGAGTTCCGCCCCTGCCAGCGCGTTCAGCAGCGAGCTCTTGCCCGCGTTGGGCTGCCCTGCGATCACCACCTTGATACCTTCGCGCAGCAACGCGCCCTGGCTGGCACGCTGCATCACGCGGACCAGCGATTGCTGCAAATTCGATAGCTGCCCGCGCGCGTCTGCCTTGCGCAGGAAGTCGATTTCCTCCTCAGGAAAGTCCAGCGTCGCCTCCACCAGCATGCGCAGGTGGACCAGCGCGTCGCGCAGCGTGTGGATCTCGCGCGAGAAGTCGCCCGACAGCGAACGGCTGGCGCCCCGCGCGGCCGCCTCGGTGCTGGCGTCGATCAGGTCGGCGATCGCCTCGGCCTGGGCCAGGTCGATCTTGTTGTTGAGGAAGGCTCGCTCGGTGAACTCGCCGGGCTCGGCCAGCCGCAGGCGGTCCAGCACCCCGCCCGCGGCCGCCTGCAGGCAGCGCGCCAGCAGCAGCTGCAGCACCACGGGGCCGCCATGGGCCTGCAGCTCCAGCACGTCCTCGCCGGTGTAGCTGTGCGGCGCGGGAAAGTACAGCGCCAGCCCCTGGTCGATGGCCTGGCCCGCAGCATCCCGAAACGGCAGGTAGGTGGCCTCGCGCGGCTTGAGCGCGCGGCCGCACAGCGCTTGCACCAGTGCACCGATCTGCTTGCCCGAGACCCGCACGATGCCGACCGCGCCGCGCCCCGGCGCGGTGGCAATGGCAACGATGGGGTCGGAATGGCGCGGCAGCATGGGCTTTCAGGTGCGGTGGAGAGGGGCAGCGCATGATAGCCGCGCCCCGCCCGGCGCCATGAAGAAGGCCCGCGCGGGGCGGGCCTGGGGCGTGGGTCACGCATATTTGATAGCTGCTTGCGCTTGTCCAACGTCGGTTTCAGGGGTTTTTGTATCTGAAAACCTTTTTAGCCAAGCGCTGGCAGCTATCGTTTTTAAGGCCTTCGGCCTGCCGCGATCACTTGATGGTCGTCCACGCGGGCATGGGGCGATCGTCCGCGCGATGCGGCGTGTCCACGTTCTTGCGCATCGCCCAGGGGCGGATCTGGTGGTGCAGCGGCAGGTAGTAGTACTCGTCCTTGACCAGCTTGAGCGCGTCGTTGATCAGCGCGTCGCGCTTGGGGGCATCCATCTCGACCTTGATCTGCTGGATCATGCCGTCGAGTTTGGCGTCGGAAAAGCGCCCGCCGTTGTAGACGCCAGCCGAGGTCTTGCCGTCCTTGGTGGACATCAGCGAGTCCAGCGAATACAGCGCGTCGAACGTGGCCACGCCCCAGCCGAACAGGTAGGCGCTCACGTCGTTGTTCATCACGCGGGTGACGAACTGCGCCATGGGCGCGGTTTGCAGGTTGGTCTTGACGCCGATGCGTGTCCACATGGCGGTGACGGCCTGGCAGATGGCCTCGTCATTCACGTACCGGTCATTCGGGCAGTCGAGCTTGAGCGAGAAGCCGTTCGGGTAGCCGGCGTCGGCCAGCAGCTTCTTGGCGGCCTCCACGTCGTACTTGGCGGCACGCTCGTCCAGTTGCTTGGTCCAGCCATGCACCATGGGAGCGATCATGGTGCCCGCAGGCACCGACAGGTTGCGCATGGTGCGGCTGTGCAGGCCCGCAGAGTCGATGGCCTGGTACAGCGCCTGGCGCACGCGCTTGTCCTTGAGCGGGTTCTTGCCAGCCGTGCCCGCGCCGGGCAGCTCGTCGCGGAACTGGTCCAGGCCCAGGTAGATGGTGCGGTTCTCGGCCCCTTCGATGAGCTTGATGTCGGGGTTGGCCTTCATGCGCGCCAGGTCCTGCGGCGGCGGGTCGACCACGAAGTCCACCTGCCCCGAGATCAGCGCGGCCGAGCGCGTGGCGGCCGACTTGATGGGGGTGAACACCACCTCGTCGATGTTGCCCTTGGGCTTGTCCCACCAGTTGGGGTTCTTCTTGAGCGTGACCTTCACGTCCGGCTGCCAGCCCACCATGACGAAGGGGCCTGTGCCGTTGGCGTTGCGCGAGGCGTAGTTCTCTTCCTTGCCCGCGTAGTCTTGCGACTTCACAGAGTTGTGCTTCTCGGCCCAGGCCTTGTTCATGATGCGCGCCTCGGTCAGCTCGCGCAGCAGGATGGGATTGGGGCCCTTGAGAAACACGTCCACCGTGTGCTCGTCCACCTTCTTGACTTCCTTGACGCTCTGCACCGCGGACATCATGTTGGACGGCGCCGTGCCGGCACGCGTGAGCGAGAACACCACGTCATCGGCCGTGAATGGCGCACCATCATGGAATTTCACGCCCTTGCGCAGTTCAAAACGCACCTGTGTGGGGGAGACCTGCGTCCACTTGGTGGCCAGCGCGGGCTCGATCTGGTACTTGTCGTCATAGCGCACCAGGCTCTCGTACACCTGCTGCAGGAAGGCGTGCGTGGTCTGGTGGTTCTGCGCGTGGGGGTCCACGGTGAGGATGTCGTTGGCGCCGGCCCAGCGCATGGTGGCGGCGTGGGCGGTGCCCATGGCCACGAGCACGGCGGCCCCCAGCAAGCCCAGTTTGAAGGTGGTACGTTGAATCATCCGTCTGGCTCCTGTGTGTTGATGGTTACTACCGGATCACGTAGTAGCAATCATCGTACCGAAAACAACAACGGCCGCTGAGCGGCCGTTGCGGGGAGCAGGGGATTGCGGCCGGGAAGGCCGCGCTCCGTCAGCGGAACTTGGGCAGGTTGAACTGCGGCGGCACGCCCATGCGGGTGTTGATGATCCACTGCTGCGCGATCGACAGGATGTTGTTCGTCAGCCAGTACAGCACCAAGCCGGCCGGGAAGAAGAAGAACATCACGCTGAACATCAGCGGCATCAGCCACATCATCTTGGCCTGCATCGGGTCCGGCGGCGCGGGGTTCAGCGCGGTCTGCAGCAGCGACGAGAGCGTCATCAGGAGCGGCAGGATGAAGAACGGGTCGGGCGAGGACAGATCCTTGATCCAGCCGATCCACGGCGCATTGCGCATCTCCACGCTGGACAGCAGCACCCAGTACAGCGCGATGAACACCGGGATCTGGATCATGATGGGCAGGCAGCCGCCCATGGGGTTGACCTTCTCCTCGCGGTAGATGCGCATCATCTCCTGCTGCATCTGCTGGGGCTTGTCCTTTAGGCGCTCGCGCATTTCCATGATGCGCGGGTTGATGGCCTTCATCTTGGCCATGCTGGCGTAGGCCTTGGCGTTGAGCCAGTAGAACGCGATCTTCAACAGGAACACCAGCGCCACGATGGACCAGCCCCAGTTGGCGATCACCTTGTGCAACTGGTCCAGCAGCCAGTACAGCGGCTTGGCCAGGATGGTGAGCCAGCCATAGTCCTTGACCAGCTCCAGGCCCGGGGCCAGCTTTTCCAGCAGCGTCTCGATCTGCGGGCCGGCGAACAGGCGCGCGTCCACGGCCTTCGACTGGCCGGGGGCGATCTCGCCCAGCGGCGTGATCATGCCCACCGAGTACAGGTTGGTGTCCACCTTGCGCACGAAGTTGTCGCGCTGCACGCCGTCGCCCAGCAGCCACGCGGTGGCGAAGTAGTGCTGCACCATGGCCACGTAGCCGTTGCTGGAAGACTTGTCGATCTCGGCCTTGCCGTTCTCGATGTCCTTGAACTCCACCTTGTGGTACTTCTTCGCCTCGGTGTACACGGCCGGACCGGTGAACGTGGAGTAGAACGACGACTCGCCCGCCGGCTTGTTGCCATCGCGCGCCAGCTGCAGGTACAGCTGGGGCGATACCGGGGCCGTGCCCGTGTTGACCACCTCATGCTTCACGGCCACGTCGTAGGCGCCGCGCTTGAGCGTCCAGGTCTTGACCAGCTTCACGCCGCCCATGTCGGCCGACTCGAAGCGCACGGTCAGCTCGTTCTGGCCGTCCTGCAGTTCGCGCGGACCGGGCACGACCGCCATGGGGGTCTTGTGCGTGGGGAAGGCGCCGCCGGCACCGTTGCCGATGAGGCCCGTCTGCGCGACATAGACACGCGAAGCGCTCTCGTCCAGCAGCAGGAAGGGCTTGGTCTTGTCCTCCATCTCGGGATATTGCAGCAGCTCTCCGTGGACCAGCGAACCGCCTTCGGAGTCAAAGCTCAGGCGCAGCACGTCGGTGCTCACCGTCACACGCTTGCGCGGGATGGCGGCGGCAGGCGGCACGCTGGCGCCTGCGGGCGGCTGCGCCGCCGCGCCCGGCGTGGCGCTGGCGGCGGCCACCGGCACGTCGGCAGCGCCAGCGCCAGAGGCCGCTACCGCGGGCGTGCTGGCCGTCTGCGCCGGCGGCGTGGGGAAGAAGGTGGCCTTGTTGCCGTTGTGGATCTGCCACTTGTCCCACAGCAGAACCATGGAAAAGCCAAAGATCACCCACAGGATGGTGCGGCGGATGTCGTTCATGAAGTCTTCTTACGTGAGGAAGAGGGAGTGTCGTCGGAAGGCGTGAGCCGTGAAAACAGGCGCATGCCGCGCGGCAGCTCCTGCGGCACGGGGTCCAGCCCGCCCTCGCACCAGGGATGGCAGCGCGCCAGGCGGCGCACGGTCAGGTAGCTGCCGGCCGCGGCACCATGTTGCTCCAGCGCCTGCAGAGAGTACACCGAGCAGGTGGGCTCGAAGCGACAGGCCGACCCGATCCAGGGACTTAGCAGCAGCCGGTAGCCGCGCACCAGCCCCATGAGCAGCGCGCGCATCATGGTCGCGCCCCTGTCGCGGCCGCCCTACTGCGGCGTTCGGCCGCGGCAAAGAGCTGTTCCAGTTCGGCGCGCACGGCTTGCTTCAAAGCCTCGGAGGTGGCGCTCACGAACTGCTTGCGATCAAAGCCCATGCGCAGGCGCACCACGTGCGCGCCGCTGGGCATGCGCGCCTCGAACCCGCTGGCCACGGCATAGATCTGGCGCTTGATGGTGTTGCGCGTGACTGCGCGGCGGGCCCAGCGCTTGGGCACCATGGCGCCCAGCCACACGCCGCCCGCCTGCCCCCCAACGAGAAACAGGGCCTGCGATCCCTGCGCCTGCGGCGAGGAATCGGGCCCTGTGGCTGGCGGAACTCCATCGGTTGCCACCGGCGGCAAACCCAGCCGGTGCAATGCGAAGTGCGCCGTGCGGGAGACGGTGCCTCCCGCCATGGCTGCCTGAAACTGGGGGCGCGTTTTCAGCCGATGCATGGGTGCAGCGTCCCCGGCAGGGAACTGGCGGTGCAAACCCGTAAGCGGCCGAAAGCCGAGCGGCCCGGCCTCAGACGGCCAGACGCTTGCGGCCCTTGGCGCGGCGAGCGTTGATGACGGCACGGCCGCCGCGCGTCTTCATGCGCACGAGGAAGCCATGGGTGCGCGCACGGCGCGTCTTGGAGGGCTGGTAAGTACGTTTCATGTTCTCGATCCTTGAAGGTTCAGTTACGGGCGCGGCTTCGATCGGCAGCACCCGCCGGGCCTGCTGCATCCTGCATGGAATGCGCGAAAAGCAGCCGCCCGGGCTTGATCACCCTGAACACCATTCAGGGAAACCGCGGATTATTGCAGGCTCGGTGAATCCTGGCAATGCCTGGGGCGTCTCGGCCTACTTCGCGGTCCGGTGCATGTATCGCCGCGCATGCCCCCTTACCGCCTCGCTCAGATTGTGGATAACTCCTTGACAAGCTAGAATCGCGGGCCTTGTACCGTTCCTCCTATCCACAACAAGAATCACCTGAAATGAACGAGGGACTTCACTCCTCCAGCCACGACAGCGACGGCGCCAGCGCCGGCCAGGGTCTGTGGCAGGCCTGTGCCGAGCAGCTGGCGCAGGACCTCCCGGAACAGCAGTTCAACACCTGGATCAAGCCCCTGGTGGCCCAGGTCGCCCCCGATTTTTCCAAGGTCACCCTGCTGGTGGCCAACCGCTTCAAGCTCGACTGGATCCGCGCACAGTATGCCGGCCGCATCTCGGCCCTGCTGGAAGGTCTGTACGGCCAACCGGTCACGCTGGAGTTAGCGCTTGCTCAGCGGGAATCCGTTGTCAGGACTTACGTCCGTCCCACGGCGCCAGACACCCCCGCCACCGGCGATGCACCGTCCGCCCACCCCACGGCCGACGAGGCGCCTGCCGGCGCCTTCCGCACGCGCCTGAACCCGGTGTTGACCTTCGAGACGTTGGTGGAGGGCACGGCCAACCGCATGGCGCGCTCGGCGGCGATGCACGTGGCCGGCTCGCCCGGCCACCTGTACAACCCGCTGTTCATCTATGGCGGCGTGGGCTTGGGCAAGACCCACCTGGTGCATGCCGTGGGCAACAAGCTCCTGCAGGACCGTCCCGACGCCAAGGTTCTCTACATCCATGCGGAGCAGTTCGTCTCGGATGTGGTCAAGTCATACCAGCGCCGTACCTTCGACGACTTCAAGGAACGCTACCACTCGCTCGATCTACTGTTGATCGACGACGTGCAATTCTTTGCCAACAAGGACCGCACGCAGGAAGAATTCTTCAATGCCTTCGAGGCGCTGCTGGCCAAGAAGAGCCACATCGTGATGACTTCGGACACCTATCCCAAGGGTCTGGCCAACATCCACGAGCGGCTGGTCTCGCGCTTCGACTCTGGGCTGACGGTGGCGATCGAGCCGCCCGAGCTGGAAATGCGCGTGGCCATCCTGATCAACAAGGCGCGCGCCGAAGGGTCGGAGATGCCCGAAGAGGTGGCCTTCTTCGTGGCCAAGAATGTGCGCTCCAACGTGCGCGAACTCGAAGGCGCGCTGCGCAAGATCCTGGCCTACAGCCGCTTCAACCAGAAGGAAGTTTCCATCCAACTCGCGCGCGAGGCGCTGCGCGACCTGCTGTCGATACAGAACCGGCAGATCTCGGTGGAAAACATTCAGAAAACCGTGGCCGACTATTACAAGATCAAGGTCGCGGACATGTACAGCAAGAAGCGTCCAGCCAGCATCGCCCGCCCGCGGCAGATCGCCATGTACCTGGCCAAGGAGCTCACGCAAAAGAGCCTGCCCGAGATCGGCGAGCTGTTCGGCGGGCGCGACCACACCACGGTGCTCCACGCGGTGCGCAAGATTGGCGCCGAACGCCAGCAGCTCACCGAACTCAACCAGCAGCTGCACGTGCTCGAGCAGACGCTGAAGGGTTGACGCACCCCATGGAGCGAAAAGGACCGCCCCCCGCAAAAGCACGCCCGTTCGCGGGCAAAATGGCGCGTTGGACGGCCCGGGAGGGGGCACTGCCCATGCCGCCGTCTGCGCACCTATCCCCAAAAACCACCAAAGGTTGACGACATGATTGTCCTGAAGGCCACACAAGACAAGGTTCTCGCCGTTCTGCAATCGGTTGCCGGCATCGTCGAGCGCCGCCACACGCTGCCCATCCTGGCCAATGTGCTGCTGCGCAAGACGGGCAATGCCATCCAGCTCACCACCAGCGACCTGGAGATCCAGATCCGCACCACGGCCGAGCTGGGCGGCGACACGGGCGACTTCACCACCACGGTGGGTGCACGCAAGCTCATCGACATCCTGAAGACCATGCCCTCCGACCAGACGGTGAGCCTGGAGTCCAACCAGTCCAAGCTGATCCTGAAGGGCGGCAAGAGCCGCTTCACACTGCAGACGCTGCCGGCCGAGGACTTCCCGCTGGTGCAGGAGGCCGCCAGCTTCGGCCCCGCCTTCAGCGTGCCGCAGAAGGTCCTGAAGAGCCTTCTGGGGCAGGTGTCGTTCGCCATGGCGGTGCAGGACATCCGCTACTACCTGAACGGCATCCTGTTCGTGGCCGAGGGTACGACGCTCTCGCTGGTCGCCACCGACGGCCACCGCCTGGCGTTCGCCAGCGCGCAGCTGGACGTGGAGGTCCCCAAGCAGGAGGTCATCCTGCCGCGCAAGACCGTGCTGGAGCTGCAGCGTCTGCTGTCGGACGCCGACGGCGCCATCGAGATGCAGTTCGCCAACAACCAGGCCAAGTTCAGCTTCGGCGGCATGGAGTTCGTCACCAAGCTGGTGGAGGGCAAGTTCCCCGACTACAACCGCGTGATTCCCAAGAACCACCACAACAGCGTGACCCTGGGCCGCGCCCCGCTGCTGGCCAGCCTGCAGCGCACGGCCATCATGACCAGCGACAAGTTCAAGGGCGTGCGCCTGAACATCGAACCCGGCCTGCTGCGTGTGGCGTCGAACAACGCCGAGCAGGAAGAGGCGGTGGACGAGCTGGACATCGACTACGGCGGCGACGCCATCGAGATCGGCTTCAACGTCAGCTACCTCATCGACGCCCTGGCCAACATGGGCCAGGACATGGTGAAGGTCGACCTGGCCGATGGCAACAGCTCCGCGTTGATGACCATCCCCGACAACGAGCATTTCAAGTACGTCGTGATGCCCATGCGCATCTGACATACTATTATTTTGATAGCTGATAGCGCTTGATGGATGGGCGCTAGCGGCACATTTGATTCCTATAAGGCCGCCGGCACGCCGTGCCGGCGCGCCTGGACCGAAGGCAGCCCTTTCATGACCGCAGAGCAATCGCAGCCCGCCCCCGAACAGCCCATTTCCGCCCCGGCCGAGCAGCCCGTCGCATCGGTCGCCGGCAGCGACGGCTACGGCGAGGGCGCCATCCAGATCCTGGAGGGCCTGGAGGCCGTGCGCAAGCGTCCGGGCATGTACATCGGCGATACGTCGGACGGCACCGGCCTGCACCACCTGGTCTTCGAGGTGGTGGACAACTCCATCGACGAGGCCCTGGCCGGCCACTGCGACGACATCGTCGTCACCATCCACACCGACAACTCCATCAGCGTGGTGGACAACGGCCGCGGCATTCCCACCGGCGTGAAGATGGACGACAAGCACGAGCCCAAGCGCTCGGCCGCCGAGATCGCGCTGACCGAACTGCACGCCGGCGGCAAGTTCAACCAGAACAGCTACAAGGTCTCGGGTGGCCTGCACGGCGTGGGCGTGTCCTGCGTGAACGCGCTGTCCAAGAAGCTGCGCCTGACCGTGCGCCGCGACGGGCAGACGCACCAGCTGGAGTTCTCCAAGGGCGTGGTGCAGAACCGTCTCATCGAGATCGTGGATGGCTTCGAGGTCTCGCCCATGAAGGTCATCGGCCCCTCGGAAAAGCGCGGCACTGAGGTGCGCTTCCTGCCCGACACCGAGATCTTCAAGGAGAACAGCGACTTCCATTACGAGATCCTGGCCAAGCGCCTGCGCGAACTGTCCTTCCTGAACAACGGCGTGCGCATCCGCCTGATCGACGAGCGCACCGGCAAGGAAGATGACTTCTCGGGCGCCGGTGGCGTCAAGGGCTTTGTGGAATTCATCAACGGCACCAAGAAGGTGCTGCACCCCACGGCCTTCCACGCCACGGGCGCGCGCCCGGCCGAGACCTACGGCGGCATCCCCGGCACCGAGATTGGCGTCGAAGTGGCCATGCAGTGGAACGACGGCTACAACGAGCAAGTCCTCTGCTTCACCAACAACATCCCGCAGCGTGATGGCGGCACGCACCTGACCGGCCTGCGCGCGGCGATGACGCGCGTGATCGGCAAGTACATCGAGCAGAACGAGCTGGCCAAGAAGGCCAAGGTCGAGGTCAGCGGCGACGACATGCGCGAAGGCCTGTGCTGCGTCCTGAGCGTGAAGGTGCCCGAACCCAAGTTCAGCAGCCAGACCAAGGACAAGCTGGTCAGCTCCGAAGTGCGCGCGCCGGTCGAGGACATCGTCGCCAAGGCGCTCACCGACTATCTGGAGGAAAAACCGAACGACGCGAAGATCCTCTGCGGCAAGATCGTCGAGGCTGCGCGCGCCCGCGAGGCCGCGCGCAAGGCACGCGAGATGACACGCCGCAAGGGCGTGCTGGACGGCATGGGCCTGCCCGGCAAGCTGGCCGACTGCCAGGAAAAAGACCCGGCGCTGTGCGAGATCTACATCGTCGAGGGCGACTCCGCCGGCGGCTCCGCCAAGCAGGGGCGCGATCGCAAGTTCCAGGCCATCCTGCCGCTGCGCGGCAAGATCCTGAACGTGGAGAAGGCGCGCTACGAGAAGCTGCTGTCCAGCAACGAAATCGTCACCCTCATCACCGCCCTGGGCACCGGCATCGGCAAGGCCGCCGTGGAATCGGGCAAGAGCGGCGCTGACGACTTCGACGTGGCCAAACTGCGTTACCACCGCATCATCATCATGACCGACGCGGACGTGGACGGCGCCCACATCCGCACGCTGCTGTTGACCTTCTTCTACCGCCAGATGCCCGAGCTGGTGGAGCGCGGCCACATCTACATCGCCCAGCCACCGCTGTACAAGGTGAAGAACGGCAAGGAAGAGCTGTACCTGAAAGACGCCGCGGCGCTGGACACCTTCCTACTGCGCGTGGCACTGAACCACGCCAGCATCACCACCGGCGGCGACCAGCCCCGCACGCTGGCCGGCGACGAACTGGCCCAGCTGGCGCGCACGCACCAGCATGCCGAGCAGGTGATCGCGCGCCTGTCCGCCTTCATGGATGCCGAGGCGCTGCGCGCCGTGGCCGACGGCGTGGTCTTCAACCTGGACACCCTGCAGGACGCCGAGGCCAGCGCCGTGCAGCTGCAGGCCAAGCTGCGCGAGCTCAACACCAACGGCGTGCCCGCCGATGTGGCGGGCGAGATCGACCCGCGCACCGACAAGCCCATCCTGCGCATCAGCCGCCACCACCATGGCAACATCAAGAGCAGCCTGATCACGCAGGACTTCGTGGCCGGCGACGACTACGCCGCCCTGGCCCAGGCCGCCGAGAGCTTCCGCGGGCTGATCCAGGAAGGCGCCAAGGTCACGCGTGGCGAGGGAGAGAAGGCCAAGGAGGAAAAGGTGGGCGACTTCCGCCAGGCCATGGCCTGGCTGATCAGCGAAGCCGAGCGCACCACCAGCCGCCAGCGCTACAAGGGCCTGGGCGAGATGAACCCCGAGCAGCTGTGGGAAACCACCATGGACCCCGAGGTGCGCCGCCTCTTGCGCGTGCAGATCGACGACGCCATCGAAGCCGATCGCGTGTTCACCATGCTCATGGGCGACGAGGTCGAGCCGCGCCGCGACTTCATCGAGACCAACGCGCTGCGCGCGGGCAACATCGACGTCTGATTTGTGGGTTTCGAGGCCTCAGGCCTTCTTACGCGATTGGATCGCTTTCAGGTACGCGGCCTGAAGTTCGTCGAACACGGAGCGCGCCGGGGGTGCCGCGCCAAGATGGAGGTGACGCAGTTCGGCCATGAACGCGTCCCACAGCGCAGGCCCGCCTTTTTCCAGGATTTCTGCGCGCACGGATAACTCCCTGCTCGGATGCGTGTGCCGCCGCCCCCATGCAGCCATATGCGCAAGCAGCGGCACGAGCTGGATGGATGACTCCGTCAAACTGTAGATGCCCTTCTGCCGGTGATTCGGGTCGTTCTGCCGATCCAGGAGCCCAGTAGCCGTGAGCCGCTTCAACCTGTCCGCAAGAATGTTCGAAGCAATGCCTTCCTCGCTGTTTTGCAGGAGTTCCCCATAGCTACGCCGGTTCCCGAACATCACATCACGGATGACGATGAGGCTCCAGCGATCACCCAGCTGCTCGAGCGTGAGGTTGATCGGGCATCCGGATCGACCATGCTGTTTCACGCGCACCCCTAGAAATGACTTGCATTGTGCAAGTGGATTCCGATAGAGTCAAACCACTTGCAAAATGCAACCACTCAAAGGCGGTGTCCATGTCGCTCACTCTCTACGGCCATCCATTTTCTTCGTACACACAGAAGGCGCTGATCGCGCTGTACGAGAACCATGTTCCCTTCGAGTTCCGATGCATCGACGCGGAGCACCCGCACAACGCGCAGGAGTGGCTGCGGCGCTGGCCGATGGCGAAGTTCCCGCTGCTAGTGGACGGCGATCGCGCGATCAGGGAAACGAGCATCATCATCGAATATCTGCAACTCACGCATCCCGGGCCCATCAGCCTGCTCCCTACGGACCCCATGGCCGCCCTGGAGGTGCGCTTTCTCGACCGGTTCTTCGACCTGCACGTGATGTCGCCGGTGCAAGGCGCGGTGAGTGCCGCCCTCACCGGCGATGCGGGGCAGCGCGAGTACTTCCACACCCGGGCTCAAGAACTTCTCGAGCGCGCCTACACGTGGCTCGAAGCACACCTCGCGGACAAGAAGTGGGCCGCCGGCACAACCTTTTCCCTCGCGGACTGCGCTGCCGGCCCTGCACTGTTCTACGCTGATTGGACGCATCCGATTTCGCTGTCACTGCCTCATGTTCGCGCCTATCGAGCTCGTCTGCTCGATCGCCCCTCGTTCGCCCGCGCAGTGCGCGAGGCAAGGCCCTACCGGCCCTTATTTCCTCTGGGCGCGCCAGATCGCGATTGAGTTCAGACGACCAGGCCCGTCGCAGCCCTCACGGAAGGCGCAAATCCATACCGAGCATCCTGGAAAGGCCGAAGGTGAAGAGCAACACCGCCAGCAGCGCCAGCATGAAAACGGCAACGACCTTGCCGCTCGTGCGCAGCAGCGCGCGCCTGTCCGCTCCTTTGTTCCCCTGGTCGTAATGCCATTTGATGGCAAAGAACATGCACGTGCCGAAGACGAGCACCTTGAACGTGATGAAGACTACAGGGACCCAGTCGATCATTTTTTGAGGAATTTCAGCGCTTGAGTTGTTATTGTCTACCGTGAAGAACACCACCGCTGCATGGCAGGTCATGGCTATCAAAAAGCAACCGGCAGCAATGCATCGGTTGCAGCCCTCCACACCATTGCGTTTTTAATGAACTTCTGCTGCACCAAAGCCGTTGGCAGTTATGACCGTCTTGACCATCCGCCCCGCCACCATTGACGACACCGATCTGATCTTGCACTTCGTGCGGGAACTGGCGATCTATGAAAAAGCGGAGCATGAGGCGCTGGCCACGCCCGCGCACGTGCACCGCACGCTGTTCTGCGCCAACCCCAAGGTGCACGGCCTGATCTGCGAGGCCGGCGGCACCGCCGTGGGCTTCGCGGTGTACTTCTTCAACTACTCTACCTGGCAGGGCCGCCACGGCCTGTACCTGGAAGACCTGTACGTCTCGCCAGAGCACCGCGGCAAGGGTGCAGGCATGGCGCTGCTGCGGCAACTGGCCCGCATCGCCGTGGACCACGACTGCGGGCGCTTCGAGTGGAGCGTGCTGGACTGGAACACACCCTCCATCGCGCTGTACGACAGCCTGGGCGCACGCCCGCAGAGCGAATGGATCCGCTACCGTCTCACGGGCGACGAGCTGCATGCGCTGGCGGCGCAGGCCCGGCCGCTGGACCCGAAGCCCTGCACGCCCGCGCCATGAGATCCCCCATCGCCATCGTCGACGTCGACCGCGTCGACACCTGGACCCGCTACCGCGCGGGCCTGTGCGAGAGCTGCGCGGCCAACTGCTGCACCATGCCGCTGGAAGTGCACCTGTCCGACCTGGTGCGCCTGGGCCTGGTGGACGCCTTCGAGGCCGAGCATGAAGAGCCCCGCCACATCGCCAAACGGCTGCAGAAGGCGCGGCTGATCGACCACTTCAACCACAAGAACACCCTCTTCACCCTGGCGCGGCGCGCCAATGGCGACTGCCAGTTCCTGGACGCCACCACGCGCCTGTGCACGGTGTACGAGCAGCGGCCCGAGACCTGCCGCCTGCATCCACAGAAGAAAAGCCCCAAGCCCGGCTACTGCGCCTACGGCGCGCGCGAGCGGCAGCGCCGCGGCTGACCACCACGCTGTAGGACGCGGCCCACGCCGCAAGCCAGCGGCCGCCCACCTGCGCCGCGCGCGCGGCGTGGTGTGATGGGCGTCTTTGCACACTGTGGAGGTTCCCATGTCCGAGAAGAAGGCCAGCGTTCACTGGGAAGGCGGCGGCAAGGCCGGCCAGGGCCAGATCAGCACCGAGACCGAAGCGCTGCAGAAGTACCCCTATGGCTTTGCCAGCCGCTTTGGCGACGACCGCAAGGGCACCAATCCCGAGGAAATCCTGGGCGCGGCGCATGCCGCCTGCTTCACGATGGCCTTCTCGTTCGCGGCGGACAAGGCCGGCTTCGCCACCGAGCGCGTCGACACCACGGCCAGCGTGCGTCTGACCCAGCAGGGCGAGGGTTTCCTCATCGACCGCATCGCGCTCACGCTGAAGGCCAAGGTGCCGGGTATGGACGAGGCCACCTTCCAGAAGCTGGCCGCCGACGCCAAGGCCAACTGCCCCTTGTCCAAGGCGCTGGCCGCGGTGCCGGAGATCACGCTCAGCGCCACGCTGGTGCAGTGAGCGGCGCTGCCGTGGACAGCGCCACCGGCCGCCCGCACATCCGCGTCGGCATCGGCGGCTGGACCTTCGCGCCCTGGCGCGGCAGCTTCTACCCGCCGGGCCTGGCGCAGGCCAAGGAACTGCATTACGCCAGCCGCCAGCTCACGGCCATCGAGGTCAACGGCACGTTCTACAGCACCTTCCGGCCCGCCACCTTCGCCAAGTGGCACGACGAAACGCCGGACGGCTTCATGTTCTCGCTCAAGGCCCACCGGCTGGTGACGCACCGCCGGGTGTTGGCCACGGCGGGTGATGCGATCGCGCGCTTCGTGGGCAGCGGCATTGCGCAGTTGCAGGGCAAGCTCGGCCCCATCGTCTGGCAGTTCATGCCCAGCAAGCGGTTCGAGCCCGAGGACTTCGAGGCCTTCCTGGCGCTGCTGCCGCGCGAAGTGGATGGGCGCCGCCCGCGCCATGCGCTGGACGTGCGGCACGAGAGCTTTGCCACGCCGGCCTTCATCGCCCTGGCACGCCGCTACGGCTGCGTGCCGGTGTGCACGGACTCCGAGAAATTCCCCGCGATAGCCGACGCCGAGGCCGACTTTGCCTACCTGCGGCTGATGCGCAGCCAAGCCGACATCCCCACCGGCTACACGCCCGAGGCCATCGCGCAATGGGCCGCCGGCGTGCGCGCCTGGACCGGCGGCGAGCAGCCGCGCGACGTATTCGTGTACTTCATCAACGGCGCCAAGGAGCGGGCGCCGGCCGGCGCCCTGGAATTGCTGCGGCAGCTCGCCTGACGCCCAGCCGGAACGGCCGCTGCCGGCAAGCTCCTGTTTTCATAGCTGCTAGCGCTTGCTGGATAAGCGCTAGAGGCCGATTTGGCTTAAACCGTCTGGCGCTGCTCAAACCCTTGGGCGTCGCAGGCGGGCGCCTCTCCCACCTCCACACGCTCCACCCGCGCGGCGGGCGGGCCCTCGTGGGCCCAGTCGATCAACGCCTGCACGGCCGGCGCGGCGCCACTGGCCAGCGCTTCCACGGTGCCGTCCTGGCGGTTGCGTACCCAGCCCTGCACGCCCAGGCGGCGCGCGGCTTCGGTCATGGATTTGCGGTAGTACACGCCCTGCACCAGGCCGTGGATGCGCAGGTGGCGGGTGATGGAAGCAGCGGATTCAGCCATAAGCCCCGCACTGTAGCGCCCGCCGTGGCATGCTGCGCCGATGACCGCCCCCCGCAAGGCCCTGCCCGCGATAGACCCGCAGCGCTGCACCGGCTGCGGCTGGTGCGTGGGCGTGTGCCCGCCGCATGTGCTGTCGCTGCAGGTGCAGGGACCGGAGCGCTTCGGCCCCAAACGCTCGGTGCTGCATGACGCGCCGGGTTGCACCGGCTGCGCGCTGTGTGCGCTGCGCTGCCCGTTCGATGCGATCCGCATGGTGCGCAATTCCACGCAGTAGGGCGGCGCCTTCACGGCGGCACAATCGACCCGGCATTCCTTCCCCTTCCAGATCGGCTTCCATGACTTGGCAACTCCCCTACCCCTCCGGCCGCCAGCCCGTGCTGGCGCGCAACGTGGTCTCCACCTCCCAGCCGCTGGCCGCGCAGGCCGGCGCGGCGGCGTTTGCGCGCGGCGGCAATGCGATCGACGCAGCCCTGGCCGCGGCCATCACGCTCACGGTGGTGGAGCCGGTGATGAACGGGATTGGCGGCGACGCCTTCGCGCTGGTGTGGGACGGCGCCGCGCTGCACGGCCTGAACGCCTCGGGCCGCGCGCCGCGCGCCTGGACGGCCGAGCGCTTTGCCCACCTGCCGCAGATGCCGCGCATCGGCTGGGACACGGTGACCACGCCCGGCGGCGTGGCGGGCTGGGTGGCACTGTCCGAGCGCTTTGGCGCCCTGCCCTTCGAGGACCTGTTCACCGACGCCATCCGCCATGCGCGCGACGGCTTTCCCGTCAGCCCGGTGATCGCGCGCCAGTGGGCGCAAGCGGCCATCGACCTCAAGGGCCAGCCGGGCTTCGAGGCCTTCACGCCCGGCGGGCGCGCGCCGCAGGCGGGCGAGATCTGGCGCTTTGTCGACCAGGCGGACACGCTGGCGGACATCGCCCGCACGCGCGGCGCGTCGTTCTACCGCGGCCGGCTGGCGCAGGCCATGGCCGACTACGCGCGCCAGCACGGCGCAGGCCTGGCGCTGGAGGACCTGGCCGCGCACGCCGTGGAATGGGTGCAGCCCATCAGCGTGCCCTTTGGCGACCGCACGGTGCATGAGATCCCGCCCAACGGCCAGGGCATCGCCGCGCTGATGGCGCTGGGCCTGCTGGAGCATCTGCCCTACCGCAGCACCGCAGCGGGCTCGGCCGCGCGCATGCACCTGGAGATCGAGGCCATGCGCGTGGCCTTTGCCGACCTGTACGCGCACGTGGCCGACCCGGACCACATGCGCCTCACCCCCGCGCAGCTGCTGGACCCAGCCTACCTGCGCCAGCGCGCCGCGCTCATCGACCCGCAGCGCGCCGGCCAGTACCCCGCCGGCCAGCCCGGCAGCGGCGGCACGGTGTACCTGTGCACGGCCGACAGCGAGGGGCGCATGGTGTCGTTCATCCAGTCCAATTTCAAGGGCTTCGGCTCGGGCGTGGTGGTGCCGGGCACGGGCATCGCGCTGCACAACCGCGGCATGGGCTTCGTCACCACGCCGGGCCACCCCAACCAGGTGGCAGGCGGTAAGCGGCCCATGCACAGCATCATTCCCGCGTTCGTCACGCGCGGCGGCCAGCCCCACATGGCCTTTGGCGTGATGGGCGGCAACATGCAGGCCCAGGGCCATGTGCAGATGGTGCTGCGCGAGGCCGTGGAGGGCCTGAACCCCCAGGCCTGCTCCGACGCGCCGCGCTGGCGCATCAACGACGCGGGCGCGCTGACGCTGGAGCACACCGTGCCCGCCGCCGTGGTCGACGGCCTGCGCGCCCTGGGCCACGACCCGCAGGTGGCCGCGCCCGGCAGCCTGGAATTCGGCAGCGCACAGATCATCCGCCGGCTGGAGGCCACGCCCGGCACCGGCTTCGCCTACGCCGCGGGCTCCGACCACCGGCGCGACGGCCAGGCCGTCGGCTGCTGATTCTCATCCCGAGGCATTCAAACCAAAACCGCCTCTAGCGCTTGTCCATCAAGCGCTAACAGCTATCAAAACAAGAGTAAAGCACGCTGCACCGTCACCTGCGCTACACTGCACGCATGCTGTTCACACTGCTTTGCTCTGACCCACGCACCCCCGCCACCGGCGCGGCGCGGGCCTGCGCATCGGGCGTGAACGCACGAATGATTACCACCATGACCACCGCGGCGACCTAGCGCACGCGCAGGGTGGCCGCACCGGCGGCCCCCTGGTGTCTTCTTCCCCCTCCGAACGAAACCCAGCCCCGGCCGCTGGGTTTTTTTGTGGGCTTTTGCAGCCCGTGTTTGGAGAAAGACATGTTCGTAGAACCCCAGCTCAGCCCCTCGCCCGAGGTGCACGCCAGTGCGCGCCGCGCCCCGGCCCCGCCCCCTGCCCTGCGCGTGGGCATGATCGGCACCGGCACCGTGGGCAGCGGCGTGTGGCGGGTGCTGCGGCGCAACCGGGACCTCATCAACGCACGCGCCGGGCGCGCCATCGAGATCGTCGCGGTCGCCGCGCGCAACACTGCGCGTGCCGCTGCGGCGCTGGACGGCGCGCCCGGCGTGCGCCTGCTGGCCGACCCGCTGCAACTGGCCACCGACCCCGGCGTGGACGTGGTGCTGGAGCTGGCCGGCGGCACCGGCGCCGCACGCGACTGGGTGCAGGCCGCCCTGGCGCATGGCAAGCATGTGGTGACCGCCAACAAGGCCCTGCTGGCCACGCACGGCGAGGCGCTGGCGCAGACTGCCGCGCGCCACGGCCGGGTGCTGGCCTATGAAGCGGCCGTGGCCGGCAGCGTGCCCGTGATCAAGGCGCTGCGCGAAGGGCTGGCGGCCAACCGCATCACCGCGCTGGCAGGCGTGCTCAACGGCACCAGCAACTACATCCTCACGCGCATGCAGGCGGCGGGCCTCGGCTTTGCCGCCGCGCTCACCGAAGCCCAGGCACTGGGCTATGCCGAGGCCGATCCGGCCTTCGACGTGGACGGCACCGACGCCGCGCACAAGCTGACGCTGCTGGCCGCCAACGCGTTCGGCATGCCGGTGCGGCTGGACGCCGTGCACGTCGAGGGCATCCGCGACCTGCAGCGGGGCGACGTGGCCGCGGCCGCGCAACTGGGCTACGCCGTCAAGCTGCTGGCCGTGGCCGAGCAGCAGGAGTGCGAGGGCCGCGTGGCCATCCAGCTGCGCGTGCACCCGGCCCTGGTGCCCGCGCGGCACCCGCTGGCGCTGCTGGACGGCGCGACCAACGGGCTGCTGGTGCGCGGCGACGCAGCCGGCAGCGCCTTTTTCAGCGGCGCGGGCGCCGGCGGCGAGCCCACGGCGAGCGCCGTGCTGGCGGACCTGATCGACCTGGCGCGCCTGCCGGCCGTTTCTTCCCCGGCACCCACGGGCCCTGGCGTGCCCACACTGGGCACCCACCGCCGCGCGGGCGACGCCCCCGCCGTACTGCCGATGGCCCAAGTGCAGACGCCGCACCTGCTGCGCCTGCTACCCGGTGCGGCCCTGTGCGAAACGGCAGTGCTACGGGCGCTGGCGCGCGACGGCGTTACGGTGCGGCGCCGCACGTGGGCGGCACCCGTCACACCGGGCGGAGCGCCCGAGTTGCTGCTGCTCACCGCGCCGACGCCCGATGCGCTGGCCGCAGAGGCCACGGCGCATTTGCAGACGTACACGGGTGCGCAGGTGCGGCGGCTGCGCGTGGAGCTGTGCAGCGCTCCCACGGATGAACAATAAAAACAGGTGCTAGCGCTTTACTATCAAGCGCTGACAGCTACTTTTTTAATAGCTATTCCGAGTCCTTGAGCTTGCGATAGGTGCGGTCGGCGGGCGGCCCACGGTCGGTGTCTTGCAGGCCGCGTTCCACGTCGCGGTGGGCTTGCTCGACCTCGGGATGGCGCTCGCCGCCGGTCATGGTGACGGACTGGTCCCGCTCGTGCGGCAGCTTGGGCGCGGCGGGGGTGCCGGCGGCGCGTTCCTGCTGGGGCGGGGTCTGCAGGTCCACGCCCTGTTCGTGGACATCGGTGTGCTCGCCCGGCGACGGCGGCGCGGCGCCCGGGGCATTGGAAGGGGACGGGGTATCGCGATGGGATGGCATGGGGAACCTCTCGTTTGCCTGCAAGGCAGATCGCCCCATGCTAGGCAGACCCCGCCCGGTTCCGCGTAGGCCGGGGGCGGACGACGGCATCAGCGTTGGGCGCACGGGCGACCACGCATCACCTGGAGGGCACGGCCAGGGGTGTATAGCCGGCCCTGAGCGGCGCCCAGCCCGCTTCGGCTAACATGCCTGGATGCATTTACAGTGGCACGCCCCGCAAAGCCGGCCCCGCGCCTGATCTCCCTTCCATGTCTTCCACAGAGTGGGCCGCCCAGGCCCTGCAATCGTTCGAGGCGGTGGTCCAGTCCACGGCCGGCTTTCGCGTGCGCGAGGGCCAGCGGCGCATGGCCGAGCAGGTGGCCCAGACCTTCAGCCAGGCGCAGCTGGG
Organism: Diaphorobacter sp. B2A2W2; assembly: GCF_056730635.1. NCBI lineage: Bacteria > Pseudomonadati > Pseudomonadota > Betaproteobacteria > Burkholderiales > Comamonadaceae > Diaphorobacter > Diaphorobacter sp. B2A2W2. The sequence goes on from NZ_JBWZOR010000004.1 coordinate 291,390, forward strand.
CAAGCTGGAGGACGACGATGCCCTGCCCCTGCGCGCGATTGCCGTGGTGCAGGCCGGCACGGGCGTGGGCAAGTCGCTGGCCTACAGCGTGCCCGCGATCGCGATGGCGCTGGCGCGCGGCACGCGGGTGCTGATCTCCACCGCCACCGTGGCGCTGCAGGAGCAGCTGGTGCACAAGGACCTGCCGGCCCTGGCCGCACGCATGGAGCAACCCTTCCAGTTCGCGCTGGCCAAGGGGCGCGGGCGCTACGTGTGCAAGCTCAAGCTGGAGCGCCTGGCCGGCGGCGGCGCGGCCGGCCCGGGCGGTGACGGCGACCTGCCCGACGACGACCTGTTCGCCGACGAGGAGGCCGAGCAGCGCGGCAAGCGCCCGCGCCACGAGTCCGAGGCGCGCATGAAGTTCTACGCCAGCATGGCCGACGCGCTGGCGACCAGCGAATGGGACGGCGACCGCGACACGCTCGCTACGCCGCCCGAGCCCGAGGCCTGGAGTCCCGTGGCGGCCGAGGCCAGTTCCTGCACCGGCAAGCACTGCCCGGTGTTCAACCAGTGCACCTACTACGAGCGGCGCAAGCAGCTCGTGGCCGCGCAGGTCATCGTGGCCAACCACGACCTGCTGCTGTCGTCCCTGGGCGCGCGTCTGCTGCCCGAGCTGGACAACTGCCTGCTGGTGATCGACGAGGCCCACCACCTGCCCGCCACCGCGCTCGACCAGTTCGCCTGCGAGGCCGACCTCTCGCGCCTGACCTGGATCGACCGCCTGGCCAGCCGCGCGCTGCGCATCGGCCAGCTGGTGGAGGTCGAGGACATCGCCGACATCCCCAATCACGCCGCGCGCCTGCGCGCCGCGCTGCAGGATGCGGCGCGCCTGGTGATGGACGTGTATGGCGAGCAACTGCGTGCGCCCGTGCCGGGGCGCCGCCAGTTCGCATCCAGCCTGCCCACGCGCGCCCGCGTGGCCGGCGGTGTGCTGCCCGAAGCGTTGGTGGAGCCCTTCAGCCAGGCCGCGCACCACGCCGAGGGCTTCCTGAACGCCCTGCGCGCCATTTCCAAGGCCCTGCGCAGCGAAATGCGCGACAAGCCCGACGAGGCGCGGCGCCTGTCGCAGCTGTATGCGCAGATCGGCGTGCTGGCGCCGCGGCTGGAGGCCGTGCACGCGGCCGCCCAGCTGCTGCTGCAGGACGCGCCCGAGGGCGCGGTGCCGGCCGCCAAGTGGTTCACGCTGGAGGTCGAGGGCGACTTCATCGTCGTGCGCGCGCATGCCAGCCCCGTGCTGCCGGGCAATACGTTGCGCAACCACCTGTGGTCCGCCGTGCGCGGCGCGGTGCTGACCTCGGCCACGCTCACCAGTTGCGGGCAGTTCGACTTCTTCCTGCGCGAATCGGGCCTGTTCGGCGACGAAGCCGTGACCACGCTGGCCGTGCCCAGCCCGTTCGACTACGCGCTGCAGGGCACGCTGGTGGCCACCGAGACCCGCGCCGAGCCGCGCGATGCGCAGACCTTCACCGCCGAGATGGTGGACGCGCTGCTGTCCGACCTGGCCCTGGTCGAGGCTGGCGCGCTGGTGCTGTTCACCTCGCGCGAGCAGATGCGCCAGGCCGTGGACATGCTGCCCACCGCCATGCGCAGCGCCGTGCTGGTGCAGAACACCCTGCCCCGCCCACAGCTGCTGGCGCGCCACCGCGAGCGCGTGGCCGAGGGCCTGCCGTCCATCATCTTCGGCATGCAGTCCTTCGGCGAGGGGCTGGACCTGCCCGGCAGGCTGTGCGAATCGCTCTTCATCACCAAGCTGCCCTTCGCCCCGCCCGACGACCCCGTGGGCGAGGCCCGCGCCGAATGGCTGCGCGGCGCCGGACGCGACCCGTTCAGCGAACTGGTGGTGCCCGCCACCGCCATCCGCCTGGCGCAGTGGGTGGGCCGCGCCATCCGCACCGAGGAAGACCGCGCCCACGTGTATTGCTACGACAAGCGCCTGGTGCGCACCGGCTACGGCCAGCGGCTGCTGCAGGGCTTGCCGCCGTTCACGCTGGCGCGCCGGGCCGCAGGGTGACCGATTGCTCCTATTGGTATAGCTGTTGGCGCTTGCTGGATAAGCGCTGGAACCCGATTGGACCATTGACCCCTTCCCACATCGCCTGTCGGCCCGCGTCCCACAGGCGGGCAGGCCCATCGCCGACGCCCGCGTTCTGCCGTGCTGCCTAGAGTGGATTGGACCGATCTCTGAAAGGCCCGCCATGAAGCGCACCAACGACAACTCGGGCGCCACCGACAAGGTGGCCAACGACCACAACCAGCAGGGGCACCAGCTCCCCACGGCCCTGAACCAGGCGCGTCGCACGCCCGACAGCCGCAGCGACCGCACGGACCAGGTGGGCAGCGGCAACCAGGCGCAGTCGCGCCGCGGCAGCAAGAACCAGGGCGGCGCGGGCTGAGCCCGGCCTGCAGGGCCCGCGTGGCCCGACACCCCCACTTTTGGGGGCGGCGGCGCTTCGTGCGTGGCGGCTACGATTACGCACCGGTGCCGGTGGCCCGTGCCTATCGCACGGGGTGCGCGGGGCCGGTTTCCTGCCGTCCCGCATGCCGTCCGCCCCCATCGCCGTCATCGATTTCGAAACCACCGGCATGATGCCTGCCCAGGGTGCACGCGCCACCGAGGTGGCCATCGTGCTCATGGAAGGCGGCCGCGTGGTGGACCGCTACCAGAGCCTGATGCGCACGGGCGTGCGGATCCCGCCCTTCATCACGCAACTCACCGGCATCACGAATGCCATGGTGGAAGCCGCCCCCGATGCCGCCGCAGTGATGCGCGAGGCCGCGCGCTTTGTGGGCGACGCGCCCATGGTGGCCCACAACGCCGCATTCGACCGCAAGTTCTGGCAGGCGGAATTGCAGCACGCCGGGCTCGCCGCGCCCCATCCGTTCGCCTGCACCGTGCTGCTGTCGCGCCGCGTGTACCCCGATGCGCCCAGCCACAGCCTGGGCCGCCTCACGGACCACCTCGGCCTGCCGCGCGCCGGGCGCGCCCACCGCGCGCTGGCCGATGCGGAAATGGCCGCCGCGCTGCTGGCCTGTATGCAGCGTGACCTGTGCCAACGCTTCGGCCTGGCCTGGCCGGACCACGCGCTGCTGATGCAGTTGCAGCGCTGCGCACGCCCTGCCATCGGCAAGCTGCTGCAGCGCCACCGCCAGGCCGCGCCAGCCGAACAGCCGCCAACGGCGTTGCAAATGGGGTAGCTCCCCCTGCCCTTGTTGCGGGCGCTACAGGGCATTTTTCATCCTTCTCCCATTCATACCGCGCGTCGGATTGCGCGCACATCCAGGCGTGACCGGGGCCGACACCGCGCACCCCGAGCGCACCCTACAGTGCGTTGCATGCCCGTCCCGGCGCATGCGTGACGCACCGCGCCGTGGCGTCCACCTACATCCCACGGAGGTTCTCCCATGTCCATGCCCGACGATTCCCCCCACGCCACGCTGTGGAACCGCATCAAGGACATCCGCTTTGCCATGCTCGCCCACCGCGCAGCCGACGGCCGGCTGCATGCCCACCCGCTGACCACGCTGAACAAGGACATCGATGCGCAGAGTCAACTGTTCTTCTTCATCCCGCGCGGCAGCGAGTTGCACAGCCGCCTGCAGGCCGACAGCCAGGTGCATTTGAGCTACGCCGACCCGGGCGAAGACTGCTACGTGTCGCTGTCGGGCACGGCCGGTTTCATCGAGGACCCCGCGCGCAAGGAAGCACTGTGGACGCCGCTGGCCAAGGCCTGGTTCCCCGACGGTCCCACAGACCCCAATCTGGTGCTGCTGGCCGTCCGCATCGAGCATGCGGAATACTGGGACGTGAAGGACAGCAAGCTCTCCCAGCTCTACCAACTGGCCACCGCCGCGTTGACCGGCGAGCAGCCCAAGCCGCTGGGCGAGCACCGCGAGCTGTCGCTGGATTGACGGCGCGCCCAACCCGCGCGGGGGCACTTTGCGCGAGGAGCGTCTGTCTTGCCAGCGCGCGTTGCTGGAGCGGAGAGCGGGCGCCGCAAGCCGCGGCGTGCCCCGCCACAGGGTAGCCCTTAACCCTTAGCTCGTCGCCCGCAGAGAGGTCAACCACAGACCACGTGGCGGCAGTTCCAAGGACCGCCTCCCTCCGCAAGAAGCGAGATTTCAAGAAGCGGACTTTGACAACATTCCCCCCACGGGCGGCGTGCAGCACGGGAGCGCTGCCGTATTCGCGGCGCGCTCGCGTTCGTTAAAACACCGCCCGCATCGCAGGCCGCAGCGCCCCTGCCAGGTCGCGCGCCAGCCGGCCCATATCGCGCACGCCCACGGCGCCCAGGCTGATGCGCACACCCGGCCTGCTGTGCAGCCGCAGCGGCGCGCCCACCTGCACCGCCCAGCCCGCGGCCGCCAGGGCCTGCACCGCCGCGGCTTCGTCGGACACGGGAACCCAGGCGTGCAGGCCCTCGCCTTCCAGCCAGGGCGCCGCCACCCCGTGGCCGCGCAGCGCGTCCGTCAGCGCCGCGCGGCGGGCCGCGTATTGGGCCGCGGCATGGCGCCATGAGCCCCGCGCACGCCCCTGCGCCGCCTGCCGCCACAACTGCGCCACCAGCCCTTGCAACCAGTGGCTGACCCAGCGCGGCCCCAGCGCCTGGTGTGCGCACATGCCCTGCACCAGCGCCGGCGTGCCCGCGGCCAGGGCCACGCGGCAGTCTGCGCCCAACGCCTTGCTCACACTCAGCACATGCAGCCACAGCGGCGGCAGGGCCCCGGCCATCGCCAGGGGCGCGTGGCTCAGCAGGCCCCAATGGTCATCCAGGATCAGCAGCGTGTGCGGATGGGCCCGCAATTGGCGGCGCAGCGCCTTCCAGCGCGCCGCACCCAGGGCCACGCCCGTGGGGTTGTGCGCGCGCGGCGTAACCACCACGGCGCAGCACTGCGCCAACACGCCCGCTGCCGGAACGCACAGCCCTTGCGCGTCCACGGGCAGGGGTACGGGCTGCAGGCGCAGGCTGTGCAGCAGCGCCAGCAGCGGTGGCCAGCCCGGGTCTTCCACCGCCACGCGGTCGCCGGGGCGCGCATGCTGACGCAGGGCGCGCTCGATCGCATCCAGCGCGCCCGAGAAGACCCCCACGGCATCGCCAGGCAGGCCCTGGCTCTCCAGCCAGGGGCGTGCTTGCGACAGCAGCGCTTCCGCAACCGCTTGCGGCGCATGCGGCACCGCTGCCGGCTGCCCCAGCGCAGCGGCCCAGGCCGCGCCGCGGGGGCGCGGCAGCAGCGCAGGATCGGGCTGGCCGCTGGCCAGGTCGCGCAGGCCCTCGGGCGGAGCGAACGACGGGGCAGGGCGGGGCGGCTCGCCCGCTACGCGGGTGCCGCGGCGCCCCGCAGTGACCACGCGGCCCGCGCTGCGCAACCGCGCATAAGCGGCGGCGACGGTGTTGGGATTCACCCCCAGTTCTGCGGCCAGATGGCGCACCGAGGGCAGGGCAGCGCCGCTTGGCAGAGCACCGCGGCGCATGGCATATTCAAGGCTTGCCGCAATGTCTTTGGCATTGCTTCCTTCTACAGACAACGATGGCATGCACACATTGTATTGTTTGTACTAGTACAATTTTTTGTACTGCGCGGCTCAGTCGCTGCAATCGCGCCCCACACCCTTCGCGCGTGCACCACGGCGAGGCGCCGCGAGAAAAGTGCAAAAAATGACCCCAAAAAACGTTGCAAAAGTAGGAGAAAGCGCGTTTAGGCGCGGGGTGTTGGCTGCGCCATCGCGCCGCGGCTGCTACGCTTGACCCCCATGCGCGCCTTTGCCCTTCCCGTCCTGACGCTCGCGGCCAGCCTGCTGGTGGTGGGCTGCGGCACCACGCCGCCCACCTCTGCCTCGCGCAACGCCGCCTATTCCCGCCTGTCGCCCGAGCAGTCGAGCGACATCGCCATCCATGCCCTGGGACTGGTGGGCACGCCCTACCGCTACGGCGGCAATACGCCCGACAGCGGCTTCGACTGCAGCGGCCTCATCGGCTACGTGTACACCAGCCGCGCGGGCGTGGCCCCGCCGCGCACGGTGGCCCAGTTGAGCGGTTTCGGCCAGTCCATCGACGCGGACGAGCTGCGCACGGGCGACCTGGTGGTGTTCGGCCGCGGCCGGCCCACGCATGCCGGCATTTACGTGGGAGAGGGGCGCTTCGTACATGCGCCGTCCAGCGGCGGCACGGTGCGCCTAGACCACCTGAAGTCGCGCTACTGGTCGCAACAGTTCGCGAGCTTCCGGCGCCCCTGAAGTTCCACGGCGCCGCTTGCGGCGGCCACAGGCGGTGTTACCTTCCTTCACCGCCACCTGCCGCCGGGGCAGGGCGCCGGACTCCCCGGACAGGCTCTCACGCGGGTAGCGCGACAATCGGGGCACCATGACCCTGACCGAACGCCTCGCATCCCCGCTCACCACCCACGACACCACGCGCATCGACGACCTGCGCATCAAAGCCGTGCGCCCGCTCATCACGCCCGCGCTGCTGCAGGAATGGCAGCCCGCGCCCGAGGCGGCGCAAACGCTGGTGGAAAGCAGCCGCGTGGCCATCTCGCGCGTGCTGCACGGGCAGGACGACCGCCTCATCGTCGTGGTGGGGCCGTGCTCCATCCACGACCATGACCAGGCCATGGAGTACGCGCGCCTGTTGAAGGAGCAGGCGGATGCGCTGGCGCAGGACCTGCTCATCGTGATGCGCGTGTACTTCGAGAAGCCCCGCACCACCGTGGGCTGGAAGGGCTACATCAACGACCCGCACCTGGACGGCAGCTTCGCCATCAACGAAGGTCTGGAGCGCGCCCGCGCATTGCTGCTGGACGTGCTGGCGCTGGGCCTGCCCGTGGGCACGGAATTCCTGGACCTGCTGTCGCCGCAGTTCATCAGCGACCTGGTGAGCTGGGGCGCCATCGGCGCGCGCACCACCGAAAGCCAGAGCCACCGGCAACTGGCCAGCGGCCTGTCCTGCCCCGTGGGCTTCAAGAACGGCACGGATGGCGGCGTGAAGGTGGCGGCCGACGCCATCCAGGCCGCGCAGGCACCGCATGCCTTCATGGGTATGACCAAGATGGGGCAGGCGGCGATCTTCGAGACGCGCGGCAACCACGACTGCCATGTGATCCTGCGCGGCGGCAAGGCCCCGAACTACGGCGCGGCCGACGTGCAGGCCGCCTGCGCGCTGCTGGAGAAGGCCGGCCAGCGCCCGCAGGTGATGATCGACCTGTCGCATGCCAACAGCAGCAAGCAGCACCGCCGCCAGATCGACGTGGCGCAGGACGTGGCCCAGCAGATCGCCGCGGGCGATGCGCGGATCACCGGCGTGATGATCGAGAGCCACCTGCAGGAGGGCCGCCAGGACATCGTGGACGGCCAGCCGCTCACACCCGGCGTGTCGGTCACCGACGCTTGCATCAGCTTCGCACAGACCGTGCCGGTACTGCAGCAGCTGGCTGCGGCCGTGCGCGAACGCCGCACGCGCGGCTGACACGCTCCGGCGCCGTCGCGGCCGAAAAGAAGGAGGGCGCCCATGTACCATCAGTCACATCCGCCCGCCTTTCGGGCCACAAGCGTCCGCCATGTTCTTCCAACACCCCGCCGCGCCACCGCCGAGCCCCTTGGCCGGCGCCAGCCTGGACGGCTCCTGACGCGCGCCATGGCCCGGGCCGCCTCTCGCTCCTCCCCGCAGCGCCATCCCGGCCGCGCGTGGGCATGACACGCAGCGCGCCATGCCTATCAGCGATTCCACTGGAACCCCGTCAGCCCACCCGGCCGAGGCAGGAGGCCCGGCCGCAGCGGTGCAGGCGCACGACGAGGCGGCGGCGCATGCACTCCTGCTGCAGCTCCAGCAGCTGATCACGGACCTGCAGCTGCCCCTGGAGCACGTCCTGGCGCAGGCCGCCCAAGCCGCCTGCGCGATCACGGGCGCAGTCGGGGCAATGATCGCGTTGCGCGAAAACGATGCGCTGGCCGTGCGCGCCAGCGTGGGCGCGCCGCCACTGCCAGCGATCGGCACCCGCGTGCCGCTGGACGCCTGCGCATCCTGGCAGGGCATGGAGCAAGCCGCACGCGCGGGCCTACAGGCAGCCACGGACGCCCCCGCGCAGGATGTGGGAAGTGCGCAGCCCCCCCACCGGCGGGTCAGCATGCCGCTGGGCAGCGGCGCGCTGCTCGCGGGCCTGCTCCAGGTGAGGGTGCCCCAGGGCGCAGCGCTGGAGGCGCAGCATCTGCTGCACCTGCGCATCCTGGCCGAATCGCTGGGAGCGATGCTGCAGTTGCGGCGCGTGGACGCGCAGCTGCGTGCGTCCGAGCAGCAGTACCGCACGCTCTTTGCCGAACATCCGCAGCCCATGTGGGTCTGCGACCGCGACAGCCTGCGTCTGCTGGCGGTGAACCACGCCATGGTCCGCCACTACGGCCATGCGGAGCAGGAGCTGCTGGGCATGGAGTTGCGCGCGCTCTGGTCCGCGGAGAACCAGGACGCGGCCACCTGCGCACTCGACATGCTGCGCCGCGAGGCCCATGCACCCGGGTCTCCCGCGTCCGCACCACGGCTGTGGCGCCACGCACGCAAGGACGGCGCCGCCCTGGACGTGGAAGTCGTCGTGGGCGACACGGACTTCGGCGGGCGCCCGGCGTGGCAGATGCTGGCCAGCGACGTAACCGAGCGCTGCCGTATCGAGGACGAGCTGGCGCGCGTCAACCGGGCCAAGCGCATGCGCGGCGCTTGCAGCGAGACACTGGTGCGTGCCACCAGCGAGTCCGATCTACTGCACGCCGTGTGCAGCGTGGCCGTGGAGATCGGCGGCTACCGCATGGGCTGGGTGGGCATGGCGCGCGACGATGCGCACAGGCGCATCGAGCCCGTGGCGCACGCGGGCGTCGCCCAAGCCCATGACTACACCGAACACCTGCACCTGAGCTGGTCGGCGCAGGAGCCGGGCGGTAACGGCCCGGCAGGCGTGTGCGTGCGCACCGGCCGCACGGTGATCGTGCACGACGTGCACCACAGCCCGTCTTTCAGCCACCTGGCGGACCGCATGGCCCAGCTGGGCTTTCACGCCGTGGTGTGCCTGCCGCTGCGCAACGCCGAGCGCACCTTCGGCCTGCTGTACCTGTATGCGCCCGAGGTGCTGCACCTGGGGGTGCAGGAGACGCAGTTGCTGGAGGCCATGGCCGCCGACCTCGCGTTCGGCATCGAGAACCTGCGTGCCCGCGCGGAGCAGCAGCGCCTGCAGGCCACGTTGGTCAAGGTGGCCACCGCCGTCTCGGCCGGCGTGGGCGCGGCGTTCTTCGACCATCTGGCGCAGCACATGGCCGAGGCGCTGGGCGCCCAGGTGGCCTGCGTGGGCCGCTTCCTGCCGGCCGCCCCCGGGCAGGCGCGGCGGGCGGTGGCGCTGTCGCACGTGGTCGATGGCGTGACCCAGCCCAATGCCGAATATGTACTGGAAGGCACGCCGAGCGAGCGGCTGCTGACCCAGCGCTCGCTGGTCATCCGCGACCGTGCGCGCGAGCGATTCCCGCGGGCTCCGGTGCTCGCGCGCACGGGCGCGCGCAGCTACGTGGGCCAGCAGCTCACGGCCAGCGACGGCACGCCCATCGGCATGATCTTCGTGGTGTTCCGCCAGGCGCTGGAGCGCAGCCGGTTCGTCAGCAACACGCTGCAGATCTTCGCCGCGCGCGCGGCCGCGGAACTGCAGCGCCAGACGGACGACCAGCGCATCCGCCAGCAGGCATCGCTGCTGGACAAGGCGCGCGACGCCATCATCGTGCGCGACCTGGAGCACCGCATCACGTTCTGGAACGAGGGCGCAGAGCGCATGTACGGCTGGTCGCGCGAGGAGGTCCTCGGCCGCTCCATCGCCACGCTGCTGTACCAGAACCCGGAGGACTTCCTGCGCGCCACCCAGCACGTGATGCAGCATGGCGTGTGGAGCGGCGAGATCCTGCAGTGCGACCGCGCGGGCCGCACCCTCGAAGCCGAAGGCCGCTGGACGCTGGTGCGCAACGACCGTGGCGAACCCGAGTCGGTCCTCGCGATCAACGCCGACATCGGCACGCGCAAGCACCAGGAGCGCGAGATCCAGCGCCTGGCCTTCTTCGACCCGCTCACCCACCTGCCCAACCGCGTGCAGCTGCTGGACCGCGTGGACCAGGCCCTGGCCAAGGCGCAGCGCCTGGAGCAGGGCGGGGCGCTGCTGTTCATCGACCTGGACAACTTCAAGACCCTCAACGACACGCTGGGCCATGACCAGGGGGACGAGCTGCTGCAGATCGTGGCGCAGCGGCTGAACACCTGCGTGCGCAGCGCAGACACGGTGGCGCGCCTGGGCGGCGACGAATTCGTGGTGCTGGTGGAGCAGCTCAGCGCGCACAGCGACACGCTGGCGGAGCAGGCGGGCGCCGTGGGCGAGAAGATCCTCGCCGTGCTCAGCGCCCCTTATGCGCTCACCGGGTACCAGTACCGCAGCACGCCCAGCATCGGCATCGCGCTGTTCAACCACGCGCCCACCACGGTGGGCGAACTGCTCAAGCAGGCCGACCTGGCGATGTACCAGGCCAAGACCGCGGGACGCAACACGCTGCGCTTTTTCAACCCGAGCATGCAGCATGCCGTGGCCGAGCGTGCCTCGCTCGAGGCGGACCTGCGCAACGCGCTGGCGCAGAAAGAGTTTCTGCTGCACTACCAGCCGCAGATCAATGCGCGGGGCGCGATCGTGGGCGTGGAGGCGTTGCTGCGCTGGGCGCACCCGCGGCGCGGCATGGTGTCGCCCGGGCAGTTCATTCCGCTGGCCGAGGAGACCGGCCTGGTGCTGCCGCTGGGGCACTGGGTGCTGCACACGGCGTGCTCGGTGCTGGCCGATTGGCAGCGGGTGCCGGCGCTGGCGCCGCTGACCATGGCAGTGAACGTGAGCTCGCGCCAGTTCCGGGATGCGGGTTTCGTGGACGACGTGGCGGGCGTGCTGGCCGCCACCGGCGCGCCGGCCTCCCAGCTCAAGCTGGAGCTGACCGAGAGCCTGCTGGTGGAAGACTTGGCCGCCACCATTGCCACCATGGCGGCGCTGCGCGCGCTGGGCGTGGGCTTTTCGCTAGACGACTTCGGCACTGGCTACTCGTCACTGGCCTACCTCAAGCGCATGCCGCTCGGGCAGCTCAAGATCGACCAGAGCTTCGTGCGCGACCTGCTCACGGACCCCAACGACGCGGCCATCGTGCGCACCATCATCGGCCTGGCCGCCAGCCTGGGCCTGGAGGTGATCGCCGAGGGCGTGGAGACCAGCGCGCAGCGCGACTGGCTGGCGCACGCAGGCTGCGCGGTGTACCAGGGTTACTTTTTCAGCCGGCCGCTGCCGCTGGATCTGCTAGAGCAACTGCTGCACGACCACATCGCCGCAGCCCGCACGCCGCCTCTTTAAGCCCAATTGACCTGTAACGCTTGTCCAGCAAGCGCTAACAGCTATTTAATCGATAGCTTACGCTTCCTCGCTGCGCACGAACGGCTCCAGCCCCTTGACCATGCGCGCGAACTGCGGGCCGATCTCCTGCTCCAGCAGCGCGCGCGGGAACTTGCTGGCCGAGCCCCCCGCGTTGAAGCTGATCACGCGGCCGTCGGGCTGGCGGATGGCGGCGCCCACGCCCGCGATGTCCGTCTGCCAGTCGCGCACCACCACCGTGAAGCCGCGCGCCCGCCAGTGGGCACACCCGGTCTCGATGGCCTGGCGCAACTGCGGCCAGCGCTCGCCCTCGGCCTGGCGGATCTCGGCCAGCAGCCGCTCGCGCTCGCGCGGCTCCATCACGGCCAGCAAGGCGTGGCCCATGGCCGTCTCCGCCACCGGAAGGCGCGCGCCCAGGTCCAGCCCCAGCGACAGCGGCGTGCCCGAGCGGCAGTTCTCCACGTACAGCACCGACAGCCCGTTGCGGATGCCCAGCGACACCGAGATGTCGTAGCGGTCCGCGAAGTCCTGCATGTAGGGCCGTGCAATGCGCCGCAGCCGCAGGTTGGACACCATGGTGATGCCCAGTGCCGCCAGGCTGTCGCCCAGCGCGTACTTGCCGCTGTCGCGCGAATGGCGCAGGTAGCCCAGCACGCACAGCGTGTAGGCCAGGCGCACCACCGTTGGCTTGGGCAGGCCGGTGCGCGCGGCGATCTCGGCATTGGTGAGCCATTTTTCGTCCACCTGGAAGCACGCCAGCACGTCCAGCCCCCGGGCCAGCGCGGTCACGAAGCGCCGGCTGTCCGCGCCTTCGTCGAAGTCGATGTTCCGTGTGCGCGCCATTCCCACTCTCCAGGTAAATTTCTCTTAGCGGAATTATTTCATCGCAACTTTTCTGCACCGACTCATGGATTTCCCTAGCGAGAAGGGTTTTTCATCAGGGGGATACTGAAATCACGCCACTTCTCCCGTGCCTCCATGAATTTCGCACAGAGAAACCACGCTATTTGAAGGCCTCCACAGCACACGGCCTGCACAGCGGGTTGATCGCAGCGCCGGAGGCCATTGACCCAAGGACTCCCTCCATGACCCATGCTTTGCTCAACCGCCGCACCCTGTCCCTGCTGCTGGCCGCCGGCTGCGTGGCCGGCCCCGCGCTGGCGCAACCCGAGCGCTTTCCCAGCCGCCCGATCAAGGTGCTGATCGGCTTCACCGCCGGCGGCTCGACCGATGTGCCATTCCGCGTGCTGGCGGAGAACGCCTCCAAGATCCTGGGCCAGCCCGTGATCATCGAGAACAAGCCCGGCGCCGGCGGCGTGCTGCCCGCGCAGATGATGCAGAGCACCCCGGCCGACGGCTATACGCTCGCACAGGTGCCGCTGCCGGTGTTCCGCCTGCCCTACACGCAGAAGATCAACTGGAACCCGGCCACCGACCTGCAGTACGTGATCGGCCTGGCGGGCTACGCCTTCGGCCTGGTGGTGCCCGCGGACTCGCCCATCAAGTCCATGCAGGACTACATCGCCTACGCCAAGAACAACCCCGGCAAGCTGAACTACGGCACGCCCGGTGCGCTGACCACGTTGCACCTGACGATGGAGAACATCGCCCTGCAGGCCGGCGTGACGCTGAACCACATCCCCTACAAGGGCAACTCCGAGTCGCTGCAGGCCGTGCTGGGCGGGCATGTGATGTCGATTGCCGACACGCCCGGCTGGGCGCCGTACGTGGAGCAGGGCAAGCTGCGCGTGCTGTCGGTCTGGGGGGACAAGCGCTCGGCCCGCTTCCCCAACGTGCCCACGCTCAAGGAAGTGGGCATCAACCTGGTGCAGACCTCGCCGTTCGGCCTAGTGGTGCCCAAGGGCACAGACCCGAAGATCGCCCAGGTGCTGCACGACGCCTTCAAGAAGGCCATGGAGATGCCCAACTACAAGGAGTCCCTGGCGAAGTTCGACATGGACACCTACTACATGGACAGCGCCACCTACAAGCAGTACGCGCTGGACACCATGAAGACCGAAAAGGTCATCATCGAAAAGCTTGGCTTGGCCAAATAACCCGGCTTTTAGGAAAAATGGCTGCTGGCGCTTGATGGGCAAGCGCTGGCAGCTATCAATAATGAAGCACACCGGCCGACGGCCTGACCCACGCGGCCATCGCCCCGGTTATTCATGAATGTGTCTATTACTTCATAGTGGTAGTAGTAGAGCCCGCGCCATTTTGTGGACAAGCCGCTTTTTCTGAATGGCGGCGCGTACTTGCGCTACTGCAAAGTCTGTGTCCCGGCACCAGGTCAAGTCCGGCCTGAAATGGGTACAACTGTGCCGGTGGGACGGGTGCTGTGGACAAGGCGCAGATGACCAGCGCCGCATCCCCAGGCTTGTCCACAGGCCGCTCAGAAGTGCAACGCGTAGCGCAGTTGCAGGAAGTTCTCCCCGGGATTCGGGCTCTTGATACCGGCGTTGGACACGTGCTGCACGCTCAACATCAGCTCATGCTGGCGCTGTGCGCCGAAATTGCGCCCCAGGCCCAGGTGCGAGGCAAAGTTGAAGCGGGTGCTGAACTCATGGTCCTGCACGCGGTAGCGGTGGCTGGCCACGGTGGCACCGATGCCGGCCTCCCAGAACCAGGGGGAACGGCCCTCGTCGGGGCGCAGACGCAGCGTGGGCGCCACGCCCACCACCACGGCGCTGTTGTGCCCGCCGATGCCGTCAAAGGACCAGCGGCTCAGTGAAACATCCCAATGGCCGCGCAGCTCGCCGCCCCACAGCGGGCGGCGCCAGGTGCCCCAGGGCAGGGTGGCACCGATGGTGATGGCATCCGTCTGGCGCCGCGCCCATTCGCCCTGCACGTAGACCGAAGGGGCGTAGGCCCGGTCCTCTGACGGCTGCGCCAGGGCTGGTGTGGCCGTGAGGCACGCAGCGGCAGCTGCGAGAAAAGGCGCCGGGGAGAGAAGGGCGGTGCGCCGGAAAAAGGCGCTGCGGCGGGCGATGGTAGGCATGGTTGCGAGGTGTTGTTGTTACCTGAATATGTAACCACTGTAGCCCCCCACTGCCCAGCCGCCCTGTAGGCCAGAGCCGCAGCCCGCGGCCGGGCGCAGCGGATGCGCACCCGGCCCTGGGCAGGCTTACTGCGGCGTCAGCGGCGCGCCGGGAGCTGCGCCTGTGCCCGGGCCAGGGCCTTGGTGGCGCATGCCGCGACCGTCACCGCGGAAGTTGCCCCGCGCACCGTCCTTGCCCCAGCGCTTGCCCATGGGGTGGTCGCCGCCCCAGTGGCGGTACATGCGCTTGCCTTCGGCGTCGAAGGTCTTTTGCTGCGCCGGCGTCAGCGTGCCGTAGAAGGCCTTGACGGCGTCGCCGCGGCGGTCCATCTCGGCCGCGCGCTGGGAGCGCAACGCGCGCATGCGGTCGATGCGCTCGGGCGTGGTGAGCTGGTCCATGCCTTGCCAATCCAGCCGCGCCTTGCGTGCGTCGGCGTCGGGCTTCATGGACTGCAGGAAGCTGTTCCATGCGGGCTCCTGCTCGGGCGTGAGCTGCAGCTTGCGCTTGAATGCCTCGGCGCGCTGGGCCATGTACTGCTCGCGCTGCTCGGGCGTCAGGGCGCGTTGGCGCGGACGCTGCTGCGCCTGGGATGCGCCTTGCTCGGTGGCAGCTGGGCCGGGGCCGGGTTGCGCCAGGGTGGGCACAGCCATGCCGGCGAGCACAGCGGCCGCCACGGCGGTGGCGGCCAGGCGCTGGGTGATCTTGAAACGGGCCATGGTGTTTCCTTTCTTGCTTCACACAGGAAGTGATGGGCGCCTGGTGGTCCACCCGAATGGGGGACACTGCACCCTGCGCTTGCAAAGCAGTGTGCGCCGCGTGTGTAACGCGCCCGTGAGCGAATTCTGCGCCTGTGTAAAGTTCTGCTATTCACCCGGCATGCCCCACCCTGCCGGCTACAGTCGTTTTATGCCAAAAGTGCCTCCAGCGCTTATCCAATAAGCGCTGACAGCTATCAAATCAGGACCATTCACCGCCCCGCCAGTCGTGCAGCCCTGGCGCGGGGCCGGCATTTCAAAAGGAATCTCCCCGTGTTCAAGAACATGATCGTGTACCGCATTGCCCCCGAGTGGCAGGTGGAGCTGACCCAGCTGGAGGAAGCGCTGGCCAAGACGCCCTTCCAGGAATGCGGCGCCACGCAGGAAAAGTCCAGCGGCTGGGTGCCCCCGCGCGGCGAGGCCCATGGGCTGCTGGCCGAGAGCGTGGGCGGCCACTGGATGCTGCGCTTCCAATGGGAAGCCAAGATGCTCCCGGCCACCGTGCTGGCGCGCAAGGTGAAGGAAAAGGCCGCGCAGATCGAGCAGCAGACCGGCCGCAAGCCCGGCAAGAAGGAAACCAAGGAACTCAAGGAAGAGGCCAAGCTGGACCTGCTGCCCATGGCCTTCACCAAGCAGGGCGGCACCTGGGTATGGATCGACCCACAGGCGCATTTGCTGGTACTGGATACCGGCGCCCAGGGCCGTGCCGACGAGGTGGTGAGCCTGCTGGTGGAGCACCTGCCCGGCCTGTCGCTGGCGCTGCTGGACACGCAGACCAGCCCCCAGGCGGCGATGGCGCTGTGGCTCAAGGAGCAGGAGCCGCCGGCGGGCTTTTCCATCGACCGCGAGTGCGAGCTGAAGGCGCCCGACGAGACCAAGGCCGTGGTGCGCTACGCCCGCCACCCGCTGGACATCGAGGAAGTG
This sequence comes from Diaphorobacter sp. B2A2W2, assembly GCF_056730635.1. Lineage (NCBI taxonomy): Bacteria > Pseudomonadati > Pseudomonadota > Betaproteobacteria > Burkholderiales > Comamonadaceae > Diaphorobacter > Diaphorobacter sp. B2A2W2. The sequence continues at coordinate 307,555 of NZ_JBWZOR010000004.1, forward strand.
CAGGGCCACATCGAGGCGGGCAAGCTGCCCACCAAGCTCGCCATGAGCTGGGACGACCGCGTGAGCTTCGTGCTGACCGAGGGGCTGCAGCTCAAGAAGGTGGCGTTCCTGGACACGGTGTTTGAGGGCCAGGCGCAGGATGATGGCGGCTTCGATGCCGACGTGGCGATCGCCACGGGCGAGCTGTCGCAGCTGATTCCCGACCTGATCGCGGCGCTGGGCGGCGAGGGGCGCACGAGCCTGGGGGGCGCTGCTGCCGCCCCCGCACCAACCGCCGGGGCCTTGCATGCCGCGGCCAGCGGCCCCGACGACGACGCGCCGTTCTGACGAAAAAAAAGCCCACGCGCCGTTGCCGGTGCATGGGCTTTGGGGCCTGGCTTGAAGGCCGCTGCCGGATCAGGCCCGGTGGCGGGCCAGCACGACGGGTTCCACCGCCCGTTCGGGCTCGGGCAGGAACTCGGCCTCCCCGTCCAGCACGCGGTGCAGGCGGTCGGCATCCAGCGCGTTTTCCCAGCGCGACACCACCACCGTGGCCACGGCGTTGCCGATGAAGTTGGTGAGCGAGCGGCACTCGCTCATGAAGCGGTCCACGCCCAGGATCAGCGCCATGCCAGCCACCGGCACCTCGGGCACCACGGCCAGGGTGGCGGCCAGGGTGATGAAACCCGCGCCGGTCACGCCGGCCGCGCCCTTGGACGAGAGCATCGCCACCAGCAGTAGCGCGATCTGGTGGCCCAGCGTGAGGTGCGTGTCGGTGGCCTGCGCGATGAACAGCGCGGCCAGCGTCATGTAGATGTTGGTGCCGTCCAGGTTGAACGAGTAGCCCGTGGGCACCACCAGGCCCACCACGGACTTGCTGCAGCCGGCCTTTTCCATCTTTTCCATCAGCGAGGGCAGGGCGGACTCGGACGAGGAGGTGCCCAGCACCAGCAGCAGCTCGGCCTTCAGGTAGCGGATCAGCTTGAGCACCGAGAAGCCGCAGGCCCGTGCCACCGCGCCCAGCACCACCAGCACGAACACCGCCGAGGTGATGTAGAAGGTGAGCACCAGCTCGGCCAGGTTCACCAGCGAGCCCAGGCCAAACTTGCCGATGGTGAACGCCATGGCGCCGAAGGCGCCGATGGGCGCGGCCTTCATGACGATGTTCACCAGCTTGAACACGGGCTTGGTCAGGCCGTCCAGAAAGTCCAGGATGGGCTTGCCGGCGTCGCCCACCATGGCCAGCGACACGCCGAACAGCACGGCCACCAGCAGCACCTGCAGGATGTTGTCGCCCACGAAGGGGCTGATCAGCGTCTTGGGAATGATGTCCAGCGCGAAGCCGGTGAGCGTCATCTCGTGCGACTTGCTCACGTAGCCCTTGACGGCGGTCTGGTCCAGCTCGGCCACGTTGATGTGCATGCCGGTGCCGGGCTGCATCACGTTGGCCACTACCAGGCCCACCACCAGCGCAAGGGTGGAGAAGGTGAGGAAGTACGCCATGGCCTTGCCGAACACGCGGCCCACGGCGCTCAGGTGGCTCATGCTGGCGATGCCGGTGACGATGGTCAGGAAGATCACCGGCGCGATGATCATCTTGATGAGCTTGATGAAGGCATCGCCGAACGGCTTCATCGCCGCGCCGTACTCGGGCTGGAAGTGGCCCAGCAGCACGCCGATGATGATGGCGAACACCACCTGGAAATACAGTTGGCGATAGAACGGAAGCCGCACCGACGGCGCGGGGGCGGCAGAGGAAATGGCATGCATGCGGCGTGTCTCCGGAGGTCGAAAAAAAGACACGCCAGGGCCGTGCAATGCCGCGCATCTTTGGAAGTCCGCGGTTGTACCCCTGCATCGCCGCCGCGCCGATAACCTATTGGTATTAGACGCCGCGCCCGCCCCGCCCGCGGACACCAAACCCAGAGACACTCCGCCCATGCCGCTACGTCGCCGCCGCCCGCTGCTCACCGCGCTTGTCGCACTGTTCGTGCTGGCGGGCATGGCCGTGTGCATGCTGCTGGCCAGCCAGTACGCGCAGCGCCGTGCGCTGCACGACGAAAGCCAGGGGGTGCGGCGCCAGCTCACGCTGTACGGCCAGGCGCTGGAGCAGCGCATCGACCGCTTTCGTACCCTGCCCGAGGTGCTGGCGCTGGACGCGCAACTGAGGGACGCGCTGACCCACCCGCTCACGCCCGCCGAGGTGGACGCGCTCAACCGCAAGCTGGAGCAGGCCAACGGCGCCAGCCATTCGTCCACACTCACGCTCATCAACCTGCAAGGCCGCGCCATCGCCGCCAGCAACTGGCGCGACACCCCCAACAACGTGGGAGAGGACTACCACTTCCGCCCCTACGTGCAGCAGGCGCTGGCGCAGGGCCACGGGCGGTTCTACGGCATCGGCCTGACTACGGGGGAGGCGGGCTACTTCCTGTCCACGGCGATCCGCGGTGATGACGGGCAGACGCTGGGCCTGGTGGCCATCAAGATCCTGCTGACCGAGCTGGAGCGCGAATGGCGCCAGAGCCCCGACGTGGTGCTGGCCTCGGACGCGCACGGCGTGGTCTTCCTCGCCAGCCGCGACGCCTGGCGCTACCGGCTGCTGGCACCCCTCACGCCCCAGGCGCGCCAGGAGCTGGAGGCCACGCGCCAGTACACCGGCCAACCGCTCGCGCCGCTGGGCCTGCAGGTGGAGCGGCGGGTGGACGAAGGCACGGTGCTGGCACGCGCGCAGGAGCCCCCCTTGCCCGGCCCGCTGCTGTGGCACACGCAGGAGCTGGCAGGCACCGGCTGGCAACTGCACCTGCTGCACCACGCGGACAGCGCCATCGAGGCCCGCCGCTGGGCGGCCGGCGCGGCCGCGGGCCTGTGGCTGGCGCTGGCACTGCTGGTGCTGTTCGTGCGCCAGCGGCAGCGCCTGGCCCTGCTGCGCCAGCGCAGCCGCCAGGAGCTGGAGACCGTGCTGCGCCAGCATGCCCAGGAGCTGCGCACCGCGCAGGACGGCATCGTGCAGGCCGCGCGCGAGGCCGACACCGGCCTGTCGCGCAGCCTGCAGCACCTGCCCCAGGGCGTGGTGGTCATCGACCGCGACCTGAACCTGGTGGCGTGGAACTCGCGCTACGTGGAACTGTTTCGCTTTCCGCCCGAGCTGATGCGCGTGGGCACGCCGGTGGAGGCGCTGATCCGCCACAACGCGCGCCGCGGCCTGCTGGGCGCCACGCCCACCGAGGACGCCATCCAGCGGCGCCTGCAGCACCTGCGCAGCGGCAAGCCCCACCTGCATGAGAGCGCCAAGAGCGACGGCACGGTGCTGGAGATCCGCGGCAACCCGCTGCCCGACGGCGGCTTCGTGACCAGCTATGCCGACATCACCAGCTACAAGAACGCCGCACGCGAGCTGCGTTCGCTGGCCGATGCGCTGGAGCTGCGCATTGCCGAACGCACGCGCGATCTGGACGCCGCCCGGCGCGAGGCCGAGGCCGCCAACCGCTACAAGACCCGCTTTGTGGCCGCCGCGGTGCACGACCTGCTGCAACCGCTGAATGCGGCGCGCATGTTCGCCTCGCTGCTGCGCGGCCACCTGCACGACGCCGCCGGACGCCAGGTGGCCGACAGCATCGACGGCGCGCTGGCCGCGCAGGACGGCATCCTCAACAGCCTGCTGGACATCTCGCGCATGGAATCGGGCCAGCTGGAGGTGCATGTGCGCGACTTCGCGCTCGGCCCGCTGCTACAGGTGATGCAGCACAACTTCGGCATCATCGCCGCCAGCCGGGGCCTGCGCCTGCGCACCGTGGGCACGCGCTACGCGGTGCGCAGCGACGAGGCGCTGCTGCGGCGCATCCTGCAGAACCTGGTGTCCAACGCCATCCGCTACACGCCCCGCGGGCGCGTGCTGATCGGCTGCCGGCGCCGCGGCCGGTACCTGCGTATCGAGGTGCACGACCAGGGCCCCGGCATTCCCGAGAGCCTGCAGCGCGAGATCTTCGAAGAGTTCCGCCGCCTGGGCGAGGGCCACAGCCAGGATGGCGACCGTGGTGCGGGCCTGGGGCTGGCCATCGTCGAGCGCCTGGGCAAGCTGCTGGGGCACGAGATCGGCCTGCGCTCGGAACTGGGGCGCGGCAGCGTGTTCTGGGTGTGCGTGCCGCTGGCCGATGCCGCTGCCGCACCCCGCCCCGCCGCCGCGGGCGCAGCCGCCCCGCCCGAGGGCGACCAGCCCCTGCAGGGCACCACGGCCTGGTACATCGACGACGATGCGCCCAGTTGCGAGGCCACCGGCGCATTGCTGCGCCGCTGGGGCTGCGAGGTGCCTTTGGCGGGCGGCCCGCAGGCGGCCCTGGACTTGGCCGCGCCCGGCAACGCGCCACAGCTGGTGCTGCTGGACGTGCGCATGGGGCCCTTCCACGGCCCCGACCTGTACGACCGGCTGTGCACCGTGTGGGGCCAGGCACCCTCGGTGGTGCTGGTGACGGCCGAGCGCAGCAGCACCCTGCGCCGCCAGGCGGCCGAGCGCGGCTGGGGCTACCTGCTCAAGCCCGTGCGGCCGTCCGCACTGCGCGCGCTCATCAGCCAGATGATGCTACGAAAACAATAGCTTCTTGCGCTTGTTATACAAGCGCTATAGGCCGATTTGGCTTGAAACTTGTGCAGGCAGGGTACTGCGCTCAGGGCGCGGCTTCCGGCTCCGTCTCCAGGCTTTTCACCAGCACCGCGGCCTGGGTGCGGCTGTAGCACTCCAGCTTTTTCAGGATGGCCGTCACATGCACCTTGACGGTGTTCTCGGCCAGGCCCAGCTCGTGCGCGATCTGCTTGTTGAGCAGGCCATCGGCCAGGCACAGCAGCACGCGGAACTGCTGCGGCGTGAGCTGCGCGAGCTTGGCGGCCAGCGCGGCGTCGGCCTCGGAGCGTTCGGCCGCCATGGGCGGAAACCAGCTGCCGCCGTCCAGCACGGCCCGGATGGCAGCGCCCATGTCCTCGGCCGGGGCCGACTTGGGGATGAACCCCGCCGCGCCGAACTGCTGCGCACGGCGGATCACGCGCGGGTGGTCGTTGGACGAGATCACCACCACCGGCACCTGCGGGTACTCCCCGCGTACGTGCAGCAGGGCCGAGAAGCCCCGCGCGCCGGGCATGGCCAGGTCCAGCAGCACCAGCTCCACCTCGGGGTGGTCCTGCAGCGCCTGGCCCAGCGTGGCGGCGCTGGCGGCTTCCAGCGTCTGCAGCGGCGCAAAGCGCTCATGCAGCACCTGGATCAGCGCCGCGCGGAACAGCGGGTGGTCGTCGGCAACGAGCAGGGTGGGGGGCGGCATGGGGTGCAGTCTGCCACGGCGCACGGACGGGGCCAGCCGCTACCATCGAGTTCCATGGCACTCAACTGGGTCTGGACGGGGTTTTTCATCGTGGCGTTCGCCACCGCCGTGGTGCGCTGGCTGCTGGGCGAAGCGGGCATCTTCCAGGCCCTGCTGACGGCGCTGTTCGACGGCGCACGTGCGGGCTTCGAGATCTCGCTGGGCCTGGCCGGCATCATGGCGCTGTGGCTGGGCCTGATGCGCGTGGGCGAGCGCGCCGGCATGGTCGAGCTGCTGGCGCGCCTGGCGGGCCCTCTGCTCACGCGGCTGTTTCCCGGGGTGCCCGCCGGCCACCCCGCCCAGGGCGCGATGACCATGAACATCAGCGCCAACCTGCTGGGGTTGGACAACGCGGCCACGCCGCTGGGCCTCAAGGCCATGCAGGAGTTGCAGACGCTCAACCGCGAACCGGCGGGCACGGCCAGCAACGCGCAGATCATGTTCGTGGTGATGAACACGGCGGGGCTGACGCTGATCCCCACGTCCGTCATCGCCATCCGCCAGAGCGTGGCGCTGAAGCAGGGCCTGGGCGCGGGATTCAACGCGGCCGACATCTTCCTGCCCACGCTGCTGGTCACCTTCGCCTCGCTGCTGGCGGGCGTGCTGGCGGTGGCGCTCTTTCAGCGCCTGCCGATCTGGCGCGCGCGCCTGCTGCTGCCTTTGCTGGCCGTGGGCGGCGTGCTGGCGGCGGCGGTGGCGGGCCTGGCGCAACTGCCCGCAGAGCAAGCCGCCCAGATTGCGGGTGCCACGGGCGCGGGCGTGATCCTGGGGGTGGTGGCGCTGTTCCTGCTGGCCGGGGCCTGGCGCCGCGTGAACGTGTACGACGCCTTCATCGACGGCGCCAAGGAGGGCTTTGGCGTGGCGGTGCAGATCATTCCGTACCTGGTGGCCATCCTGGCGGCCATCGGCGTGTTCCGCGCCGCGGGGTGCATGGATGCGCTGCTGGCGGCCATCGGCGCGGGGGTGGCGGCGCTGGGGTGGAACACCGACTTCCTGCCGGCCCTGCCCGTGGGGTTGATGAAGGTGCTCTCGGGCGCCGGCGCACGGGGTTTGATGATCGACGTGATGCAAACCCATGGCGTGGATTCCTTCGTGGGGCGCCTGGCCGCCATCGTGCAGGGCTCCACCGAGACCACCTTCTACGTGCTGGCCGTGTACTTCGGCAGCGTGGGCGTGAAGCACACACGCCACGCACTGGCCTGCGCGCTGGTGGCCGATGCCGTGGGGCTGCTGGCCGCGATCGGTGTGGGCTACGCGCTGCTGCGCTGACCGCAACCTTCCCTCTTTCCCAAAAAAGCGCCTGACAAGGCGCTTTTTTTACGCCGAAGCCTTCTCAATCCGGGGCCGAGAAAGGGGTTTTGTGCGGCGCTGCGGTTTGCCACGGGTTGTTCTTTGTAGTTCTTATAAAGAATAGTTGTAGTAGTAGAGGGCGGCCCGGCCTGTGGGCAAGCCGGTTTTTGTTTGACAGATCAAGCACTTGCGCTGCGCCAAAGCATGGGGACGGCCGCAGGCGCCTGCTGTACCGCAAATGGGGACAAGCCCCAGATGCGCCCCGCACCTGTGCATAACTGGCCAGTTGTGCCAGAACGCTCCGCAGACTTATCCACAAGGCGGCCTTCCGGGGAAGACTGCCGAACAAAAACGGCGCAAGCGAAGGCTGACACAGCGTTAGAAGCTCCTTTTTCAGGAGCTCTGGAGACGTGGTACCGCGATGCAGGCCACAGCCGCCCCGGGATTGCGGGACAATGCAGGCCCTTTACTGCTTTCCGAGACCTTTCCCTGTGACCGACTCCGCCCTGCTCCCCCTGCCCGACCGCCTGGCCATCGACCCGCGCAGCCCGCACCATGTGGCGGCCGTGTTCCAGCAGGCGGCGGACATCGGCATCCGCTTCAACGGCAAGGAGCGTGTCGACGTGGAGGAGTACTGCGTGAGCGAGGGCTGGATCAAGGTGCCTGCCGGCAAGACACTGGACCGCAAGGGCCGGCCGCTGCTCATCACCCTCAAGGGCAGCGTGGAGGTGTTCTACAAGCCGGAAGCCGCGGCATAAAAAAAGCCACCCGGTCCCGCCGGGTGGCTGGTGGGTGGGCACCCGCTGGTTCATCGGCCCGGTAGTGGCCGCGCAAGCCTTCCCCTCATGATGTCCGACGTGCCGCCGTGGATGCGCAGCCTGCGCGCGTCGGTTCAGAAAAGCGCGGGAATCGGGTATGCAGCCCTAGGGTCGGATCCACCCAAGAGCTGCAGGCGGCGTTCTGATCGGCCGTGAGGAATGCGCGGGATCGTTTGGTTGCTACTCAATCAGGAGCTAGCAACGCTTGATGGACAAGCGCTGAAGGCCAGAACGACTCAAACCCGCTCGAAGATCGCCGCGATGCCCTGGCCGCCGCCGATGCACATGGTCACCAGCGCGTAGCGCCCGCCCGTGCGGTGCAGCTCGGCAATCGCCTTGGTGGTGATGATGGCGCCCGTGGCACCCACGGGGTGGCCCAGCGAAATACCCGAGCCGTTGGGGTTGACTTTGGCGGGGTCCAGGCCCAGCTCCTGCACCACGGCGCAGGCCTGGGCGGCGAAGGCCTCGTTGGCCTCGATCACGTCCATGTCCTGCACCTTCAGGCCGGTGCGCTGCAGCACCTTCTGCGTAGCGGGCACGGGGCCGATGCCCATGTAAGCCGGGTCCACCCCGGCGTGCGCATAGCCGACGAGGCGCGCCAGGGGTTTCAGGCCCAGGGCGGCCACGCGGTCACCCGCAGCCAGCACCACGGCGGCAGCGCCGTCGTTGATGCCCGAGGCGTTGCCGGCCGTGACCGTGCCGCCTTCCTTCTTGAACGCGGGCTTCATGCCGGCCAGCACGTCCAGCGTGGTGGCGGCGCGCACATGTTCGTCTTCCTGGAACAGCACGGTGCCCTTGCGCGTGGCGATTTCGACCGGAACGATCTGTTCCTTGAAGTAGCCGGCGGCGATGGCGGCGGCGGCGCGCTGCTGGCTGGCCAGGGCGAGCTGGTCCTGCATCTCGCGCGAAATTTGGTAGCGCTCGGCCACGTTCTCGGCGGTGATGCCCATGTGCATCTTCTGCCAGGGGTCGTGCAGGATGCCGAGCATGTAGTCGATGCTCTTGCTGTCGCCCATGCGCTGGCCCCAGCGCGCGCCCTGGTCGAAGTAGGGGCCGCGGCTCATGGATTCCGAGCCACCGCCCACGGCCACGTCGCAGTCGCCATAGCCAATGGCCTGCGCCGCGCTGACGATGGCCTGCAGGCCCGAGCCGCACAGCCGGTTGACGTTGAAGGCGGGCGTCTCGATGGGGCAGCCGGCGTCAATCGCCGCCACGCGGCTCAGGTACGCGTCCTTGGTGTCGGTGGGGATCACGTTGCCCATGACCACATGGCCCACGGCGTCGGGCGCGATGCCGGCGCGCGCGATGGCGGCCTTCACGGCGGTGGTGGCGAGCTGGGTGTTGGGCACGTCCTTCAGGCTGCCGCCGAAGGTGCCGATGGCGGTGCGTGCGGTGCTGACGACGAAGACTTCGCGGTGGGTCATGGGGCAGATACGGTGGTTGGAGGTGGATAGGTGACCGTACCGTCCGGGTGGACCTGTGCGGCCGGGGTGAGTGTCGCACTCTCGGTGCGCGCGCCCAGGATGTGGCGCACCACGCCGCCGGCGGCCAGCACGTGGTCGGTGATGATGCGGCGGTGGCAGCGCCACCACACGGCCTCGGCGCACATGATGGCGCAGGGCTCGCGTGCCGCGGCCGTGCGCAGCGCGGCCAGCGCGGCGCGAAAGGCGGGCTGCAGCGCGTAGTCGGCGTAGTTGTGGAAGCTGCGGTTGTCCCAGTAGCCGTTGGTGGTGGGCGGCACGCCGCGCTGCAGGGGGCGGCGCCCGCCCAGCGCCGGCATGTGGGTGTAGGCGATGCCCTGCGCGGCCAGCGCGCCGGGCAGCCGGTCCTCGTGGAATTGCGGCTGGCGCAGCGAGCGCGGGATGGCGCGCACGTCGATCACCCGTGTCACGCCTTCGCGCTGCAGCAGCGCGATGAAGTCCTGCACCGCCAGCGTGGAGTGCCCGATGGTGTAGAGCGGCGGCGCGGCCATTGCGTGTGCCGCTCAGCGGGCCAGGCGGTGCAGCGCGCTGCCTTTGTGCAGGGCGACATGGTCGGTCTTGTCGCTCTGGATCTCGTACTGCGGCTCTTCGGCGCTGGCGTGGTGTGTGTAGCCCTTCCACTGCAGCGCGCGGGTGTGGACGGCGGTGATGCGCCCGCTGACGCGGCCGGCCTCGGAGTTCCAGCTGACGTGGTCGCCCACCTTGAAAGGGTGTGCCATGGCATGCCTCCTGCAGGGTGTGTCAAGGCGGCCATTGTGGCCCGGCCGGCAGGTTGGTTTGGGGTGTTTTAGGCCTCCAGCGCCATGTTCACACGCGCTGACAGCTATGAATTAAATAGCGACTTCGGCGGCGCCGCTATTCGGGGTGCCGGCCATGGCCAGATCGTCCAGGATCGGGCAGTCCGGCCGGTCGTCGCCGTGGCAGCAGTGCACCAGCGCCTGCAGGCTGCGCTGCATGGCCTGCATGGCGGCGATGCGCTCGCTCAGGTTGTCGATGTGCGCCTGGGCAATGCGTTTGACCTGGCTGCTGGCGCGCTGCTTGTCCTGCCACAGGCCGAGCAGGGTGGCGATCTCCTCCATCGAGAAGCCCAGGTCGCGCGCACGGCGGATGAAGCGCAGGGTGTGCACATCGGCCTCGGTGTACTGGCGGTAGCCGCTGTCGGTGCGTGCCACGCCGGTCAGCAGGCCCAGCGATTCGTAGTGGCGCAGCATGCGCGCCGAGACGCCTGCGCGCTCGGCGGCGGTGCCGATGGCCACGGGCCAGTCCAGCGCGGCCACGGGCCCCGCGCCGTCGCTGGGCACGCGGTGGGCGGGGCGCCGCGGCGCGGTGCTCATGCGGCGACCTTGTAGCCTTCTTCCTGGATGGCGTTGGCCAGCGCTTCGCGCGACTTGTCGCTCTCCACGATGACCTGGCCGGTGGCCAGGTCCACCTTCACGAGGGCGTCGGTGTCGACTTGGCGCACCGCGTGCACCACGGCACGTTCGCAGTGGCCGCAGGTCATTCCCTGGACTTGAAATGTGTATTGCATGATGGTCCTCTCGATCAAAGGGCGGTGGATGGGTTGCGGGCCAGCGGGTGGCCGACAGCTGCATCATGAAGCCTGACATGGTGTCAAAGTCAAGCGGGGACCCGCGCGGCCTGCCGCTTGACCTTGCCAGCATGTCAAGGTTTAAGGTGCGCCCTGTATCGATTCCAAGGTGGCTTTCATGACTTCTGCTTCCCTTTCCCCTGCTGCATCGGGCGACGCCCCCGCGGGCACGCTGGACCTGGGCATTGCCGGCATGACCTGCGCGAGCTGCGTGGGCCGAGTGGAACGTGCGCTGCGCAAGGTGCCGGGCGTGCAGGACGCCACGGTGAACCTGGCGACCGAGCGCGCGCACATCGTGTTCGACGCCGCCAGCGGCGGGGGCATGGAGGCGCTGGCACGCCGCGCCGTGCGCAATGCCGGCTACGAGCCGCGCAGCGTGGAGGAGCAGGAAGCGGGTGAGGAGGGCGCGCAGTCGCCCTGGGCAGGCTTCACGCCGGTGGCCGTGGGGCTGCTGCTGTCGGCGCCGCTGGTGCTGCCCATGCTGGGCGATCTGTTCGGCTTGCACTGGATGCTGCCGGCGTGGGTGCAGTTCATCCTGGCCACACCGGTGCAGTTCATTCTGGGCGCGCGCTTTTACAAGGCGGGTTGGCATGCCGCCAAGGCGCTCACGGGCAACATGGACCTGCTGGTGGCCATCGGCACCAGCGCGGGCTACGGCCTGTCGCTGTGGCTGTGGGCCACGGCCGAATCCACCCATGGCGCGGGGCACACGCCGCACCTGTACTTCGAGGCATCGGCCGTGGTGATCACGCTGGTGCTGCTGGGCAAGTGGCTGGAAGCGCGCGCCAAGCGCCAGACTACGGCGGCCATCCGCGCGCTGCACGCGCTGCGCCCCGAGGTGGCCCACCTGCTGGGCCGGGACGGCGAGGTGGACGTGCCGATCGCCGAGGTGATGACTGGCGACCGGCTCGTGGTGCGCCCGGGCGAGCGCATCCCCGTGGACGGCACGGTGGTGGAAGGGCACACGCAGGTGGACGAATCCATGCTGACCGGCGAGCCGCTGCCCGTGGCGCGCAGCGCCGATGGTCCCGAGGGTGGGGCGCTCACTGGCGGCTCGATCAATGGCGATGGGCGCATCGTGATGCAGGTGACGGCCGTGGGGGGGGAGACGGTGCTCGCGCGCATCATCCGCCTGGTGGAGGATGCACAGGCGGCCAAGGCGCCCATCCAGCGGCTGGTGGACAAGGTGTCGGCGGTCTTCGTGCCGGTGGTGCTGGCGATTGCCATCGTCACGCTGCTGGGCTGGCTGTGGACGGGTGCGGGCGTGGAGGCTGCACTGATCCATGCCGTGGCGGTGCTGGTCATCGCCTGCCCCTGTGCGCTGGGACTGGCGACGCCGGCGGCCATCATGGCGGGCACCGGCGTGGCGGCCAGGCACGGCATCCTCATCAAGGATGCCGAGGCGCTGGAAACCGCCCACCGCGTGCAGACCGTGGCCTTTGACAAGACCGGCACGCTGACCGTGGGTCGGCCGCGCCTGACGGCGTTTCACGTGGAACCGGGGGTGGATGAGGCGGCACTGCTGTCGGCTGTGGCCGCGGTGCAGAGCGGCAGTGAGCACCCGCTCGCACGCGCCGTGGTGAGCGCCGCCCAGGAGCGTGGCCTGCCTGTTCCTGCGCCCGACGGAGTGCGCGCCGTGCCCGGCCGCGGCACCGAGGGCGAGGTGGCAGCGCGCAGCTATCTGGTTGGCAGCCTGCGCTGGATGCAGGAGCTGGGTGTGGACCTGGGCCCGCTGGCCGATCGTGCGGCCACGCTGCAGGCCGAAGGCGCCACCGTGTCCGCGGTGGCCGAGCGGGTCGCGCAGGATCCGAGCGGCGCACGGTCGCCCGAAGCCGCGAGCACTCCCTTGGGGGGCAGCGAGGACACGATAGTGCCGAGCGCGGGGGCGCACTATGTCTTGCGCGCGCTGCTGGCCTTTGGCGATGAGCCCAAGCCCGGCGCACGCGAGGCACTGGCGCAACTGCGCGACCAGGGCGTGCGCTGCGTGATGATCTCTGGCGACAACCGCGGTGCGGCCGAGGCCATGGCCCGCCGCCTGGGCCTGCAGCCGGAGGCCGGCGAAGTGATGGCCGAGGTGCTGCCCGGCGACAAGGCGGCGGCGGTGAATGCGTTGAAGGCGCAGGGCCATGTCGTGGCCATGGTGGGCGACGGCGTGAACGACGCGCCCGCGCTGGCCGCGGCCGATGTGGGCATGGCCATGGGCAATGGCACCGACGTGGCCATGCACGCGGCGGGCATCACGCTGATGCGCGGCGACCCGCAGCTGGTGGCGGCGGCGCTGGACATCTCGCGGCGCACGGTGGCCAAGATCCGCCAGAACCTGTTTTGGGCCTTTGCATACAACGTGGCCGGTATTCCGCTGGCGGCGCTTGGCTACCTGAGTCCCGTGGTCGCGGGGGCCGCGATGGCGCTGAGTTCGGTCAGCGTGATGACGAATGCGTTGTTGCTCAAGCGTTGGCGGGGGTGATTGCGGGATAAACGAGACAAAAGGATTCTTATTTCTCTGGCAAACTGCAACGTTTTGTTGCATATTGGCGCGCGGCTTCGTTCGTAAGTCACGCGCAAGCCATCGCCTGACAGGGTGACGGATTGCGTGACGCACATCATGGGAGGGTGGCCCGCCGGGGGCTGCACACGACAAGGAAACGGTGATGAATATTTACGCGCTCATGCGGCTCTTCACGATTCGCCTGCGAATGATCGGCGCCATTGGCGTGGTACTGGGCCTGTTGGGCCTGCTGGGCGGTGCCGGCATGCTGGGCATGTTCCGCATCCACGGGCTGGCCCAGGACTTCGTCAGCCAGCCCCATGCCGCGGTGAAGCTGATGGGCCAGCTGCGCAGCGAGATGGGTGAGATCCGCCAGCATGAGAAGGACATGATCATCCACTACGAGCGCCCCGAGTCGGTGCGCGCCGCGCACGACCGGTGGCTGGCGTCGCTGGACCGTGCGAGCAAGGTCACGGCCACGCTGGGCCAGATCTGGCAGGGCGAGGACCTGGCCGAGGCGAAGGACGTCGCTAAGCACCTGGTGGCCTACCGCGAGCAGTTCGCACACGTGGCGCGCCAGCTGGAGGCCGGCGGCTACGACACCGCCACGATCGCCAACCGCATGAGCGGCAAGGCGGTGGAGCAGTTCAACATCGCCACCGAGAAGGTGGCCGCGCTGGACAAGCGCCTGGCCGCCGAGGTGGACAGCGCCATTGCGCACCAGGACCGCGTCACCGACCAGACCAAGTGGCTGTTCGCCCTGGCGGTGCTGATCACTGTGGTGGTGGTGGTGCCGCTCACGCTGCTGAACATGGTGTCCATCTGCCGCCCGCTGGAAGTGGCCCGCGCGATGGCACAGGCGATCGCCGGGGGCGACCTGTCTCAGCGCATCCACGTGGAAGGCCGTGACGAGGCGGCCGACCTGCAGCGCGCGCTGCTGGACATGCAAAACGGCCTGGGCGCGATGGTGGCGCAGGTGCGCGACGCGAGCAGCAACATCGCCACGGCCAGCCAGGAGATCGCCACCGGCAACCAGGACCTGTCCGGCCGCACCGAGCAGACCGCCAGCAACGCACAGGAAGCCGTGGCCGCGCTCTCGCAGCTCACCGCCACGGTGCAGCAGACGGCGTCGTCCTCGCAGGTGGCCAACCAGCTCGTCACCTCGGCCTCGGGCATCGCCACGCGCGGCGGTCAGGTGGTGCAGCAGGCGGTGAACAGCATGCACGAGATCTCCTCCTCCAGCCGCAAGATCGGCGACATCATCGGCCTGATCGACTCCATCGCCTTCCAGACCAACATCCTCGCGCTGAACGCGGCCGTGGAAGCGGCGCGCGCGGGCGAGCAGGGCCGCGGCTTTGCCGTGGTGGCGGGCGAGGTGCGCAGCCTGGCGCAGCGCAGCGCGGCCGCAGCCAGCGAGATCAAGGGCCTGATCAGCTCCAGCGTGACGGCCGTGGACGGCGGCGTGCGCCACGTGGAAGATGCCGGCAAGGCCATGCAGGAGATCGTGTCCAGCGTGCAGCGCGTGACCGACATCATTGGCGAGATCAACTCCGCCGCCTCCGAGCAGGCGGGCGGCATCGGCGAGGTCAACGCCTCCGTGGGCGAGATCGACCGCATGACGCAGCAGAACGCCGCGCTGGTGGAAGAGTCCGCCGCGGCGGCCGAGTCGCTGCGCGAGCAGGCCGCCCGCCTGTCGCAGGTGGTGAGCCAGTTCCAGTTGGCCGACGACGGCCACGCGCCCGCGGCCTTCACGCGCACCGGCGCCGCCCCGGCCCCCGCGCTGCGGGGCGGCGACACGCCGCGCCTGAGCGCCGCTTGAGCGCTGCATGACGCACGCGGCGGCCGGGCGCCGCCGCCAGTTTTCAACAAACCCTCCTTGCGCACCTTCGGGTGCGTTTTTTTGCCCCTTGGTTTTGCGGCCTGTGATGGCGCGCAAGGAAGTTAGCAGATTGCTATTTAATAAATAGCTGCTAGCGCTTAATGGACGGGAGTTGGAGCCGATTTTTATGCCGATGCCAGCAGGCGCGGCATGGATGCCACCAGCAGCGCACCGCCCGACACCGTGAGCAGGCCCAGCACGATCTGGCGAAAGCGGACCTCGCTGATGCCGATATACAGCCGCGTACCCAGGAGCACCGGCACCAGCACGGCCGTGGCCACGATGCCGAAGGCCGGCAGCATGTCGCGCGTGACCAGACCCTTGGCCAGATAGGTGGCCATGGCCACGGCCAGCATCGCCAGGTTGAAGTTCTGCACCACGGCGCGCTGGGTGTCCTTGGGCAGGCCGCGCAGCGTGCACCACAGCGTGGGCAGCACGCCCGTGAAGCCGCCAATGCCGCCCATCACGCCGCCGCACAGGCCCACCACCGCGTCGGCCGTGCGCCCGCCCCAACGCACCCGCGGCAGGCTGCGCGCCATCAGCATGGCGGGGCACCAGCACACCAGCAGCGTGCCCAGCAGGGCTTTGAACCAGTGGGCGTTCAGGTGCGGCAGCAGGCTTGCGCCTACGGGCACGCCCACCAGGCCGCCCAGAATGAACGGCCACAGCAGGGCGGCATTGAAGCCGCGGCGCATGGTCACCGCAGCCAGCACCTGGCCGGTGAGCGAGCCGAACACCGCCAGCGCCGCCGCCAGGTGCGGCTCCAGCACCCAGACCCAGAACGACATGGCCACCATGCTGAACGCAAAGCCCGACAGGCCTTGCACAAAGCCCGCCACGACGGCGCCCAGGACGAGGACGGCCAGTGTCTCCATGCATCTCTCCCTGCTGCCCGCGGGTCCATGGGCGTACCCGCTTTTGTTTTGATAGCTGCCAGCGCTTTCCCCATAAGCGCTGGAGCCGTTTTTTATATCCATTCATGAAGCATCACGCCCGGCGCCGGGCGTGATGCTTGGCGGGCCGCCTGCGTCAGGCCGGGACCTGCTCCAGCGCGGGGTAGTCGATGTAGCCGTGCTCGCCGCCGCCGTAGAACGTGGTTTTGTCCCAGGCGTTGAGCGGGGCGCCCCGCCGCAGGCGCTCCACCAGGTCGGGGTTGGAGATGAACGCGCGGCCAAAGGCCACGATGTCGGCGCGGCCGCTGGCCAGCGCCTCCTGGGCCATGTCGCGGTCGTAGCCGTTGTTCACCATCCAGGCGCCGCGCCCGCCCGCGCTGCGGTAGGCGTTCTTGAACGCGGCGTAGTCGAAGGGGCGGCCTTCCACCTCGCGCGGGCCGCCGGTGGCGCCCTCGATCACGTGGATGAAGGCCAGGCCCAGCGGCGCCAGCTCGCGTGCCAGGTGTTCAAACAGCGGCTGCGGGTCGCTGTCGCGGATGTCGTTGGCGGGCGTGACGGGCGAGAGACGAATGCCCACGCGGCCGCCGCCGATGGCGTCCACCACGGCGCGCGTCACCTCCACCATCAGGCGCACGCGGTTGGCGATGCCGCCGCCGTAGTCGTCCTTGCGCTGGTTGGCGCCGTCCTTGAGGAACTGGTCCAGCAGGTAGCCGTTGGCGCCGTGGATCTCCACGCCGTCAAAGCCCGCCGTCTGCACCGCGTTGCGCGCGGCGGCGGCGAAGGCATGCACGATGTCCGGCAGTTCCTCGGCCGCCAGCGCGCGGGGCTCGGACGTGGGCACGAACTGGCCCTGGCCGCTGGCCGCGTCCACCAGGTAGGTCTGCGATTGCGCGCGCACGGCCGACGGCGCCACGGGCGCGCCGCCCTCCGGCTGCAGGGCAGTGTGCGACACGCGCCCCACGTGCCACAGCTGGGTGACGATCTTGCCGCCGCGTGCATGCACGGCCTGGGTAACGCGCTTCCAGCCGTCCAACTGCTCGGTGCCGTACAGGCCCGGCACGTCGGAATAGCCCTGGCCCTGGTGGGTGATGGCCGTGCCCTCGGTGATCAGCAGGCCGGCGCTGGCGCGCTGGGCGTAGTAGGTGGCGGTGATGTCGCGCGGCACCGCCCGGGGCGAGCGGTTGCGCGTCAGCGGCGCCATGGCGATACGGTTGGCCAGGTGCAGGTCACCGGCCTGGATGGGATCGAACAGAGTGGTCATGCGACTTCAGTACCTTCTTGCAAAGCGGACCGCGGGAGGTGCGGCACGCATCAAAGGTTACCGGTATCGCTCAGGGCGTGCAGTACACCCAGGCGCTGCAGAACCACGGGTTCTGTGCTACGTCAAACAGGGAGGGGGTACGGCGGTGGGGCCGGCCGGCGGCCCTGGATGGCGCCGGGCGTGCGGCGCGCGGGGGGATTTTTGCGGTGAGGCGCCGGCACGCACAAGCCGCGCCCCGCAGATGCCGAGCGCGGCGATGTGGGCCTTACTTGAGCAGGCCCTCGGCCTTCATGGCGGCCTGCACGGCGGGGCGGGCGGCGATGCGTTCGCGGTAGGCCGCCAGGTTCTTCAGTGCGGAAATGTCCAGGTTCACGGCGGGGGCCCAGTTGGTCACCGTGAACAAGTAGGCGTCGGCCACGCTGAAGTGCTCGCCCATGAGGTAGGGCTTGTGGGCCAGTTCGCCGTCCACCCACTTGAGGCGGCTGAGCAGTTGCTCATGCACCAGGGGCTTGTAGTCTGCGGGGGTAGTGGGCTTGAACAGGGGGGTGAAGCCCTTGTGGATCTCGGTGCCGATGAAGGTCAGCCACTCCTGCAGGCGGTAGCGCGCCAGCGTGCCGTTGGCGGGGGCGAGGTTCTTGTGCGGCGCCTGGTCGGCCAGGTACTGCACGATGGCGGGGCCTTCGCGCAGGCGTGTGCCGTCGTCCAGCTCCAGTACCGGCACGTAGCCCAGGGGGTTGATGGTGTAGTAGTCGGTGCCGTCCTGCAGCTTGTGGCTCTTGGTGCTGGCCAGCACCGAGGTGTGGGCCAAGCCGGTTTCGTGCAGCACGATGTGCGGGGAGAGCGAGCAGGCGCCAGGGGAGTAGTAGAGCTTCATGCGGTCTTGTCCTTTCAAGAGAGTGATGAAGAAAATCTCCGCAGCGCATGCTATGCCGACCTGCGCGGGTCTGCCATGCCAAGGCCTTTGTGGGGGCGTTTCCCCGCGGCGCTGCGCCTGGGGGCAAGGCGGCCTCAGCGGGGCGTGGACGGCTGCGTGGCCTGTTCCATCAACGCCAGCCAGCGCATCGCGTGCGCGCGGCTGTCGCCGCACATGGCGGGGCTGGGCCGCAGCGAGGCGCACACCGCGGGGCGCTCGGGCCGGCCGAAGATGCGGCAGCGTGTGTCGTCGTCCAGTTGCACGCAGCGCATGCCGGCCGGCTTGCCGTGCGGCATGCCGGGAATGGGCGAGGAGATCGACGGCGCCGTGCAGCAGGCGCCGCAGCCGGGGCGGCAATCCATGGTGCTATTTAATTCATAGCTGTAAGCGATTGCTGGATATGCGCTGGTGCCGGTTTTTGCTTCTGTCACGCGGTCCCGTGCAGCCGCCCGGCAGCCCACAGGACCTGCTCTACCACGCCGCGCACGTGGGCGGCTTGGCTTGCGTCGACCAGCTGGCCCTGGGCGTCGAAGGCACTGGCCGCGCGCGGCAGCGCGAAGTGGCGCGGCGCCAGCCAGCATTCCAGGTTGAGCAGCAGCGGCGCCAGGTGGCTTTGCGACCGCAGGCCGCCCAGTGCGCCGTTGGACGCGCTGAGCATGCCCACCACCTTGCCCGCGAACGGGCGTGTGCCATCACTCCATTCCGCGTGTCCGGCCACGGGGCTGGAGGCCCAGTCGATGGTGTTCTTGAGCAGGCCGGTGTAGCTGCCGTTGTACTCGGGCGAGCAGATCACCCAGGCGGGGTGGGCGTCCAGCACTTCCTTCAGCCGGATCACGTCGGCCGGGGTGCCGGCGGTCTCCAGGTCGGCGTTGTAGAGGGGGATGTCGAAGTCGGCCAGCTCCAGCAGCGTGACGTCGGCGCCGGCGTCGCGCGCCATGTGTGCGGCCACGGCGGCCAGGCGGCGGTTGAATGATTGGGTGCGGGTGCTGCCCGCGAACACGAGGAACTTCATGCGCGGGATTGGAGCACAGGCCGGGCACACTTTTCCTGCGCGGTTTCACGTGAAACAAGCCCCGCCGCGCATCCGGGTGGCAAAGATGGGAAAATTACGGATTCCCCGCCGGGCCGGCAGCGCAGGCGCGAGGGTGGGGGCGGTACCGGCGCCGTGAAAGCCGGGCTTGTTCACCGTTTGACAGGGCCGCAGCGGGCCCGGAGCACCCCACCATGTTGTACCCCCAGGATTTCGATGTCATCGTCGTTGGCGGAGGCCATGCCGGCACCGAGGCCGCGCTGGCCGCCGCACGCATGGGCAGCCGCACGCTGCTGCTCACGCACAACATCGAGACGCTGGGGCAGATGAGCTGCAACCCCAGCATCGGCGGCATTGGCAAGGGCCACCTGGTGAAGGAAGTGGACGCGCTGGGTGGCGCCATGGCGCTGGCGACCGATGAGGCGGGCATCCAGTTCCGCATCCTCAACAGCAGCAAGGGTCCGGCCGTGCGCGCCACGCGCGCGCAGGCCGACCGCATCCTCTACAAGGCGGCCATCCGCCGCATGCTGGAGAACCAACCCAACCTGTGGTTGTTCCAGCAGGCGGTGGACGACCTGATGGTGGAGGGCGACCGCGTGGTGGGCGCCGTCACGCAGGTGGGTATCCGCTTTCGCAGTCGCGCGGTGGTGCTGACGGCGGGTACCTTCTTGGACGGCAAGATCCATGTGGGTCTGAACAACTACGCGGCCGGCCGCGCGGGCGACCCGCCGGCCGTAAGCCTGTCGGCACGTCTGAAGGAGCTGCAGTTACCCCAGGGACGCTTGAAGACCGGCACGCCGCCGCGCATCGACGGGCGCAGCATCGATTTCAGCCAGTGTGAGGAACAGCCCGGCGATGGCATGCCCGGCGGCGTGAACGAGGGTGCTGTGCCTGTGTTCAGCTTCATGGGCAGCACGGCCATGCACCCGCGCCAAGTTCCGTGCTGGATCACGCACACCAACGCGCGCACGCACGAGATCATCCGCAGCGGCTTTGACCGCAGTCCCATGTTCACCGGCAAGATCGAGGGCGTGGGCCCGCGCTACTGCCCCAGCGTGGAGGACAAGATCAACCGCTTTGCCGACAAGGAAAGCCATCAGATCTTTCTGGAGCCGGAAGGGCTGACCACGCACGAGTTCTACCCCAACGGCATCAGCACCAGCCTGCCGTTCGATATCCAGTACGACCTGGTGCGCTCGATGCGCGGCCTGGAGAACGCGCACATTCTGCGGCCGGGCTACGCCATCGAGTACGACTACTTCGACCCGCGTTCGCTCAAGAGCAGTTTCGAGACGCGGCAGATCCAGGGCCTGTTCTTCGCGGGCCAAATCAATGGCACCACAGGGTACGAGGAGGCGGCGGCGCAGGGCCTGTTCGCCGGTATCAACGCCGCGCTGCAATGCCGAGGGGAGCGTGCCTGGGTGCCCGCGCGCGACGAGGCCTATCTGGGCGTGTTGGTGGACGATCTGATCACCAAGGGCGTGACCGAGCCATACCGCATGTTCACCAGCCGCGCCGAGTTCCGCCTGCAGCTGCGCGAGGACAACGCCGACATGCGCCTGACCGATGCGGGGCGTCGCATGGGTTTGGTGGATGATGCGCGCTGGGACGCTTTCAGCCGCAAGCGCGATGCGGTTTCACGTGAAACAGAGCGTTTGAAATCGACATGGGTGAACCCGCGCAACCTGCCCACGGTGGAGGCCGAGCGCGTGCTGGGTAAAGCCATCGAACATGAATACAACCTCTTCGACCTGTTGCGCCGTCCGGACGTGGGGTACGACGCACTGACGACCATGGATGGCGGCAAGTATGCGAGCGAGGCTGTTTCACGTGAAACGCTGGGCGAGCTAAGTGCGCCCGTGATCGAGCAGGTCGAGATTGCCGCCAAGTACGCGGGCTATATCGACCGCCAACGGGACGAGGTGCAGCGCGCCGCGCACTTCGAAAAACTGCGTCTGCCTGAAGATCTGGACTACATGCAGGTAGCGGCCTTGTCGATCGAGGTGCGGCAAAAACTGCAGAAGCACCGGCCGGAGACGTTGGGCCAGGCGTCGCGTATTTCCGGGGTGACACCGGCGGCGATCTCGCTGCTGACGGTCCACTTGAAGAAGGGCGGTTTCAAGGGGTTTGCCCCGCAGCCGGCGGATGGGGTGGAGACGGTCGCATGAGCGTGGTGTCGAACACAAGCCTTGAGTTCACCCTGCGTGAGGGCGCCAACGCCTTGGGGTTGGATCTGTCGGAAGCTCAAATCACACAGCTATTGGACTTCCTGGCGCTGCTGCAAAAGTGGAACAAGGTCTACAACCTCACGGCGGTGCGCGATCCGCAGGAAATGCTCACGCACCACCTGCTGGACAGCCTGGCTGCCGTCCCGCCGCTGCGCCGCCATGTCGCGCAGAGGGGGCAGGGCGGTGCAATCCACCCGGGCACGCGGCTGCTGGATGTGGGATCAGGCGGGGGACTCCCTGGCGTGGTGTTCGCCATTTGTTGCCCGGAAGTGGATGTGAGTTGCGTGGACACCGTGGCCAAGAAAGCAGCATTCATCCAGCAGGCGGCGGGCACCCTCGGTCTGTCCAACCTGCATGGCATCCATGCGCGCGTGGAAACGCTGGCGGGTCCGTTTGATGTGGTCAGTTGCCGCGCCTTTGCCGCGCTGGCGGACTTCACCGCCTGGTCGCGCCAGGCACTGGGACCGCACGGCGTGTGGCTGGCCATGAAGGGAAAGCACCCGCACGACGAGATTGCCGCGCTACCGGCGGACGTAAGCGTGTTTCACGTGGAACAACTCACTGTGCCGGGCCTGCAGGCCGAACGCTGCATCCTCTGGCTGCGCCCCGTCGCTTAAACTCAAGCCCCCTCCCGCTTCGCAAGGCGCTCCCATGTTCGGCATTGCAGACTACGGCGCATTCGTCGCCGCCATCGTGTTGTTCCTCGCCATCCCGGGGCCGGGCAATCTGGCGCTCATCACTTCCACCGGCAAGGGCGGTGTGCGCGCCGGCATGGCCGCCTGCATGGGCGTGATCGCCGCCGACCAGGTGCTCATGTGGATGGCGGTGGCCGGCGTGGCGGGCCTGCTGGCCGCGTATCCGGCGGCATTCCATGCCGTGCAATGGCTGGGCGCCGTCTACCTGGGCTGGATGGGCTACAAGATGCTCACCGCCAAGCCGGGGGATGCGCCGGTGCTGAACATCGCGCCGCGCCACTACTTTCGCCAGGGGGCGGTCATCACGCTGCTCAACCCCAAGGCCATCGTGTTCTACATGGCCTTCTTCCCGCTGTTCGTGAACCCGGCCACGCACCGCGGGCTGGTCACCTTCGCCGCCATGGCCGCCACCATCGCCACGCTCACCTTCCTGTACAGCCTGGTCGTGGTGCTGCTCACGCACTTCCTGGCCGAGCGCATGCGCGCCAACCCCACGGTGGCGCGCGTGCTGGAGAAAACGGCGGGCGTGTTCCTCATCGGCTTCGGCGTCAAGCTGGCCATTTCCAAGTAATAGCGAATTGCCCGCATGGCCAAGATCTTCTGCATTGCCAATCAAAAGGGTGGGGTCGGCAAGACCACCACTTCCGTCAATCTGGCCGCGGGCCTGGCCAAGATCGGCCAGCGCGTGCTGCTCGTGGACCTGGACCCGCAGGGCAATGCCACCATGGGCTCGGGCGTGGACAAGCGCGCGCTGGAGCTGTCGGTGTACGACGTGCTGTTGGAGTCTGCCTCGGTGCCGGAGGCCGCCGTGCTGTCGGAGCAGTGCGGTTACCGCGTGCTGGGCGCCAACCGCGAACTCGCCGGGGCAGAGGTGGAACTGGTGCCGCTGGAGCAGCGCGAACGCCGCCTGAAAGCCGCCCTGGCGGCGGTGGACTCCGACTACGATTTCGTGCTCATCGACTGCCCGCCCTCCCTGTCCATGCTCACGCTGAACGGTCTGTGCAGCGCCCACGGCGTCATCGTGCCGATGCAGTGCGAGTACTTCGCGCTGGAGGGCCTGACCGATCTGGTGAATACCATCAAGCAGGTGCATGCCAACCTGAATCCCGACCTGCAGATCATCGGCCTGCTGCGCGTGATGTTCGACCCGCGCATCACGCTGCAAAGCCAGGTCAGCGAGCAGCTCAAGGACCACTTCGGCGACAAGGTGTTCGACACCGTGATCCCGCGCAACGTGCGCCTGGCCGAGGCGCCCAGCTACGGTTTGCCCGGCGTGGTGTTCGATCCCGCGGCCAAGGGCAGCCAGGCTTTTCTGGAGTTCGCGCGCGAGATGGTGGAGCGCGTGAAGCGCATGTGATGCCTGGCCAAGGTCTTACAGGTCAAAATAGACTCCAAGGCTTATTGGATAAGCGCTATAAGCTATATAAATCATAGTAACGCCGCATGAATCCCTCGCAGATCCTCCTCCTGCCCGGCTGGCAGAACTCCGGCCCCGGCCACTGGCAAACCGAGTGGGAGCGGCTGCATGGCTACCAGCGGGTGCAGCAGCACGATTGGATGCGTCCGTTGCGCGGCGACTGGTCCGCGCGGCTGGAAGAGGTCGTGGCCGATGCGCCGGGCGAGGTGGTGCTGGCCGCGCACAGCCTGGGGTGCATCCTCACCGCTTGGTGGGCGGCGCACACCCGCCACGCGCACAAGGTGCGCGGCGCCCTGCTGGTGGCGCCGGGTGATGTGGAGCGGCCCGACCTGGCCGCGCAGATCCCTGGTTGGGCGCCCATTGCGCGCCAGGTGCTGCCCTTTCCGGCCGTGCTGGTGGGCAGCCAGGACGATCCCTACTGCAGCTTTGAGCGTGCGCAGACGCTGGCCGGTGCGTGGGGCGCACGCTTCGTGGACTCCGGTCCCCGGGGTCATATCAACGCCGATTCCGACCTGGGCGACTGGCCCGAAGGGCACGCACTGCTGCGCGCATTGATGAACAAGGACTGAAGACACATGGTCACCAAGAAACCCAAGGGCCTGGGACGCGGCCTGGAAGCACTGCTGGGCCCCAAGGTGGCCGACAAGGCGCCCGCCGGCGCCAACGCAGCGGGTGTGGCAGACGGGCCGGTGAGCACGCTGGCCCTGGACCGTCTAGTGCCCGGCATCTACCAGCCGCGCACACGCATGGACGAGGGCGCGCTGTACGAACTGGCCGAATCCATCAAGGCCCAGGGCATCATGCAGCCGATCCTTGTGCGTCGCCTCGACGACGAACAGGCGCGACAGCGCCGCCAGGAGCGTGCATCGCAGGGGGCTTCGGCGGCGATGGGCGCCCTCAGCGCCAGTGGGCCGTTGTACGAAATCATCGCGGGCGAGCGGCGCTTTCGCGCCTCACGCCTGGCGGGCCTGGCCGAGGTGCCGGTGCTGGTGCGCGACGTGCCCAACGAGGCGGCCGCGGCCATGGCGCTCATCGAGAACATCCAGCGCGAAGACCTCAACCCGCTGGAAGAGGCCCAGGGCCTGCAGCGCCTGATCCGCGAATTCGGCCTCACCCACGAACAGGCGGCGCAGGCCGTGGGCCGCTCGCGCAGCGCGGCGAGCAACCTGCTGCGCCTTTTGAACCTGGCCGAGCCGGTGCAGACCATGCTCATGGCCGGCGACATCGACATGGGCCATGCGCGTGCGCTGCTGTCGCTGGAGCGCGCGGCGCAGATCACCGCGGGCAACCAGATCGCGGCGAAGAAGCTGTCGGTGCGCGAGGCCGAGAGCCTCGTCAAGAAGCTGGGTGCGGAGTTCGCCCTCACGCCGCAAAAGCCCAAGAAGGACAAGTCGCGCGACCTCAAGCGCGTGGAGGAAGAGTTGTCCGACCTGCTCATGGCCGAGGTCGAGGTGCGCGTCAAGAAGCGCGTCAAGCGCGGCAGCCGGGTTGAGGAGATGGGTGAGCTGGCCATCCAGTTCGGCTCGCTGGAGGCGCTCAACGGCCTCATCGAGCGCCTGCGCGGCGGCTGACGCCGCACCGTTGCGGCCCGTATCCATGCCGCGCCGGCCCCGCCGACCCCATCGTCTGCACGTGCCGCCGCCGCGGCGCATCGTCCTGCCCTGGCCGCTGCCGGCGGTGCTGGTGTGGGCGGCGGCGTGGCTGCTGTTCGCGGGCCTGCGCGGCAGCGTGGCCCCGCTGGCAGCGCTCGGGCTGGCCTGCGCCGTGGGTGTGGCGGGCAGCCTGCTGGCGCAGGGCTGGTGGCGCCGCGGCCTGATCGCGCTGGGCTTTCCCTTGTCGGCGGCGCTGGGCGGCGCGGTGGCGCTGCCGGCCTGGGGCTGGCTGCTGCCGCTGGCGCTGTTGCTGCTGGTGTATCCGCTCAATGCCTGGCGTGATGCGCCGCTGTTTCCCACCCCGCCGGGTGCGCTGCACGGCCTGCAGGACGCCGTGCCGCTGCCCGCGGGTGCGCCCGTGCTGGACGCCGGCTGTGGCCTGGGCGATGGCCTCAAGGCCCTGCGCGCGGCCTATCCGCAGGCGCGGCTGCACGGGC
The DNA here is from genome assembly GCF_056730635.1 of Diaphorobacter sp. B2A2W2. NCBI lineage: Bacteria > Pseudomonadati > Pseudomonadota > Betaproteobacteria > Burkholderiales > Comamonadaceae > Diaphorobacter > Diaphorobacter sp. B2A2W2. Next base: position 332,952 of record NZ_JBWZOR010000004.1, read on the forward strand.
TGGAGTGGAGCGGACCCTTGGCGCTGCTATGCCGGCTGCGCTGCCCCTGGGCGCGCGTGCGGCGCGGCGATATCTGGGCCACGGACTGGGGCGGTTACGACCTTGTGTACGTGTTCCAGCGGCCCGAGAGCATGGCCCGTGTGGCCGCGAAGGCCCGCGCGGAGATGGCGCCGGGCCGCTGGCTCGTGAGTCTGGCGTTCGCCGTGCCGGGCGTGCGCCCCAGCGCGCGGCTGGATTCCTTCGCCGGCCATGCGGTGTGGATCTACCAATTGCCTTTGCCGGCGGACAGTGCTGCGCCACACTAAAACGAAACAACTTGCAAACATCGGTTGCAAAAACTGCCGAATTGGTATGATTTTGCATTCACGTCGGCCACGTCGGTCCCGTACCGGGTGCGCAGACCGCAACGCCTCGGTTGAGACGTGTCCCACACACCCCGGAATGCAAGAAGAGAGAGAGGAAGGAAAGCTATGTCCCGTAAACCACTGACGCTGCTGGCGGCCGCCTGCGCCGCCCTGGCCCTGACCGGCTGCGAAACCACCAACATGCGGATGGGCAGCGCCGAGTCCAAGACCGTGGCCACCGGCGCTGCCGCCGGCGGCAGCGCCGCCAACGAGAGCGGCCAGCTGGAACGCTGCCAGTCGCCCCTGGGCACCGTGTCGCTGGTCGAGAACCAGGACGCCGGCTGGTACACCATCTTGCGCAACGAGTACAAGCTGCCCCCCACGGCCAACCTGCTGCGCCTGCTGATCCAGCAGTCCAACTGCTTCATCGTGGTGGAGCGCGGCGCAGCCGGCATGCGCGCCATGGACCGCGAGCGCCAGCTCATGGGCTCCGGCGAGATGCGCGGTGGCAGCAACTTTGGCCGGGGCCAGATGGTGGCGTCCGACTACGGCATGTCGCCCGAGATCATCTTCTCGAACAACGACGCAGGCGCCATCGGCGGCGTGCTGGGCGGCCTGATCGGCGGCGGCAGCGGCCGTGCGCTGGCGGCCGTCGGCGGCGGACTGAAGACGCGCGAGGCCAGCGCCATGCTGACCCTGGTGGACAACCGCTCGGGCGTGCAGGTGGCGGCCTCCGAAGGCAGCGCCTCCAAGAGCGACTTTGCCGGCTTCGGCAGCCTGTTCGGCGGCTCGGCCGGCGGTGGCCTGGGGGGCTACCAGAACACCGCGCAAGGCAAGGTGATCACCGCTGCGTTCATGGATGCCTACAACCAAATGGTTGTCGCGCTGCGCAGCTACAAGGCGCAGTCGGTGCAGGGCCAGGGCCTGGGCGGCGGCGGCCGCCTGGGCGTGGATGGCGGCGCGGCTCCCTCGCAGACCCGCGCGGGCGCGGCCATGTCGGTGCGCGAGGCGCAGGAACGCCTGAACGCCATGGGCTACAACGTGGGCACGCCCGACGGCTCCGCCGGTCCCAAGACGGCGCGTGCGCTGCGCGAGTTCCAGCAGGCCCAGGGCCTGCCCGTCACCGGCCGCCTGGACTCGGCCACGGCCGGCGCGCTGTCGCGCTGAGCGGGGCGCAAGGGGCTTCGCCCCCGGCAAGCAAGCGGCCTTCGGGCCGCTTTTTTGTGCGCGTCTTGTGGGTGAAGTGCTTCGTTATTCATAGCTGCCAGCGTCTTTCTCGCAAGGGCCATAGCCCGAAAACGCCAAGAACGACACGGTATCGCACCCGCGTGGTGCGGTATCGACGGCGGGGCTGGCCTGCAGGCGCGCAGTGGCCTAGCATGCGCGCCGCATTGTTATTGCCGCAGTTCCATGTACCTGTCCCTGCCGCCGTTCTGGTCGTCATGGCTGGCGTGGCCCAAGCCGCCGCCCGCCCCCGACGCTTCTGGCGTTTTTTCCTCCTTTCTTGATGTCTCCCGGCGCCAGGCGCGCCGCCTCGCGCAGCCCGCCGAGCTGCGCATCGACGTGGACCCGCCCGACGCCACGATCGAGCAGGAACTCTCGGCCCTGCACCAGCGGCTGCACTCTCCCGGTGACGCCCTGCATGGCCTGCCCTCCACGCTCCTGCCGGGGCACCCCGGCCTTTTCGTGCGCAGCCGCGTGGCCGATGGCGAGCTGTACGTCTACATCGAAGACCCGCTGCGCCAGTGCCTGGCGGGCACCACGGTCTTCAACCGCCTCGTCGAACTGAACCGCCGCGCCGACCGCCACCTGCGCGCGCCGCATTCGCGCTACGCGCCCGCCTACCAGCGCCGGGGCCTTGCCACGGCCGTGTACCGCTGGGCGCTGGACGGCGGGCAGTGCCTGGTGTCCGGCGCGCGCCAGTCCGCAGGGGCCCATGCGCTGTGGCAGCGCCTGGGGCGTGATTACCCGCAGGGCTATGTCTGCCTGCAGCACAAGACCCCGCGCTACCTGGGCCGCCAGGTGGATGCGCGCGTGCAGGAAGCCCTGGCCACGCGCCGCCTGCTGCTGGGCCGGGGCTGGACGCTGGCCCGCCTGGCCGCCGCCACGGGCATGCTGTCTGTGTACTGCTCCTGAAAAAAGAGCTGCTTGCGCTTATGGGGTAAGCGCTGGAGCCCTATTTGCCTTGAGATCTATGGCGACCCCAGGAAGCGTCCCGGCGCCAGCCCCACGGCCCGCCGCACCATGGCGCTGAAGGCGCTGGGGCTGTTGTAGCCCAGTTCCGCCGCGATCTGGTTGATGGGCTTGCGCCCCGCGGCCAGCGCCACGGCGCGCGCCAGAATCACCTGCTGGCGCCACTGCGTGAAGGTGCTGCTCAGCTCCTGGCGAAAGAGGCGCGCCACCGTGCGCGGGCTGGCGCCGGTGTCGCGCGCCCAGTCGGCCAGCGTGTCGTGGCGCGTGGGATCGGCCAGCACCGCCTCGCACAGGTGGCGCAGGCGCTTGTCGCGCGGCAGGTCCACGCCCAGGCGCACGCTGCTGGCACGGCGCAACTCGTCCAGGATCAGCGCGCTCAGGTGCCGCTCGCGGTGCAGCAGCTCGGGCGGCGGCGGGGCGCCGTCGTCGGGGTCGGTGGGCATCTCGCGCACCACGGCGCGCAGCAGCTCGGACACCTCCAGCACGCGGCACTGGCGCCAGGGCTCTTCCTGCGCGCGCGCGACGGCGGGGCCGCAGCGCCCGGGCGGCTGGTAGAAGTACAGCGTGCGCAGGTCGGCGTCCTCCACCATGGTCACGGCGTGCTCCACGCCCGGGGGGATCCACAGCGCGCGCGAGGGCGGCACGATGTAGGTGCCGCGCGGCACCGTCAGGCGCAGCACGCCCGTGGTGGAGATGGCCACCTGCGCCCAGGGGTGGCTGTGCGGGCGCACCTGCGTGTCGGCGCGCAGTTCGCGGTGCTTGGCGCGCACGGGGCGCTCCCGGCTGGGCACGAACAGGTGCGGCGTGAGCGACTCCACGTACGACAGCACGCGCGCCGGCCGCGCGGCGCGGCCGGCGGTGCTGGCCGCGGCGGGCTCGGCAGGCGGCGGGGCAGGGCGGGGAAGGGACGGGCTTGGCATGATCGCGACAGCAATTGGCCGACTATCGTATATCGGCCGCGACTGCCTTGCCTAAGATCATGCCCATGACGACTGCTGCCCCCACCCTGCGCCAGGACGCGCGCACCATTGGCCTGATCGGCCTTGCGCACGGCTCCTCGCACTTCTTTCACCTGCTGTTGCCGCCGCTGTTTCCGTTCCTGATCGCGGAGTTCGGCTACAGCTATTCCGAACTGGGGCTGCTGGTCTCGGTGTTCTTCGTGGTCTCCGGCGTGGGCCAGGCGCTGTCGGGCTTCCTGGTGGACCGCGTGGGCGCACGCCCGGTGCTGTTCGCCGCGCTGGCCAGCTTTGCGCTGGCGGGCCTCACCGCGGGCAGCGCCAGCGGCTACCTGGGCCTGGTGGTGGCGTCGGTGCTGGCGGGCCTGGGCAATGCGCCGTTCCACCCGGTGGACTTCACCATCCTCAACAAGCGCGTGTCGCCCGCGCGGCTGGGCCACGGCTTCTCGGTGCACGGCATCTCGGGCAACCTGGGCTGGGCCACCGCGCCGCTGTTCATGGCGGGCATCGCCACGGCCACGGGATCCTGGCGCATGGCCTGCCTGAGCGGCGGTGCGCTGGCCCTGGTGGTGCTGGCCGTCATGGTGTGGAACCGCGACGCGCTGGACGATCGCCAGGGCGCCTGGGCGCATGCGCCGGCCAAGGGCGCCACGGGCAGCGCGCACGCGCAGGAACACCCCATGGCCTTCCTCAAGCTCCCGGCCGTGTGGCTGTGCTTCTCGTTCTTCTTCTGGAGCACCTGCTCGCTCAGCGCCATCCAGAGCTTTGCCGCCCCGGCGCTGCAGCGGATGTACGACATGCCGCTGTCGCTGACCTCCATGGTGGTCACGGGCTACATGCTGTGCAGCGCCGTGGGCATGGTGATCGGGGGCTTCCTCGTGGGCCGCGTGGTGCGGCTGGAAAAGACCATCAGCATCTGCCTGATGGCCTCCGCCGCGCTGCTGGTGCTGGTGGGGCTGGGCGCACTGCCCGGCACGGTGGCGCTGGCCGTGGCGGCGCTGGCGGGCATGGGCGTGGGCATTGCCGGCCCGTCGCGCGACATGCTCATCAAGCGCGCCGCGCCCCCCGGCGCCACGGGCCGCGTGTACGGCACGGTGTATTCGGGGCTGGACCTGGGCTTTTCCGTCGCGGCGCCGTTGTTTGGCGTGCTGCTGGACCGCGGGCAGACCGCCGACATCTTCTACGGTTCGGCCCTGGCGCTGGTGCTGAGTGTGGTCTCGGCGGCACTGGTGGGCGGTGGCGTGGCACGGCGCCAGACGCAGGCTGCGTGATAGGTGCCGGGGGCTTCCAGCGCTTACGTAGCAAGCGCTAACAGCTATTGAAACAGGAGCGCCGGCGCGCCCTCCAGGGCAAGCCCTGCGCCGCGCATACCGGCTTGGCGGTTCCCCTGCCGCTGGGCGCGGGGCGGCAAGCGTTCGCCGCAGCCTGCATTCGGCCGTTATGCAGGACGGTGTGATGCGCTCTGGCCCATTGATCAAGCGGTGGATGCGAAATACAGTGAACCGCAGTGAAGAGCGGCGCGCCGCCGCGCCGTTCTCCAGCGTACGCGCCCGCTCCTTCCCCCCGGTTCTGCATCGACCCCACCCATGGAACCCCACGCCTTCAGGCACCTCCCCGAACTGCAAGGACGGCTCACGCCGCCCCAGGCCAGCGGGCTGCGCCTGACCGACGAGGTGCTCGCCGCCTGGGATGCGCAGGCGCGCCAGCAGGGCCTGTCCGCCGACTGGCGGCTGCCCGATGACGTGGTCGAGCGCTCACGCCAGGCCGTGCTGGCGCAGAGCGAGGGGTGCGACCTCTGGGTGTTTGCCTACGGCTCGCTGATGTGGAACCCCGCCATCCATTTCGACGAGGTGCGCCGCGCCCGGCTCGCGGACCATGCGCGCCGCTTCGCGCTGGCCACCACGATCGGCCGCGGTACACCCGACAGCCCGGGCCTGGTGCTCACGCTGCAGCGCGGCGTGGGTGACTGCGAGGGGTTGGCATTCCGCATTCCACAGGCGCTGCTGGAGCGGGAGTCGCGCATGCTGTGGCGGCGCGAAATGATCCACGGCAGCTACTGCCCGGGCTTTCAACCGCTGCACACGCCGCAGGGCGGTGTGCGCGCGCTGGTGCTGTCCGCCAACACCGCGCACCCGCTGCACCGCGGCGGGCTGTCGCTGGACGACACCGCCGCCATCATCGCCAGCGCGCAGGGCAGCGTGGGCAGCAACCGCGACTACCTAGACCAGTTGGCGTGCCAACTCGACCTCTTGGGCATCTGCGATGACTACGTGCGCTGCCTGGCTGCCCGGGTGCGCGCGCACCGCGCGGCGCAGGACCGGGGTGGTTAAGTGAGAACGAACCAGCGCCAGTGGCGCCTGCTGGAGCGGGGTGCCAGCGTGTGCTGGCCCATGAAGGCGGCGGGGTGCTGCGCGCGCTGCCTGCCATGCTGCTTGTGGCTGCACAAGCGTTCTTGAAAAGGGAAAGTCATGTCCAAGGTACTCGTTCTCTACTACTCGACTTACGGCCATCTCGAAACCATGGCGCAGGCCGTCGCCGAAGGCGCGCGCTCTGCCGGTGCCACGGTGGACGTGAAGCGCGTGCCCGAAACGGTGCCGCAGGAGATCGCCCGGTCCGCGCACTTCAAGCTGGACCAGTCCGCACCCGTCGCCACCGTGGCCGAGCTGGAAAACTACGACGCGATCATCGTCGGCGCGCCCACGCGCTTTGGCCGCATGCCCTCGCAGATGGGCAGCTTCCTCGACCAGGCGGGCGGCCTGTGGGCGCGCGGCGCCCTCAACGGCAAGGTGGGCGCGGCGTTCACCTCCACCGCCACGCAGCACGGCGGGCAGGAGACGACGCTGTTTTCCATCATCACCAACCTGCTGCACTTCGGCATGGTGATCGTGGGGCTGCCCTACAGCTTCCAGGGCCAGATGACGCTGGATGAAGTGGTGGGCGGCGCCCCCTACGGTGCGACCACCATCGCCGGCGGCCAGGGCCAGCGCCAGCCCAGCGCGACCGAGCTGGACGGCGCACGCTTCCAGGGCCGTCTGGTGGCCGAGACGGCCAACAAGCTGTTCGGCGCCTGAAGCCGCGCCGGTGCGGCGCCGGTGCCGCGTGGCGTGGTCCGCGTGGTGCCGGGTAGCGGAGCGCCTGCCCCCAGCCCAGCCGCGGACCGGCTGGGCTTTTTATTGCCCGCGCGCTCGGGCCCGTTGCGCGGAAAACAAGGGTAAAAAAGGCCCTGGCGCTTATACAGCAAGCGCTTGCAGCTATTGAATCAGGAGTGGCGGCGCGCCCGCCGCGGTGCAGGCTACAGCGCGAAGATCTTGCCCGGATTGAGGATGTTCTGCGGGTCCAGCGCGCGCTTGATGGCGCGCATCATCTCCACCGCGCCCTCGCCGGCCTCGTCCACCAGAAAGCCCATCTTGTGCACGCCCACGCCGTGCTCGCCGGTGCAGGTGCCGCCCAGGCGCAGCGCGCGCGCCACGAGCTGGTGGTTGAGCCGCTCGGCTGTCTCGCGCTCGGCGGGGACGGCCGGGTCCAGCAGGTAGCCGAAGTGGAAGTTGCCGTCGCCCACGTGGCCCACCAGGAAGTAGGGGATGCCACTCGCGTCGGCCTCGGCCACGGAGTCGAGCAGGCAGTCGGCCAGGCGGCTGATGGGCACGCAGGTGTCGGTGCTGATGGCCTTGCAGCCCGGGCGGCTCTGTACGGCGGCAAAGTAGGCGTTGTGCCGCGCGGTCCACAGGCGCGTGCGCTCCTCGGGCGTGGTGGCCCATTCAAACGCGTTGCCGTCCCATTCGCGTGCAATGTCCTGTACCACCTCGGCCTGTTCCTGCACGCCAGCGGGCGAGCCATGGAATTCCATCAGCAGCAGCGGCTCCTCGCGCAGACGGAGCTTGCTGTGGGCGTTGACCATGCGCACGCTGTTGGCGTCGATGAGCTCCACGCGCGCGATCGGCACACCGAGCTGGATGGTCTGGATCACCGTGCGCACGGCGGCCTCGATGGTGGGGAACGAGCAGATCGCCGCGCTCACCGCCTCGGGCAGCGGGTACAGGCGCACGGTGACCTCGGTGAACAGGCCCAGCGTGCCCTCGCTGCCCACCATCAGGCGCGTGAGGTCGTAGCCGGCGCTGCTCTTCTTGGCGCGCGTGCCGGTGCGGATCACCTCGCCACGGGCGGTGACCACCTCCAGCGCCAGCACGTTCTCGCGCATGGTGCCGTAGCGCACGGCGTTGGTGCCGCTGGCGCGCGTGGCAGCCATGCCGCCGATGCTGGCGTCGGCGCCGGGGTCGATGGGGAAGAACAGGCCCGTGTCCTTGATCGCCTCATTGAGCTGCTTGCGCGTGATGCCGGGCTGCACGGTCACGGTGAGGTCGTCGGCGTCAACGGACAGCACCCGGTTCATGCGGCCCATGTCGATGCTGATGCCGCCCTGGACGGCCAGCAGGTGCCCTTCGAGCGACGAGCCCGCGCCGTAGGGGATCACTGGCACGCCGTACTGCGCGGCCAGGCGCACGGCGTCCTGCACGTCCTGCGTGCTCTCGGCAAAGACCACGGCCGCCGGCGGGGGCGCCTGCAGCGAGCCCTCGTCGCGCCCGTGCTGCTCGCACATCGCCTGCGCCGCCGAGTACTGCGCGCCAAAGCGTGCGGCCAGCGCGTCCAGCATCGCCTGCGGCACGGGGCGCGGCGTGGTCTGGGGTTGCAGATGGGCGGTGGTCGCGGGGGCGTTCATGGCGGGCTTCCTTCAAGGCGCGTGGGTGGCGGCCATTCTAGAAGTCCGGGCTGCGGCCTGCGGGCCGCGTGTTGAGAGTTCACCATGGTCGGCCTGTGGTGAAAGGCCGATCTAGCGTGTATCCATGGAAAAACCCCGCCCGCACCCTGGAGGACAGTGCAGGCGGGGGGTGGTGGCGGCCCGAGAGGACGGGCCGCCCAGGACGGGTACGGCGTTGCGCTCGAAGGGTGCGTAATCAATGCTTAACCATGCCCGTCCCTTTAAGCGTCAAGACCGGCTGCCGGCCTCGAATTCGGTGCGGGACAGGTTGCCGTTCTTGTCCTTGTCCAGCGCCTGGAAGCGGTTGGCGATGGCGGGTAGCTGGCCCGCCTCGGCGCTGCTCAGCTGGCCGTCGCGGTTGGCATCGGCGCGTTCAAAGGCGCTGGCGCTGGCGCTGCTGCCGCTGGGCGTGGCCGTGCTGCTGCCGCCAAAGGTCGCTTTGGGCTGCGTTGTGGCTGGGCCCGGCCCCGTCTGGTACTGCGGTTGTGCGGAGGGGGCGCTGGGCGTCTGGGCCTGCGCCGCCGCACCGCCCACGGTCAGCGCCGCAAACAGCATCACGCTGCGGGCATCGAAGGAGGGGAGGGTGCGTCGTTGCGGTGTGTGAGGCATCGATTCGGCTCCGGTGGAAGTTGAACAGGCCTTCATTGCACCGCAGCATGGATGCCGCAGCCAGCACTTTTGCCCGCTGTTGCCCGTCTCCACAATGGCCCGGCGGATGTAACGCACAATCGTCGCCCCGGCCCCGAATGAGGAGGAAACGCGCCATGGGAAACAGACTGACACAAATCGCCACGCGCACCGGCGACGATGGGTCCACGGGCCTGGGCGACAACACCCGCGTGTCCAAGGCCAGCGGCCGCCCGCACGCCATGGGCGACGTGGACGAGCTCAACTCCCACATCGGCCTGCTGCTGTGCGAGCCGCTGCCCGCGGACATGCGCGAGCTGCTGATCGACGTGCAGCACCAGCTGTTCAACCTGGGCGGCGAGCTGTCCATGCCCGGCTACGAGCTGCTCAAGGACGATGCGCTGCTGCAGCTGGACAACGCGCTCGCGCGCTACAACGCCGAGCTGCCGCGGCTGCTGGAATTCATCCTGCCCGCGGGCACGCGCGCTGCCTGCCAGGCCCATGTGTGCCGCACGGTGGCCCGCCGCGCCGAGCGCGCCGTGGTGGCGCTGCAGCAGCACGAGACCATGCGCGCCGCGCCGCGCCAGTACCTGAACCGTCTGTCCGACCTGCTGTTCGTGCTCTCGCGCGCGCTTAACCGCATGGACGGCGGCAGCGAGGTCTACTGGAAGAGCGAGCGCCTGGCACGCCAGAACGATGCTACTGAATAAGTAGCTGACAGCGCAGACTAGTCAAGCGCTGCGGCACGATGGGGCGCATAACACGATGGGGCGCATAAGTCACCGCAACGCGGCAGGTGCGCTGGCGCGCAACCCATACCGTGCTCCAACCTTCCGAAAGCCGCAGCGCAGGCCCCCCTGGCAAACGCGCGGAGCGGGCTGTGGGCCGCAGGCGCTGTCTCTGGGCGCGAGCGGGGTGGTGTTGCTATTAAAAAAGTAGCTTCTGGCGCTTACCCATCAAGCGCTACACCCCGATTGGACCCATTGTCCCACTGCGGCCCGGAACGGTGCTGGCGCGATCCCTCGCCACGCTGCCCCTTCCGAAGTCCGCGGAGCAGGCCACCTCAGCAGACGCCGTGGAGAGGGCTTTGACCAGCCCCTGGCGTCGTCCCCCTTCCCGCGCGCAGCGCGAAAGCAGGGGCTGAGGGGCGCGGCTCCGAACCTGCCTGCGCAGGCTTGGGCATCCCCAAAGAGCGGCCGCCTCTGGCGGCTGCACCCAGGCGCGCAGCGCCTCAGGGGGATGCGCTTATTTCGGCGCCAGCATCGCCATGGTGATGCGCGACACGCAGGTCAGCTCGCCCGCGTCGTTCACCATGTCGATCTGCCAGACCTGTGTGGTCTTGCCGATGTGCACCGGCCGGGCCGTGCCCGTGACCCATCCGCTCCTGGCGGCGCGCAGGTGGTTGGCGTTGATGTCCAGGCCCACGGCCAGCCAGCCCTCGGGGCTGGCGTGGTAGGCGCCCACCGAGCCCAGCGTCTCGGCCAGCACCACGCTCACGCCGCCGTGCAGCAGGCCGAAGGGCTGGCGTGTGCGCTCGTCCACGGGCACGCGCGCGCGCAGGAAGTCGTCGCCGACTTCGGTGAACTCGATGCCAAGGTGGCTCACAGCGGTGTTGGCGCTGGAGGCGGTGATCAGCGCGAGGGTGGTGGGTTTTTTCCAGAGGGACATGGGCTGAGGGGTCTCACATCAGGGCTGCGCCCGGCAGCGGCGCAGGGCTTTGGCACGATTGGTGGGCTCGGTGGCGGAAGTTGCAACCTCCACGCGCCCAGAATCGACCGGTTTGCTCGTTTGGAGCTTATCCGTTTCCCGTGCGCAGTGCTTTGCGCGGCCCATCAGCGGGCCGGGGCGCCGCGGGGCTGCCTTCCCATCCAACCCACACATTCCTTTGACCATGCAACGCCGCCAGTTTGTCCTCCAAGCCGGCCGAGCCGCCGCCCTCGCGGCCGCGCCGGCCTTCGTGCTCCCGGCCCGTGCGCAGGACGCGCCAGGCGTGTCCGCCAAGGCCCTCTCGATCGGCTGCTCGGCCGCCATGAGCGGCCCGCTGCTGGGCTTTGGCACCGACATCCAGCTGGGCGCGGGCGCTGCTTTCGCGCAGGCCAACGCGCGCGGCGGTGTGCATGGGCGCACGCTGCAGCTGCAGATGGTGGACGACGCCTATGACCCCGAGCGCACGCTGGCCAACGTCAAGCAGATCATCGGCCAGGGCAGCGCACTGGCGCTGCTGTCGTGTGTGGGCACGCCCAACAACGCGGCCATCGTGCCGCTGGTGGAAGAGGCCGGTATTCCCTACGTGGCGCCGGTCACGGGCGCGTCGTCGCTGCGCAAGAGCACGCGCAACGTGTTCCATGTGCGCGCCAGCTACACCGACGAGGTGCAGCGCCTCATCCAGCGCCTGGCGGGCATGGGCCTGAAGGGCATCGGCGTGGTGTACCTGGACAACGGCTACGGCCGCGAAATGCTGGAGGACGCCACGCGCGCCCTGGCGGCGCTGAACATGAAGCCCGCCGTGCAGGTGGCCGTGGCCACCGACGGCAAGAACCTGCCGCAGGTGCTGCAGGCCGTGGCCGCGGCGCGCCCCTCGGCCGTGCTGCTGGCGACCGCGGGCACGGTGTCCGTGGGCCTGGTGCGCGGTATCAAGAAGGAATCGCCCGGCGTGCTCATGGCCGGCCTGAGCGTGACGCTGCCCAGCGCCAGCCTGGGTCAGCTGGGCGAGGACGGCAGCGGCCTCGCGCTGTCCATGATCGTGCCCGACCCCAACCGCGCCAAGCTGCAGCTGGTGCGCGACTACCAGTCCGCCATGCGTGCGCAGGGCAAGAGCGAGTTCTCGCAAGGCAGCCTGGAGGCCTACGTGAACGCGCGCGTGCTCATCGAAGGCCTGGACCGCGCCGGCAAGGACGTGACCCAGCCCAAGCTGCGCGCGGCGCTGGCGGGCATCCGCAACCTGGACCTGGGCGGCTTCGTGGTGGACTACAGCGGCCAGGCGCCCTACGTGGGCTCGCGCTTCATCGACCTGGGCGTGCTGGGCAGCACGGGCCGCTTCATCGCCTGAACACGGCACCGCTGAGGCGCTTCGCGCCTCGGTGCTATCTGTAGGCCCCGGGGCGCCAGGGACGGCTGGAGCCCTCAGGGCAGCATGCTGCCCGTGGCCAGGCAGCGCTCGTGCCAGGACAAGGCCTCGCCCAGGATGTGGGGCGTGTGCTGCGCGCCCTTGCTGCGCGCGCGGTCGAAATAGTCCTGCAGCAGCGGGCGGAAGTCCGGGTGCGCGCACTTGTCGATGATGACCTGCGCGCGCTGGCGTGGCGACAGGCCGCGCAGGTCGGCCAGGCCCTGCTCGGTGACGATGATCTGCGTGTCGTGCTCGGTGTGGTCCACGTGCGAGACCATGGGCACGATGCAGCTCACCTTGCCGCCCTTGGCCACCGAGGGCGTGACGAAGAACGACAGGTAGCCGTTGCGCGCATAGTCGCCCGAGCCGCCGATGCCGTTCATCATGGCCGAGCCCATCACGTGCGTGGAATTGATGTTGCCGTAGATGTCGGCCTCGATCATGGCGTTCATGGCGATTACGCCCAGGCGCCGCACCAGCTCGGGGTGGTTGCTGATCTCCTGCGGGCGCAGCACGATGCGGTCGCGATAGAAGGCGATGTGTTCGTTGAAGTCCTTCAGCGCCTCGCTGCTCAGCGAGATCGCGGTGGCCGACGCCGCGGTCATCTTGCCGCGCTTGATCAGCTCCAGCATGCCGTCCTGCAGCACCTCGGTGAAGCCCAGCAGTTCGTCGAACGGGCCGTCCAGCAGCCCGGTCAGCACCGCGTTGGCCACGTTGCCCACGCCCGACTGCAGCGGCAGCATGTTCTTGGGCAGGCGGCCCACCTTCACCTCGTGGGCCAGGAAGTCGATGATGTGCGCCGCGATCTGGTTGGAGACTGCGTCGGGCTTGGCGAAGGCCGTGTCGCGGTCGCGCTGGTGCGTCTGGACCACCGCGATCACCTTGGACGGATCCACGCGCAGGTAGGGCTCGCCGATGCGCTCGGTGGCCTGCGTCAGGTGAATGGGCTGGCGGCGCGGCGGGATGGCCGTGCCGTAGTAGATGTCGTGCATGCCCTCCATCTCGATCGGGGGCAGCGAGTTCACCTCGAGGATCACCTTGTCGGCGATCTCCAGCCAGGTCTTGTTGTTGCCCACGGCGGACGAGGGGATCAGGCGGCCGTCGGGCAGGATGCCCAGCACCTCCACCACGGCCACCTGCATGGGGCCCAGGAAGCCGAACCACGCGTGCTGCGCCACGTGCGAGAGGTGGATGTCCAGGTAGTGCACCTCGCCCGCGTTGATCTTGTCGCGGCAAATCGGGTCCGACTGGAAGGGCAGGCGCTGGTGGATGCCGTTCACCTTGGCCAGCGCGCCGTCCAGCTCGGGCGCGGTGGAGGCGCCCGTCCACACGTTGACCTGGAACGGCCGACCTGCTGCATGCTCGGCCTCGATGCGCGCGGCCAGCGCCTGGGGCACCTGCTTGGGATAGCCCGCGCCGGTGAAGCCGCTCATGCCGATATTGGCGCCGGCCGGGATCAGGGCCGCGGCTTCGGCCGCGCTCATGATTTTCTGGGCCAGACCGGGGTGCTGGATACGGGGGGACGACGAGGTGGACACGCTAACTCCAGACGGACAAGCGCCCCGTGCAGGCCTGGCGGGCAGCTGGCGCGGGGCGCAAAAAAGAGCGTAAATCTTAGCAGCCGCTCCGTGCGCGGCTAGGGATAACCCTGGCCTTACACCGCGCTGACGCAGGCCGCACGCGCAGGCACGGCCGCGTCGCGGCAACGGCCGGGCAGGCAGTACGATCGCGTCCACCATGCCGTTCACACCGCTTTGCCCCTCGTGCCGCCAGCCCACCGAGATCCGGCGCTTTGCCGCCAGCACCGGAGGCACGCTGGAGCTGGACCTGTGCTTTGCCTGCCAGGGCATGTGGTTCGACCCGCAGGAGAACACGCGCCTGGCGCCGGCGGCCGTGCTGGAGCTGTTCGAGCTGCTGCACCAGCACCGTGGCGATGCACACCACCCGCTGGCCGACCGGCTGCGCTGCCCGCGCTGCAGCCAGGCGCTGGCCAAGGGCTACGACGTGGCGCAGGGCGGGCGCTACGTCACCTACCGCTGCGCGGCGCGCCACGGGCGCTTTTCGACCTTTGGTTCGTTCATGGTCGAGAAGGGCTTCGTGCGGCACCTGTCCACGATGGAGATCGAGGCGCTGGCCGAGCGTGTGGGCACCATCAACTGCACGAGCTGCGGCGGCACGGTGGACATCCGCCACGACCACGCCTGCCCTTACTGCCGCTCGGCCCTGTCGCTGCTGGACCCGCAGGCGGTGGACAAGGCCCTGGTGCGCCACGGCAGCGCCGCCCGCCAGACCGCGCCGGCGGACGCCGCCTCGCCCGACACCCTGGCCGATGCGCTGGTGGCGCTGGAGCGCAACCGTGCGCGGGAGGAGCGTGCGCGCCAGCGCGAACGGCTGGAGGGCAAGCGTAGCGACGAGTTCGACCTGCTCACCGCGGGCATCGAGATGGTGTGGTCGCTGCTGCGGCGTTGATCGGTTTGCTACTGAAAAAAGAGCTGCTGGCGCTTGTCACAATTGGTCTTCAAGGCGGAAAGTGCCTTGAATCGTTTCGGGATAAGCGCTAGCAGCTATGGATACGGGAGCGCCTGGGCGCTCCCGCCCAGCCTTACTTGCCGCGGTTCAGGGCCGCGTACAGCACGATGGCGCCGAAGGTCGCGGTGCCGATGCCGCCCAGCGCGAAGTCGCCGAACTTCAGCGTGAATTCGCCCGTGCCCAGGATCAGCGTGATCGCCGCCACGATGAGGTTCTTGTTCTGCGAGAAGTCCACCCGGTTGTCCACCCAGATCTTGGCGCCGGCAATCGCAATCAGGCCGAACACCACGATGGACACGCCGCCCATGACCGGCAGCGGGATCGCCTGGATCAGCGCGCCGAACTTGGGCGAGAAGCCCAGCAGCACCGCCAGCAGCGCCGCGACCAGGAACACCGCCGTGGAGTAGATGCGCGTGGCTGCCATCACGCCGATGTTCTCGGCGTACGTCGTCACGCCCGTGCCGCCGGCCGCGCCGCTCACCATCGTCGCCACGCCGTCACCGATGAAGGCGCGGCCCATGTACTGGTCCAGGTTCTTGCCGGTCATGGCCGTCACGGCCTTGATGTGGCCCAGGTTCTCGGCCACCAGGATGATGACCACGGGCACGATGAGCAGCAGGGCGTTGGCCTCAAACACCGGCGCATGGAACTGCGGCAGGCCAAACCAGGCGGCGTTGGCGATGCCCGACACGTCGATCGGCTTGCCCAGGCCCATGCCGTTGGTCAGCAGCGCGTACAGCAGGCTGGCGATGATCAGTCCCACCAGGATCAGCAGGCGCTGCAGCATGCCGCTGGTGAATACCGCCACCAGCGCCACGCACACGAAGGTCAGGGCCTGCATCCAGGCCTCGAAGTTGTTGGCCGCCATGTTCTTGATGGGGATGCCGGCCAGGTTCAGCCCGATCACGGCCACCACCGCGCCGGTGACCACCGGGGGCATGAAGCGCTCGATCCAGCCCGTGCCCACCAGGTGCACCACCACGCCCACCAGCGTGTACACCAGGCCGCAGGCGATGATGCCGCCCAGCGCCACGCCGATGTTGGCGTTGGGCCCCTTGCCTGCATAGGCCGTGGCCGCGATCACCACGCCGATGAAGGCGAACGACGAGCCCAGGTAGCTCGGGACCTTGCCGCCGGTGATGAGGAAGAAGATCAGCGTGCCGATGCCGCTCATCAGCACCGCCACGTTGGGGTCGAACCCCATCAGGATGGGCGCCAGTACCGTGGCGCCGAACATGGCGATCACGTGCTGGATGCCCATCAGCCCCGTCTGCGGCCAGGGCAGGCGTTCGTCGGGGCCGATCACCCCGCCCGATTGCAGCACCTGCGCCGGGCGCTGCGTCCATTGGAAAAGTCCCATCAATCACTCCTTGTTATGAAAAGTGGGGCGATGTTAGGGCTTGTTCATCCTGTTTGCCTGGTGCCGGTGCCGCCTGCGCGAAGGCGGCCACCGCCTGCAGCACCTCGGGCGCTTGCAGCATGCCCCTGTGCCCCAGCCCCTCGGTGACCAGCAGGCGCGCGCCAGCGATCGCGTCGCGGAAAGCCTCGCCATCGGCAAGGCGGTTCACGCGGTCGCCGCGGTCGTGCACCACCAGCGTGGGCACGGCCACGCGCGGGCCCACGGCGGCGGGCTCGAACTGGCGCATCAGGATGCCCTCGCGCGCCTCGATGCGCTGCTGCATGGCCGCGCGGGTGCGCTCCGTCAGACCGAACACCTGGGCGAACAGCCGTGTGAACTCGTGGGGCGAGGCCGGAGGCGCCAGCAGCACCAGCCGGTTCGCGGGCAGGCCCCGACTGGCCGCATGCGCCGCGGCGTTGGCCGCCAGCGAATGCGCGACCACGGCGGCCAGCGACGCGCCCTCGGCGCGCAGCCGCTCGGCCACGTACTCCAGCGCGCGGGAGAACTGGGGAAGGTTGCTCACCCGGCCGCGGCTGCGGCCATGCGCCGGCATGTCCACCAGCACGGGGGCCAGGCCGCCGTCCGCCAGTGCGTCGGCCAGCCTCTGCATCTGCCCCGCCTGGCCGCCCCATCCGTGCAGCAGCAGGGCCGTGGGGCCCTGTGCGGTGCGGTGGCGGTAGAGGGTGATCTCGGCGTCCTCAAACGGCCAGCGCTCCACGCGCCAGTGGGCGCCCCAGGGCGCGTTGCGGGCCGGCCGGCGCAGCGGCAGCGGCGTGCCGAACAGCCGGTAGGCCGCGCGCACCGCCAGCGTGGGCCACAGCCGCTGGGTGGCGGCCATCGCCCAGCGCAGGGCGCGCACGCCCGTGACGTTACGGTAGTAGGCAGGAGTGGTCTGCAATGCGGTGGGGGTCATGGTGTGGGCTCAGTAGAAGATCCAGTCGGCATTGCTGCGTGGCAGGCCGCGCAGCAGCCGCAGCGCACACCAGGCCAGGCGCAGGGCGGCCACGACGGCCGCGATGAAAAGCATGATCAGCATGATTGCTCCTTTATTCGCACGGTTGTGCGAAATTTGGGAAGAGAAAAACAAGGGTTCCGTGTCACGCCCCGCGGATTCAGGCTTGGTAACTCTTGACCAGGCGCTCCCAGGACGCCTCGGTGCGATGCGCCGCCTGCGGGTCGCGCAGGAAGCGCACGTCGTGCAGCTGGCCCATGATGAGCGCGCTGATCTCGCCCGCCAGCTGGTCGGCGGACGTATCGGCGCGCAGATGCCCGGCCTCGACGGCCTGCAACACCGTGCGGCGCAGCGCGGCGCGCCAGCGCAGCACCTCGCTGAGCAGCAGGTCGCGCAGCTCGCCCTCGCGGTCGTCCAGCTCGAACGCGCCGGCTGTGAAAATGCAGCCCTGGTGGGCCTCCACGTCGCGGGTACGCGCGATCCAGCGCCGCACGATGGTGTCCAGGCGCGGCAGGCCCTTGGGCTGCTGCATGGCGGGCACGAACACGTCGGCGATGAAGCGGCGACCGAATTCCTCGATCACGGCCTTCTGCAGCGCCTCGCGCGAACCCACGCGAGAGAACACGCCGCTCTTGGACAGCTGCACGCGGTCGGCCACGGCCTGCAGCGTGATGGCCTCCAGCCCCTCGGCCGCGGCCAGGTCCAGCGCCGCGCCGATGATGGCCATGCGTGTGAATTCCGCCTTCTGGGTCTTGGCATCCATGATGTAGCGCAATTTAGCACAATTGTGCGAAAAGTGGTGGAGACGCTCTTTTCTTGTTCAGAAGTCAGCCTGTCGAGGCAGCGTTGACGTCATGCGTTGACCTGCCAGGCGCCCTGACTGCGCGGGTTGCCGGGGCTGCTATACACAATGACAGGTGGTGGAGGCCATGTTCCGCGTTGGCACCCGCCACAGGGTCTCGCGGACTCTGAAGCCCCCGCACAACCGGCCATGGCACATTGCAGTCAGCCGCGCGATGCCAGCGCCCGTGCGATGCGATCGCGCTTGACCGTGGTCTTGGGTACGCGGAACGGGAACCACATGCGCACGTCCTCTTCCAGCCCGATGCCGTGCATGTAGTTGTAGATGGCTTTCTTGAGCCCCGCGCCCAGTGCGTCGTGGTCCACGCCCGTGGGGTCGATGAAGGCCACGTCGTTCTTGGCGAAGCCGCCGGGCGGCAGCGGCGCGAGGGTGATGCCGTATTCCGCGGGGTTCTGGCCCACGGGCGAGTGCACGGTGCAGGCGAAGCGGTGGAAGAAGCCGCTCTGAATGCAGCCGTTGCCGAACAGCTGGCGCACGTACTCCAGTGCGTCCACCGTGTCCTGCACGGTCTGCGACGGAAAGCCGTACATGAGGTAGGCATGCACCAGGATGCCCGCGTCGCTGAATGCGCGGGTCACGCGCGCCACCTGGTCCACGCTGACACCCTTCTTCATCAGGCCCAGCAGCCGATCGGAGGCGACCTCCAGCCCGCCCGAGATGGCGATGCAGCCCGCGTCGGCCAGCAGCTCGGCCAGCTCGGGCGTGAAGGTCTTTTCAAAGCGCACGTTGCCCCACCAGGAGATGCCGGTGCCGCGTGCGATCAGCTCCTGCGCGAGCGCCTTGAGGGCCTTGGGTGGCGCGGCTTCATCGACGAAGTGAAAACCGGTCTGCCCGGTCTCGGCCACGATGGCCGCGATGCGATCGGCCAGTACCTGGGCGCTGGCGCCCTCGTAGCGGCCGATGTAGTCCAGATTCACGTCGCAGAAGCTGCACTTCTTCCAGTAGCAGCCGTGCGCCACGGTGAGCTTGTTCCAGCGCCCGTCGCTCCACAGCCGGTGCATGGGGTTGAGCATGTCCAGCAGCGACAGATAGCGCTGAAGCGGCAGGCCGTCCCAGGTGGGCGTGCCGATCTCGGCAAAGGCGACGTCGGGCTCTGCCAGGTGGATGTACTGCACGGCACCATCGTCATTGCGCACAAAGGTGCGCACCAGCCGCTGGCGCCCGCGCTGGCCTTGCAGGTGCTCCAGCAGCGCGAGCAGCGGGCGCTCGCCGGCGTCCAGCGTCACGTAGTCGAAAAAATCGAACACCCGTGGGTCGGCCAGCTCGCGCAGCTCGGTGTTGACGAAGCCGCCGCCCAGCACGGTGACGATGTGCGGGTGCTGTGCCTTGATGGCCTGGGCAATGCGAAACGCGCCATACACCGAGCCCGGGAAGGGCACTGAGAGCAGCACCACGCCGGGCTGGTGGCGCGCGACGGCCTCATGGGTGAGCTGCTGCAGCACCTCGTCCACGAAGGTCGGCGCCTGCGCCAGCGCGTCGGCCAGCGGGTCGAACGTGGGCTGGCTGCCGGCGAGCTGTTCGGCGTATCGCACAAACTCGAAACGCGCGTCCACGGCGCCCTGCAGCACGTCCGCCAGGTCGTTGAGGTACAGCGTGGCCAGATGCTTGGCCTTGTCGGCCAGGCCCAGGGCGCCGAAGGCCCAGCCCAGCGGGTCGCCGCTGCCGTCGTCCTCGTACACGTCCAGCGCCGCGAAGCGCGGCCCTTCCGGCAGGTAGTGGCGGCCCACGATGCGGTGCGCGAGGGTGCTGTCGCGGCCCTGCAAAAAGGCCATGGCTGGGCCGATGGTGGCCAGGTACCGCTCCTGCTGCGCAAGAAAGGACTGCACCGCCGGGCTCTGCGCGTTTGCGGGCACGGCCTGTGCCCTTTCGGCGACCTGCGCGAGACCGTCGCGCGAGAGCAGCCGCAACACCAGCGCGATCGCCAGGTCCTCCTGCCACGCCGGCACGCCGCGCGAGCGCAGAAAGCCCGTGAGGTAGGCGGTGGAGGGGTAGGGCGTGTTGAGCTGCGTCATCGGCGGGATGACGGACAGCACGCGGGGCAGGGCTGCGGGCATGGGCAAAGGGGTGGAGGGGGCTGGCAGAGCGGCGGATTATCCCGGCCCCCTGCCGCGCATGCCCGTGCGGGGACTTGTTCAGCGCACGGCGCGGCGCGCCTTCTTGGCGGCGTACATGGCGCGGTCGGCCTCGCGCAGCGCCTCGTCGGCCGTCATGCCGTTGGGGAGCACGGCGATCACACCCACGCTGGCGCCGGCGTAGTCGATGGGGGCGTCCGCCCCGCCAAAGCGCCCGCGCGTGGCCTGTGCCAGGCGCTGGCCGAACCCCTGGCGGGCCGCCTCCAGCGCCGGGCCGGGCGCGGGGCCGGGGCCTACGGCCACGAACTCATCGCCCCCGTAGCGTGCAACGAAGTCCTGCGCGCGCGCCGCGCCGCGCAGCCGCTCGGCCATGTCGGCCAGGAAGAGGTCGCCCACCTCGTGGCCATAGGTGTCGTTGATCGCCTTGAAACCGTCCAGGTCCATGAAGGCGATCAGCACCGCCGTGCCCTGGCGCGCGCCTTGCGCCAGTTGCTGGTGCAGCATCTCGCGCAGCGCGCGGCGGTTGGGTAGGCCGGTGAGGGCATCGGTCGCCGCGTAGGCCGCCAGCCGGGCATTGGCCTGCAGCAATTGCTGCAGCAGCAGCTCGCGCTCGACCTGCTGGCCAATGAGCCGCGCGAACAGCGTCAGCGCGTTGCGCGCCTGGGAAGTGAGCTCCTGGCGCTCGTCGCTGGCGGCGCAAAGCGTGCCGTAGAGCTGGCCGTCGGCCATGCGCACCGGTGTGCTGGCGTAGGTCTGGATGCCCAGCGCGGCGGCGGCCTGCGAATCGCCCCAGCATTGCCCCACGTCGGCGGTGAAGGGTCGGCCCTCGTCCAGCGCGCGTTTGCACAACGTGTCGTGCCAGGGCACGCTCAGTCCCTCGGGGATCTGCATTTGGCGCGTGTTGCGCGCGTACAGCACACGCTGCACACCACGCTCCAGGTCCACCACCGTGAGGTAGGTGGATTCGAACCCGGTGATGTCTTCCAGCAGCTCCAGCAGCGGCCGGGTGAGCTCTTCGACGGTGCGTGCGCGGGTGACGGTCTCGCAGAGATGGTCCAACAGGTTGTCCATGCGGCCATTATGGATGGGTGTGCCGCAGGACGCTGGCCGGGACAGGCAGCGAGTGCCTGCCCCTCCAGTTGGATGACGGTGTGCGCGCTAAGGCGCGGGAGTGGGCCAGGCGGGGCGCCGGCCTGTGAGCTGGCTCACGATGGCGCCCTTGAGGGGCGGCAGCCGGTTGGCGCCCGCCAGCACCACCTGGCGCAGCAGGCGGGGCAGCGGCCGGTCGTCGGTGTACAAGCGCACGATGGCATTCGTGCCCTGGTACAGCGGCCAGGCGTGGCGGTGATGGCCGCGCGCGTAGCCTTCCAGCACGCTGGCGGCGCCGATGTCCGCACCGCGCTCGCGTGCCTGGGTGAGTGCGCGCGTGAGGCTGTCCACACCCGCCAGCCCCAGGTTGAACCCGTGCGCCGTCACCGGGTGCATGCCGACGGCCGCGTCACCCAGCAGCGCGCAGCGCGCGGCGGCGAAGCGGTGCGCATACACGGCGACCAGCGGGTAGGCGTGGCGCTCGCCCACCAGCCGCATGGCGCCCAGGCGGTCCTTGAACTGGGCTTGCACGCGTGCGGCGAATGCCTCAGGAGGCAGTGTCAGCAACTCCTGCGCATGCGCCGCGCCGGTGGTGACCACGGCCGAGCACATCGGCGCGCCATCGACCAGGTCGCCCGGCAGCGGCAGGATCGCCAGCGTCTGCTCGTAGCCGAAGCACTCGTGCGCGACCTCGTGGTGCGGCAGTTCGTGGCGCAGGCGGCAGACGATGACCGTGCGGCCGAAGTCGTGCATGGCCGCGCCAATGCCCAACTGGCGCCGCGTGGCGGAAAAGCGGCTGTCGGCAGCCACCAGCAGCGGGGCCTGCAGACGCAGGGGCGCTGCGTCGAGGTTGCGGGTGTCGGTGTATTCCAGCTCGGCATGCGCGGGCGTGACGGCCACGCGCGTGACGCGCGCCTCGGTGACCAGTCGCACGCCGGGCGTGTGCGCGGCCACTTCGTAGGCCGTGCGGCGCAGCGCGTGGTTGGGCACGATCCAGCCCAGATGCTGGACGCCACTGCCGCCTGCGTGCAGCTGCATGGCCCCGCGCTGGCCCACGGGGCCGTCGTGCACCTGCGCCTCGCGCAGCAGGCCGACCTCGTGCGCGGCCAGGCGCTGCCAGCTGCCCATGCGCTGCAGCGTGGCCACGCTGGGGTGGGTGAGTGCGATCTCGCGCCCGTCGGCCGGGGGCGCGGCCAGCGTGGAAGCGGGTTGCTGCTCCAGCACCGTGACCTGCATGCCGGCCTGGGCCAGCGAGGCCGCCAGCGACAGCCCGGCAGGCCCCGCACCCACGATGAGCACGTCGCTGCGCTGAGAGGAAACGTCTTGTGTTGTCATGATTCAGAAACAGGCCGCCGGCAGTGGCAACAGCGGGCAATTGTCGGCAGGGCGGAAAGCGGCGATCTTGCCTTGCGTCAAGCACGGCGGCCATGCGGCCGCTTCCTACGCCGGGCGGGCGATGGTCTCACTACAGTGGAGAACCCTGCAACCAGCAAGCAAAGGACCCGACATGCGCGTGGACATCTACCGCCGATCCGAAGCCGAGGGGCGTTATTCCCATCTGGCCGTGCCCGAGGGTAAGCCCATACCGCAGGAGGCCATCAATACCGATTGGAACTGCGAGCACCGCGCCGTGGAGCGGGACGAAACCCAGGCGCACTGGAACGACCTTGGTATTCCCGAGCCCGGACGGCAGTTGCGCGACAAGGGCTATGCCATCACCAGCGTGACGGAGCAGCCGCTGCGCTGAGGCCAGGTGCGGCCGGCCAGGTGCCGCCGGCGAGGTGCGACCGGCCAGGTGCGACCGGCAAGTTGTCACGTGCGTGGCGCGCACGGCGACCGCGACCGCGCTAGGCTGTGCGCATGGAGACACACCACAACATCCCCCCAACACACCCGCCTTACGCGCCCCAGATACGCCGCTACCAGGATTGGCTGCAGGCGCAGCACGGCCTGCGCTTTGACGATTACGACGCGCTCTGGCGCTGGTCCACCACCGATCTGGACGCCTTCTGGCAGAGCATCTGGGACTACTTCGACCTGCAGTCACCCACGCCGCACCGCGCGGTACTCGCAAAGAACGTGATGCCCGGCGCGCAGTGGTTCCCCGGCGCGCAGGTGAACTACGCGCGCCAGGTGCTGCGCCATGTGGACGCCGCACAGGCCGCGGGCCAGCCGGCCCTCATCGGCCGCAACGAACGCGGCGAGCGCCGCGAGCTGTCCTGGCCCGCGCTGCGCCGGCAGGTGGCGGCGCTGGCGCTGCACATGAGGGCCCAAGGCGTACAGCCCGGCGATCGCGTGGCAGCCTACCTGCCCAACATCCCCGAGACCATCGTCGCCTTCCTGGCCTGCGCCAGCATCGGTGCGGTGTGGAGCCTGTGCGCGCCCGACATGGGCACGCACGCGGTGCTGGACCGCTTCCGCCAGATCGCTCCGACGGTGCTGTTGGCCGTGGACGGCGTCACCTATGGGGGGCGCGACCATGACCGTTGCGACGTGCTGGCGGAACTGCGCGCGCAACTGCCCACGCTGCGCCACGTGGTGCTGGTGAACAACCTGGATGCTTCAAAAACAGTAGCTGATACCGCTTGCTACGCAAGCGTCATCGCCCGAAATGATGCAGAGACAGCGGCCTTTGAACCGGCGTGGCTGCCGTTCGACCACCCGCTGTGGATCGTCTATTCCAGCGGCACCACCGGCCTGCCCAAGCCCATCGTGCACGGCCACGGCGGCATGCTGCTGGTGATGCTGCAGCTGGCGGTGCTGCACAACGACATCGGCTGCAGCTACGCGCCCAACTCCCTGGGCGAGCGCTACCACTGGTACAGCTCCACCGGCTGGATCATGTGGAACGCCCAGGTCGGCGGCCTGCTGGGCGGCACCACCTGCGTGCTGTACGACGGCAACCCCGGCGGCAGCAAGGAGCGGCCCGACTGGACAGTGCTGTGGCGCATGGCGGCCGAGGAGCGCGTGACCTTCTTCGGCGCTGGCGCCGCGTTCTACGGCCACTGCATGAAGGCCGGGATCACCCCTGCGGCCTGCGGCGATCTGTCGGCGATCCGCGTGCTGGGCTCCACGGGGTCGCCGCTGCCTGCCGAAGTGCAGCGGTGGGGATCGCAACTCCTGGCCAGCGCGGGCGCGCCGCAGGTCTGGTGGTGCAGCATCTCCGGCGGCACCGACTTCGCGGGCGCTTTCATCGGCGGCAATCGCGAACTGCCGCAAACGCCCGGGCGCATGCAGTGCCGCATGCTGGGCGCGGCCGTCGAGGCCTGGGACGAGCAGGGCCGCCCGGTGCTGGACTCCGTGGGCGAGCTGGTGTGCACCCAGCCCATCCCGTCCATGCCCTTGTTCCTGTGGGGCGACGCCGATGGCGCGCGCTACCGCGCCAGCTACTTCGAGATGTACCCGCCCGGCCACGGCCGCAGGCCCGGCGGCGGCGACCTGGGGACCGAGGCCGGCGCCGTCTGGCGCCACGGCGACTGGATCGAGATCGGCTCCAGCGCCCACCCCGGCTGCGTGATCTACGGCCGCAGCGACGCCACCATCAATCGCCACGGCCTGCGCATGGGCACGAGCGAGATCTACAGCGCCGTGGAGGCCCTGCCCGAGGTGCTCGACAGCCTGGTGGTGGACCTGGAATACCTGGGCCGCGCGAGCTACATGCCGCTGTTCGTGGTGCTGCGCGGCGGCTTGGCGCTGGATGACGCGCTGCGCGCGCGCATCAACGACGCGATCCGCGCCAGCCTGAGCCCGCGCTTCCTGCCCGACGAGATCGTGCAGGTGGCCGAGGTGCCGCGCACGCTGAGCGGCAAGAAGCAGGAGCTGCCCGTTAAGAAGCTGCTGCTGGGCCAGCCGATGGACAAGGTGGTCAACCCGGACGCGATGGCCAATCCCGGCTGCCTGGCGTGGTACGTGGACTTTGCGCGGCAACGTGCGGCGGCGGTTGCTTCATAAAAGATAGCTGCTCGCGCTTGATGGACGGGCGGTTCAGCCCGGTTTGTCCCAGTTCTCGCCTTCCACGCGCGGCACGCTGGCAAAGCGCAGCGCGTGCTCCGTGAAGCGCTCCACCACGCGGCTGGTGCCGCCGGCCAGGCGCGCCAGCGCAATGCCCACGTGAAAGCCCGGCGGGTTGTCGGTGAGCGCCAGGCATTTCACGCCGCTCGGCACCACCTGCCGCGCCACGCTGGCCACCAGGCCCACGCCCAGGCCCGAAGCCACCAGGCTCATGATGGTCTGCACCTGCATCGCCTCCTGCGCCACGCGCGGCGCAAAGCCCGAGAACTGGCAGCGCATCATGGCCAGGGCCGAGAGGCTGGGCACCTTGTGCTGCGGGTACATGATGAAGGGCTCGTGCGCGGCCTCGGCCAGCGCGATGGCGTCGCGCTGCGCCAGCGGGCTGCTCTCGGCCACGGCCAGCACGAAGTCGTCGCGGTCCAGCGGCAGCAGCTCGAAGCCGCTCGGGTCCAGCACCGGGTAGCGCAGCAGGCCGGCATCGAAGCGCCGCGACACCAGCCCCTCCAGGATCTCGGACGACGTGGCTTCGCTCAGCTCCAACTCGATCTGTGGATAGCGCTGGCGCAGTGACGGAATGAGTTGGGGGAGCAGCGCATAGGTGGCCGAGCCGATGATGCCCAGGCGCAGCAGCCCGCCTTCGCCCTCGCGCGCGTCCTGTACCGCCTGGCGGCACTGCTGGGCGTGGAACAGCGCGCGGCGGGCGTCGCCCAGCATGGCTTCGCCGGCCGGGGTGAGCACCACGCCCGTGGTGGTGCGCTCGAACAGGGGGCTGCCGAGTTCTTCCTCCAGCTTGCGGATGGACACCGACAGGGGCGGTTGCGCCATGTGCAGGCGCTCGGCCGCGCGGTGGAAGTTGCCGGTTTCCGCCAATGCGACGAACTGGCTGAGTTGCCGGAGGTTCATGCGATATGAAAAAAGTATTGAAATCTAAACTTTTAATATTAGACAGCATGCAAGGTGCTGCCTAGAGTGCCAACTCCGACCCCTTTGCGGGGCACCGTAGCGGAGCAGAGACTCCAAGGAGACATTGCACATGGCATTCCACCGCAGAACCACCCTGCGCGCCCTGGCGGGCGCCAGCCTCGTGGCCCTGGGCGCCGCCCTCGCGCCCGCCGTGCAGGCGCAGGCCTTCCCGTCCAAGACCCTCAAGTTCGTCGTGCCCTTCGGGCCCGGCAGCGGCACCGACACCTCGGCGCGCTACTTTGCGCGCAAGCTGCAGGACCTCACGGGCCAGTCCGTGGTGGTGGAGAACAAGCCCGGCGCCAACGGCTTCATTGCGGTCAAGCAGGTGCTCTCGGCCCCGGCCGACGGCTACACCGTCTTCATCGGCAGCAACTCCACCCTGGCGGTGAACGCGGCGCTGTTCAAGGAGCTGCCCTACGACCCGGTGAAGGACTTTGCGCCGCTGACCATGATGATGCGTTCGCCCGCCATGCTGGCCACGGCCCCGCAGGCGCCGTTTGCCGACCTCAAGGGGCTGGTCAGCTATGCCAGGGCCCATCCGGGCAAGGTGAACTTCGGTGCCGGTTCGGCCGGTTACCAGCTCATGGGCGAGCTGCTCAACGACAGCGCCGGCGTGCAGACCGTGCATGTGCCGTTCAAGGGCGCCGGCGAGACCATGACCGCCCTCGCCGCGGGCACCGTGGACTACGCCTTTGCCGAAGTCACGGCCGTGCAGGAGCTGGCCAAGGGCGGGCGCGTCAAGGTGCTGGCCGTGGCGGCGGACAAGCGCGTGGCCACCTCGCCCGACGTGCCCACCGCAAGCGAGGCCGGCCTGCCCGGCTTCGAGGCCTACACCTGGGTGGGCGCGATGGTCAGCAGCAAGACGCCGGCGGCCGAGACCGCCAAGCTGGCCGAGCTGTTCACCACCATCTCCAAGATGGATGAGACCCGCGCCTTTTACGAGCGCCTGGGCGCCACGCCCATGACCGGCGGCCCCGCCCAGATGCACGAGTTCCAGAAGAACGAGATCGCGCTGTGGAAGCGCATCGTCACCCAGGCCAAGGTGCCGCTGCAATGACCTCACCGGCCGCCCTGCAACCTCGCGCGCTGCAGCACGTGAAGGTGCTGGACCTGTCGCGCGTGCTGGCCGGCCCCTGGGCCGCCCAGACGCTGGGTGACCTGGGCGCCGAGGTCATCAAGGTGGAGCGCCCCGGCAGCGGCGACGACACGCGCGCCTGGGGCCCGCCCTACGTGACCGACCCCGCCGGCCAGCCCACGGGCGAGTCGGCCTACTACATGTGCACCAACCGCAACAAGCAGTCGGTGACCATCGACTTCACCCGCCCCGAAGGGCAGGAGCTGGTGCGGCGCCTGGCGCAGCAGTGCGACGTGCTGGTGGAGAACTTCAAGACCGGGGGCCTGGCGCAATACGGGCTGGACTATGCCTCGTTGAGCGCACTCAACCCGCGCCTGGTGTACTGCTCCATCACCGGCTTCGGGCAGAGCGGGCCGTATGCGCACCGCGCCGGCTACGACTTCCTGATCCAGGGCATGGGCGGGCTGATGAGCGTCACCGGCCGCCCCGACGGCGAGGACGGCGGCGGCCCGATGAAGGTGGGCGTGGCGCTCACCGACATCCTCACCGGCCTGTACGCCAGCACCGCCATCCTGGCCGCGCTGCAGGCGCGCGAGCACACCGGCCGCGGCCAGCACATCGACCTGGCGCTGCTCGATGTGGGCGTGGCGTGCCTGGCCAACCAGGGCATGAACTACCTGTACGGCGGCAAGGTGCCGCAACGCATGGGCAACGCCCACCCCAACACCGTGCCCTACCAGGACTTCCCCACGGCCGACGGCCACATGATCCTGGCCGTGGGCAACGACGGGCAGTTCGCGCGCTTGTGCCACGCCGTGGGACAGCCCGGCTGGGCGCAGGATGCGCGCTTTGCCACCAACGCCGCGCGTGTGGCGCACCGCCACGAACTGGTGGCGCTGATCCGCGGCGTGACGGTGGGCAAGCCCACGCGCGACTGGATCGCCCTGCTGGAGCAGCACGGCGTGCCCTGCGGCCCCATCAACACCGTGCGCGAGGTGTTCGACGACCCGCAGGTCAAGGCGCGTGGCATGCAGATTGCCATGCAGCACCCCCAGGCGGGCAGCGTGCCGCTGGTGGCCAGCCCCCTGCGCCTGTCGGACACGCCCGTGAGTTACCGCCATACGCCCCCGCAACTGGGCCAGCACACCGATGCGGTGCTGGTCCGCCACCTCGGCCTTGCGCCCGAGGCACTGCAAACCTACAGAGACAACGGAGTTTTGGGATGAGTACCCTGGATTCACTCGCGCTCACGCGCATCCCTCCCGAGGACGAGGCCCTGCGCGCCGAGGTGCGTGCCTTCCTGGCCGAGGCGATCTCCGAACTGCCCGCGCATATCCGCGCCCGCTCGTGGGGCGGCTACAGCAGCGAGCTGAGCCGCAAGCTGGCCGCCCGCGGCTGGATCGGCGTCACGCTGCCCAAGGAATATGGTGGCGGCGGACGCAGCGCCTTCACGCGCTATGTGCTGGTGGAGGAGTTCCTCGCCTGCGGCGCGCCCGTGGGCTCGCACTGGATTGCCGACCGCCAGAGCGCGCCGCTGATCCTGAAGTACGGCACCGAGGCGCAAAAGCAGTTCTACATCCCCCAGGTGTGCCGCGGTGAGGCCTTCTTCTGCATCGGCATGAGCGAGCCGGGCTCGGGCTCGGACCTGGCCAGCGTGAGGACGCGCGCCACGCCCAATGACCAGGGCTTTGTGCTCAACGGCCAGAAGATCTGGACCACCAACGCGCACCACTGCCAGTACATGATTGCGCTGGTGCGCACCTCCGGCAGCAGCGAGGACCGCCACAAGGGCCTGTCCCAGGTCATCGTGGACCTGTCGCTGCCCGGCGTCACGGTGCGCCCCATCGAGGACCTCTCGGGCGACCGCCATTTCTGCGAGGTGTTCTTCGACAACGTGCAACTCGCCCCTGATGCCCTCGTCGGTGCCGAAGGCCAGGGCTGGGAGCAGGTGACGGCGGAACTCGCCTTCGAGCGCAGCGGGCCCGAGCGGCTGTTCTCCAGCATCGTGCTGTTCGACCAGTGGCTTCAGTACGTGCGCACGCCGCAAGGGCGCACGGAGTCGGCCCAACGCCTGGCCGGCCAGGTGCTCACGCAGCTCGCGCCGTTGCGCGCCATGTCGGTGGCCATTCAGGACAAGCTGGTGCGCGGCGAAAGCCCCATCGTCGAGGCCGCGCTGGTCAAGGAGCTGGGCACCACGCTGGAGCAGATGATCCCTGCGGCCATCTCCGACGACCTGTTCGCCCGCGAGGCGGAAGACGTGCCCGTGGAACTGCTGATGACCCTGAAATACGTGACCGAGGCCTCGCCCTCGTTCTCTTTGCGCGGCGGCACGCGCGACATCCTGCGCGGGATGATCGCCCGGGGCCTGGGCCTGCGCTGAAACGGAGCCACGACATGAGCCAAGACAACGATCTGTTTGCCGACGCGGCCCGCCAGGTGCTGGCCGACCAGTGCACCCCCCCGGTGGTGCGCGCCATCGAATCCGGCGGGCGCGCCGCGCCCGCGACGCAGCTGCTGTGGGCGCAACTGGAGGCCACGGGGCTGGCCGACGCGCTGTTGCCCGAGGACGACGGCGGCGCCGGGCTGGGGCTGACACAGGTGTTCGGCGTGCTGGAGCAATGCGGCGCGCATGCGCTGCCGCTGCCGCTGGGCGAGACCATGGTGGCGCGCGCGCTGCTGGCCCAGGGCGGCGTGGCTCGCCCCGCCGGCAGCATCACGCTGGCGCGTGGCGAGCAGCTGCCGGATGGCGGCGTGCGCTGCGCCCTGGTGCGCGGCGGCCAGGTGGCCGATCACGTGCTGGTGCAGGCTGGCAGCGCCTGGCACCTGCTGGCCACGGCCGATGCGCAGGCTGCGCCCCAGGCGCTGGCGCTGGATGCCGCCCTGGCCTGGTCTGCTGCCCAGGTGGAGGCCGCGCCCGGGGTGCCGGTGGACGCCGCGCAAGACGCACGCACCCTGCAGGCCGCCGTGGTGGCCCCGCAGATGGCCGGCGCGTTGGGCGACGTGTTCCGCCGCACCCTGCAGTACGCCAACGAGCGCCAGCAGTTCGGCCGCCCCATCGGCAAGTTCCAGGCCATCCAGCACCAGCTGGCGGTGATGAGCGAGCATGTGTTCGCTGCGCGCATGGCTGCGCAGCTGGGCTGCAACGGCGCCGGTGTGCTGCCCGACCGGCTGCGTGTGGCCACTGCCAAGGCGCGCTGCAGCGAGGCCGCATTGGCTGTGGCCGAGTTCGCCCATGCCATCCACGGCGCCATCGGCTTCACCGCGGAATACGACCTGCAGCTGTTTACCCGCCGCCTGCACGCCTGGCGCCAGACGGCCGGCAGCGAGTCTTACTGGCACGGCGTGGCCGGCGAGGCGCTGCTGGCGCACGGCGGGCTGACGCTGGACCTCGTGCGCCGCATCACCGATGTGGAAATAGCGCTCTGAAAACCATAGCTGTTTGCGCACATCAATCAAGGAATTCAATGTGTTTTCATGTTGAAATCAAGCAGTGATGTGCGCTGGCAGCTCCTACTTTTGACTACGGAGAGACACCATGGCCTTCCTGACCATTGAACGCGACGGCGGCATCCTGACCGCCACCATGAACCAGCCCGAGACGCGCAATGCGCTCACCGGCAACACGGCCGTGCAGGAGTTCGTGCAGCTGTGCGACACCGTGCGCAAGGACGCCAGCGTGAAGGTGCTGATCCTCACCGGCGCGGGCCCCATCTTCAGCTCGGGCGGCAACGTCAAGGACATGCAGCGCTTCTTCGACGATGCGCTCACGCCCGACCTGATCCGCGAGGAATACCGCCAGGGCATCCAGCAGATCCCCAACGCGCTGTACCAGCTCGACGTGCCGGTGATCTGCGCCGTCAACGGCTCGGCCATCGGCGCGGGGCTGGACCTGACCTGCATGTGCGACATCCGCATCGCGGCCGAGAGCGCCACCTTCGCAGAAAGCTTCGTGCGCGTGGGCATCGTGCCCGGCGACGGCGGCGCCTGGCTGCTGCCGCGGGCTGTGGGCATGGCCAAGGCGTCCGAGATGGCGTTCACCGGAGAGGCCATCAGCGCCCAGGACGCCCTGGCCTGCGGCCTGGTGAGCCGCGTGGTGCCGGCCGACCAGCTCCTGCCCACCGCGCGCGCGCTGGCCGAGAAGATCGCCGCCAACCCCGGTGCCGTGATGCGGATGACCAAGCGGCTGCTGCGCGAGGGCGAGCACGCCTCGCTGGCCTCGCTGCTGGAGATCTCCGCCGGCTACCAGGCCATCGCCCACAAGACGGCCGACCACCGCGAGGCGGTCACCGCCTTCATCGAGAAGCGCGCCCCGCGTTTCCAGTAGACCGAATCAGCCATCGGCGGACAAGGAAAGGCCCGGCGGCCGTTCGATAATGCCGCCATGGCTTCTCCCCACAAACGCTTTTCGATGATCCGCGAGTTCCACCTCGCGGACTGGTTCACGCTGGGCAACGCGGTGTGCGGCGTCGGGGCGCTGTTCTCGTCGATGACCTATCTGGAAACGTCGGACGTGCGCCATGTGTACTTCGCCTGTGCGCTGGTGCTGGCGGCGCTGGTGTTCGACGTGCTGGACGGGCGCATCGCGCGCTGGCGGCAGAAAAGCTCGGCCATGGGGCGCGAGCTGGATTCGCTGGCCGACGTGATCTCCTTCGGCGTGGCGCCCGCCATCATCGCCTACGCCTGCGGCATGCAGGGGCTGTACGACCGCGTGGTGCTGGCCTTTTTCGTGGCCTGCGGCGTGTCGCGCCTGGCGCGCTTCAACATCACGGCCGAAACGCTGGCCGAGGGCCCGTCGGGCAAGGTCAAGTACTTCGAGGGCACGCCGATCCCCACCTCCATCGTGCTCGTGGGCCTGATGGCCGTGGCCGCCAGCGTGGGCGCGGTGCGCGGCCAGCTGTGGCTGGGGTCGGTGACGATCGGCGGCTTCACGCTGCACCCGCTGGTGCTGCTGTTCGCGCTGTCGGGCTCGCTGATGATCAGCCGCATCCGCATTCCGAAGTTCTGAGCATCCCCCCGCGGCGCTGGCGCACCTTTCCCCTTCTCTCGCCGCGCTGCGCGGCGGGAAGGGGGCGCAGCCGGTGGACTCGTGAAGCCAGATCCGCGGCGCCCAGGCCTGGGGTGCGCCCGGGTTCGCCGCACGTCCTGATACGGTGGCAGCGGCGCAGCGCAGGTACACTTTGCGGCTTCGAGGCGGCGCCCGTGCGCGGCGTCTTTTTTCCCATCAGAACCGCTTCATGGCCGTTGATACGGCGGGCCAGGCCCGCACCCACCTAGACCTCAAGAGTGCCCAGCTGCCCGTGGTGGCCATGGTGCTCAAGACCACCGACGTGGCCAGCATCGCCGCCGAGCTGGCTGCCCGCAGGGCCGACGACCCCGAATTTTTCGACAACGACCCGGTGCTGATCGACCTCTCGGCCGTGCAGGACGAGCCGCAGCCCATCGACTTCGCCGCGCTGGTCAAGACGCTGCGCAGCCACCGCACGCAGCCCGTGGCCGTGCGCGGCGGCAGCAGCGCGCAGAGGCAGGACGCGCACGACGCGGGCCTGATCGCCGCCCCCGACGCGCCGCCCCCGCGCATGCAGGCGCCGCGTGACAACACTCCCCGCGAGGTGGTCCACGAAGTCATCCGCGAGGTGGAGGTCGTGCGCGAGGTCCCCGTGCCCGCGCCGGCACCGGGGACCGTGGTGGTGGACAAGCCGCTGCGCTCGGGCCAGCAGGTGTATGCCCGCGGCTCGGACCTGGTGGTGATGGCCGTGGTCAGCTTTGGCGCCGAGGTGATCGCCGACGGCAACATCCACGTGTACGCACCGCTGCGCGGGCGCGCCATCGCCGGCGCGCGCGGCGACACCAGCGCCCGGATTTTCAGCACCTGCATGGAGCCGCAACTGGTCTCCGTGGCAGGCATCTACCGCACCACCGAGACCGAGTTGCCCGACAACGTGCGCGGCAAGCCGGCCCAGGTGCGGCTGGACGGTGAGAAGCTGCTCATCGAGCCGCTGTGACCGTCCCCCCCTTTTCTTACTCCACAGACCGCAACGCAAGGACCTCTCAGAACATGGCCAAAATCGTCGTCGTGACCTCCGGCAAGGGGGGCGTGGGCAAGACCACCACCAGTGCCGCCTTCGCATCGGGCCTGGCGCTCGCCGGCCACAAGACCGCCGTCATCGACTTTGACGTCGGCCTGCGCAACCTGGACCTCATCATGGGCTGCGAGCGCCGCGTGGTGTATGACCTGATCAACGTGATCCAGGGCGAGGCCAACCTGAACCAGGCCCTCATCAAGGACAAGCAGTGCGAGAACCTGTTCGTGCTGGCCGCCAGCCAGACGCGCGACAAGGATGCGCTCACGCAGGACGGCGTGGGCAAGGTGCTCAAGGACCTGGCCGACATGGGCTTTGACTACATCGTCTGCGACTCGCCCGCCGGCATCGAAAGCGGTGCGCTGATGGCCATGCACTTCGCCGACGAGGCGCTGCTGGTCACCAACCCCGAAGTCTCCAGCGTGCGCGACTCCGACCGCATCCTGGGCATGCTCAGCAGCAAGACCAAGCGCGCCATCGAAGGCGGCGAGCCCGTCAAGGAACACCTGCTGATCACGCGCTACAACCCCCATCGTGTGGAAGACGGCCAGATGCTGAGCCTGGAGGACATCCAGGACATCCTGCGCATCAAGCTCATCGGCGTGATCCCCGAGTCCGAGAGCGTGCTGCAGGCCTCCAACCAGGGCCTGCCCGCCATCCACCTGTCGGGCACCGATGTGTCCGAGGCCTACAAGGACGTGGTTGCGCGCTTCCTGGGCGAGGACAAGCCCCTGCGTTTCATCGAGGCGGCCAAGCCCGGCTTCTTCAAGCGCATCTTCGGCGGGAGGTAAGCGAGATGTCCCTGCTGTCCTTCCTGCTCGGCGAGAAGAAAAAGACGGCCTCGGTGGCCAAGGAGCGCCTGCAGATCATCCTGGCGCACGAGCGCAGCGGCCGCAGCGCCGGCCAGCCCGACTATCTGCCCGCGCTGCAGCGCGAGCTGGTGGCGGTGATCTCCAAGTACGTGAAGATCAACGCCGACGACCTGAAGGTCCACTTCGAGCGCCAGGACGACCTGGAAGTGCTGGAAGTGAAGATCGAACTGCCCGAGGCGACAGCCAAGTAACGGGCAGATATCCGGCCCGTTCCGCCCAGCCCCGAAGCGGCCGGGCGTGCCTGCGCCCCGGCGCAAGCCGGGGCGGCTATTTCTCCATCGGGCGGGCTACGGTGGCCGAAAGGCTTCCCAGCGGATGCTCCGTATAGAACACCCCCCCGTGGTACAGCAGGGGCGAGGCGCCTTCCCGGTGGCTGCAACGCTCCACCTGGCCGACGAAGATCGTGTGGTCGCCCTCCACGTACTGGCTGCGGTTGAAGCACTCGAACACGGCCGCCGCGCCGTCCAGCACCGGCACGCCGCTCAGTCCCAGGCGGTAGGCCACGCCGGCGAAGCGGTCGATGCCGCGCGTGGCGAACTGCTCGGCCAGGGCGCGCTGTTCCACCGTCAGCACATTGATGGCGTAGTGTGTGGCACGGGAAAAAGCGGGCAGCGACGACGTCTTGTGCCCCAGGCTCCACAGCACCAGCGGCGGCTCCAGCGACACCGAGTTGAACGAGTTTGCTGTCATGCCGATCAGCGCGCCGCCTTCCCCGCGCGCCGTGACGATGGTCACGCCCGTGGCGAACATGCCCAGCGCGTCGCGGAACTCGCGTGGCGTGAAGACGGGAGTTTGGCTGGAGGGCGGGTGGGGCAGGCGGCTGTTCACGAAGGGGGGCGGCGCCTTGGGCGCGCCGCGTAGGGCAATGGGAGGGCTATTATCAGTCTGCACCTGCGCGCCTGCAGCGCGCGTGCCCTGCGGCCCTGGACCCTGCGATGTCTCTTCTTCCACGCTTTTCCCTGCTCGGCTCCGGCCCTACCGTGTTGCTGCTGCACGATGCCGACGGCGATCACCTGGGCTTTGCCCCCACGCTGGAAACCCTGGCCGCCGCGGGCTACCGTGCCGTGGCATGGGACATGCCGGGCTATGGCGGCAGTGCGCCAGTGGAGCCCTACAACTTCAAGGGCCTGGCCCAGCGTGCGCTGCTGTTGCTCGATGCCCTGCGGTGCGAGCAGGTGGTGCTGGTCGGCCACGGCCTGGGGGCGATGCTGGCGCTGGAGATCGCCGTGCGGGCACCGCTGCGCGTGCGGCGGCTGGTGCTGTGTGCCGGCGGCCCGGCGCTGGACGAGGCCGCCACCGCCGTGTGGGTGGCGCCGCGCCTTGCGGGCCTGGACGATGGACGGGACATGGCCCGGCTGGCCGACCCTACCGTGGCGCGCGACGCCGGCCCCGGCGCGCTGCCCGAGGGGCTGCAGCTTGCACGGCACGCCATGGGCCGCGTGCCGCCCGCCACCTACCGCCGTGCGTTGGAGGCCCTGACGG
Organism: Diaphorobacter sp. B2A2W2; assembly: GCF_056730635.1. Taxonomy (NCBI): domain Bacteria; kingdom Pseudomonadati; phylum Pseudomonadota; class Betaproteobacteria; order Burkholderiales; family Comamonadaceae; genus Diaphorobacter; species Diaphorobacter sp. B2A2W2. The sequence goes on from NZ_JBWZOR010000004.1 coordinate 368,320, forward strand.
CTTTCGCGCGGCGTGCGCCGGAACTTGTGCGCCTGCAGGTGCCCGCGCTGCTCATCGGGGGTGAGCACGACCGCTGCACTCCGCCCGAGGCGCTGCTCGCCCTGGCCCATGTGCTGCCCGATGCGCGTGCCGTGCTGCTGCCCGGCGTGGGCCACTGGCCGCAGCTTGAAGACCCCGAGGGTTTCGAGGCGGCGCTGCTGGACTTCCTGGCCGGCCCGGCGCCAGTGCTGCACTGAACGCGTGCGCGGTCCCTCACCGCAAATCGCTTACCCGCCCCTGACCGCGACCGCGCGCCGCTGCGCAATAAACCACATCGCGCGCCCGCGCTTTTGGTTAGGCTGGAGTGTTTTTCACAACATTGCGGAGACACGATGATGGCCATGAGACCCAGACACTGGGCAGGGGCGCTGGCGCTGTGGGCGTTGGCGGGCATGGCGGGCGCCCAGCCCGTGAAGGTGGGGGTCATCGGCCCCTTTTCGGGACCGTCGTCGGACTTCGGCACGCCCATGCTGCAGGGCATCCAGCTCGCGGTGGAGCAGTTCAACGCCGTGGGCGGCTACCTGGGCCGGCCTGTGGAGCTGGTGGTCAAGGACGACCAGGGCTCGCCCGACACCGGCCGTCAACGCTCGCAGGAACTGGCCAGAGAAGGCGTGGTGGCTGCCCTGGGCTTTTGCAACACCGGCGTGGCGATGAAATCGCTGGACGTGTTCCAGCAGGCGAAGCTGCCCTTGATCGTGCCGTGCGCCACGGGCACCCCCGTGACACGCACCTATCCGGCGGCGCAGAGCTTCATCTTCCGCACCTCGGCCCCCGACAACATCCAGGCGCCCTTCGTGGTGGAGGACATCCTGCGCCGCGGCTGGACGCGCGTGGCCCTCTTTGCCGACGACACGGGCTACGGCCAGGCCGGGCGCAAGGACGTGGAAGCGGCGCTCGCCGCGCACCAGCTCACGCCCGTGTACGCGACCAACTTCCCTCTGGGCGTGAAGAGCCTGGTGTCCCAGTTGCAGGCCGCGCGCGATGCGGGCGCACAGGTCATCTTCAGCTACACCGTAGGGCCGGAGAACGCCGTCATTGCCCAAGGCCGCAAGGAGCTGGGCTGGAAGGTGCCGCAGGTCGGCGGCTGGACGCTGTCGTTCCCGTTCTTCATCCAGGGCGGCAAAGACGCCGCCGAGGGAGCGCTGACGGCGCAGACCTTCATCGCCGAGCCCAGCAACGAACGCCGCGCCTCGTTCCTGAGCACCTACGCGCGCGCCTTCAAAGGCCGCCCGGCCGTGCCGATGGCGGCGGCGCAAGGGTACGACGCGGCCTACCTGCTGATGTATGCACTGCTGGGCATCCGCGACGGGCAGGTCAACGGCCCGGCCCTCAAGCATTCGCTGGAGAACCTGCAGCGCGTGTATTACGGTGTGGTGGCGACCTACGAGCGGCCCTTCTCGGCCGAGGAGAAAGAGGCCATCACCCCCAACATGCTGGTGATGGGCAAGGTGCAGGCCGGCGCGGTGACCTTCGCCTACCCCGAGGATGCCAAGCGCAACCTGCTGGTGCAGCGCAAACGCTGAGGTGCGAGCCGCTCAGGCCAGGCGCGGCGCCCCGTAGGCGGCAGCGGGCGTGTCGTCGCCCAGGAAGGCGAAGTCCATGGCTGGCCGCTCGCCGCTCAGCAACTCGGCCATGGCCTTGCCCGAGCCTGCGCCATGCGTCCAGCCCAGCGTGCCGTGGCCGGCGTTCACCCACAGGCCGTGCAGCGGCGTACGGCCGATGAACGGGATGTTGGTGGGCGTGGCGGGGCGCAGGCCGGTCCAGTACTGCGGATCGCCGCCTTCCTCGGGCGTGCGCGTGTCGCACACGCCGGGCAGGATGGTCTCAATGCGGCGCGACAGCATGTGGCAGCGCGCGTGCGCCACAGGGCTGTCCAGCGACAGGTCGTAGCCGCCCAGCTCGATGGTGCCGGCCACGCGCAGCACGTTGCCCAGGCGGCTCATGGCGATCTTCTTGCCGTCGTCGATGGTGGAAACCATGGGCGCGCCCTCCGGTTTGAGCAGCGGGAACGTGGCGCTGTAGCCCTTGCCGGGGTAGATGGGCAGGTGCACGCCCACGCCCCGCAGCAGCGGTGCGCTGTAGCTGCCGCATGCAACGACCACGGCATCGGCTTTCAGTATTTGGTCTTTTTGGCCTGTAGCGCTTTCCTGGCGAGCGCGAATAGCTATTGATTCAATAGCGTCGCCGGAGCGGTTCAGGCGCAGCACGTCGTGACCGTAGAGGAACTGCACGCCGCGCTCGGCGCAGCGGCGGGCCAGTGCCTGGGTGAATACGCGCGCGTCGCCGCTCTCGTCGGTGCTGGTGTAGGTGCCGCCGGTGATGCGGTCGCCGTAAGCGCGGAAGGCCGGCTCGATGGCGAGCAGCTCGTCGCGGCTGACCACGCGCCGCTGCACGCCGAAGCGGCGCATCAGTTCCACAGCATGGGCCGCGTCGTCAAAGGACTTCTGGTCGGTGTAGAAGTGCGCGATGCCGCGTTCCAGCCGGTGGTACTCGATGCCTGTGACGCGCACCAGCTCTTTGAGTGCGGCATGGCTGTAAGCGCCCAGCGCCACGATCTGCTGCACGTTGCGTGCGAAGGCCGTGTCGTTGCACTGCGCCAGGAACTTCAGGCACCAGCGCCATTGCTCCCAGTCCAGCTGGGGGCGAAACAGCAGCGGCGCTTCCTTGTCGAACATCCACTTGAGGGCCTTCCATGGCGCCTCGCGGTTGGCCCAGGGCTCACAGTAGCTCACCGAGATCTGCGCCGCGTTGGCAAAACTGGTCTCCAGCGCCGCGTCGGGCTGGCGGTCGACCACAGTGACTTCATGCCCGCGCTCGCGCAGATGCCAGGCGGTGCTAATGCCGATGATGCCGGCGCCCAGGACGATGGTTTTCATGGCGCGCAGTGTGCTGCGGCCCAATGAAAAACAAAAGCGTGATTAAACTTCTTCGGAATTCATCAGAATGACTAATGGATACCGACCGTGAGCACATTTGACCCCGCCGCATTGGAATGCCTGGCCGCCATCGTCGAAGAGGGCGGTTTCGAGCGCGCCGCGCGCCGCCTGAACATCACCCAGTCCGCCGTGTCGCAGCGCCTGCGTGCGCTGGAGGCGCAGGTGGGCTCGGTGCTCATCGTGCGCAGCCGGCCGCTCAAGCCCACTTCGGCCGGGCAGTTGTTGCTCAAGCACACCAAGCAGCTGCGCCTGCTGCGCGCCGACCTGGAGCGCGATCTGCAGGACCTCATGCCCAGCGGGCGCGGCGGCGGCCGCGAGGAAGAGCGCATCGCCATCGCCATCAACGCCGACAGCATCGCGACCTGGGCGGTGGACGCGCTCGGCGATCTGGTGCGCCAGCGGTTGCCGCTGGAGATCATTGCCGACGACCAGGACTTCACGCAGGAGTGGCTGCGCTCGGGCCAGGTGATGGGCTGCGTGACGACGTTGAAGAGCGCGCTGCGCGGCTGCCGCATGGTGCCCCTGGGCGCCATGCAGTACGTCGCCGTGGCCGCGCCGGAGCTGGCGCGCCGACAACTGCCGCAAGGGCTCACGGCGCACAACTTCCGCGACGTGCCTTTCGTCTCGTTCAACCGCAAGGACGATATGCAGGCCGAGTTCGTCACGCGCACCTTTGGCCTGAAACGCGTGTCGCTCAGCCGCGTGTTCGTGCCTAGTTCGGAGGGCCAGGTGCGCGCCGTGGCCGCGGGCTGGGGCGTGAGCGTGGTGCCCGAGCTGCTCGCGCGTCCCTGGCTGCAGCAGGGCCGGTTGGTGGACCTGGCGCCGGGCCATACGCTGCCCATCCAGCTGTATTGGCACTCATGGAACCTGGAGTCGGAAGTGCTGGATGCGCTGGCCGATGCGCTCACCAGCGCGGCGGCGCAGTACCTGTCGGCCTGACGGCACACGCGGATGGGGGTCTTTAGGGTTATCGGCCTGCGCGGGGTGAAGGCTCGCTAACATCGCCCGCATGAACACGTTGCAGCCGCCCCGTCCGTCCTTCAAGGAGCAGATGCTCCGGGCGCGCGAGGATGCCATCGTGGAGGCCGCGAGCCGCCTGCTGGGCGAAAAAGGCTTCGAGACCATGACCGTGGACGAGGTCGCCGCGGCCGTAGGCATTGCCAAGGCCAGCCTGTACAAACACTTTGCCGGCAAGGACGACCTGTGCTCGGCCGCCATGGTGCATGTGGTGGAGCGCCTGCAGCGCTTTCTGGCGGCACTGCCGGCCGAACTGGGCGCCATGCAGCGCCTGCACGCGCTGCTGTGCTGGACGCTGCAGTTGCAACTGGCCGACGAGGTGCCGCTGCTGCCCAGCCGCAACTCCGCGCTGGCCCAGGCGCTGCGCGCCTGCGACGCCTACCAGGCATCGATGCAGGAGGTGCATGCCTGCATCCTCGGCTGGATCGTCGAGGCGCAGGCCCAGGGACAGCTGCGGCGCGAGTTACCGCCCGATGTGATCCTGTGTGCGCTGCTGGCGCGCAATTCCGATCCCATGCTCGGCATGCTGCGCGACCGCGGCTATGCGGACGAGTGCATCATCGACTGGGCCGCGGACACCTGCCTGAGCGGCCTGGCGAGCGGCCCCGCCATGCGGGTGGCCTGATCAGCGCACCAGCAGTACCGGCACCTGGCAGTTGGCCAGCACCTGCGTGCTGACCGAGCCCATCACCAGCTTGCCCAGCGAGCCGTGGCCGTGCGTGCCCATGACGACCAGGTCGTACTTGCCGGACTCGGCCACCTTGGCGATGGTCTCGCCCGCCGGGCCCACCTTGGTCATGGTCTTGAGCTGCACGCCCTGACGCGCCATGAACTTCACGACGGGCGACAGCACCTTTTCGCCTTCCTCAGCGTGGTACTTGTCCACGACTTCCTTGCCGAGCGCGGCGCGCGCGCGGGGAGGCAACTGGGGCTGCACGGTGATGGCCGTGTAGGTGTGCGAGCTGCCCAGCATCTCGTCGTGAGCGGCCAGGTAGGCCAGCATTTTCTTGGTGTAGGTGCTGCCGTCGACAGCAAGCAGGATGTTCATTCGAAGTGCTCCGGAAACGAGAAATCAGACTAATCCGCGCCGGCGCCTGTTGTCTTGACTTCAGTCATATTTTTGATGCGGTACGCGGTGGCGGGCGCAGGGCCCGCACGCATCATACGGTGAGCACGCAGTGCGGCTGAAAGGTTGCCTGCTCCCCCTTGCGGGCATAGCCCAGCGGGTTGGCCACTATGCGGCAGCTCCAGGGCGTGCCGTCCACGCGGGCCCCGCGCACCAGGTAGTCGCTGGGGGCATGCAGATGGCCGTGCAGCCACAGCTGGGCGTGGGGCAGGCAATCGTCCAGCGCATTGCAAAACCCCGCTGTGCCCGGCACCAGGCCGTAGCGCGGATCGGCGCTGAGCAGACTGGGCGCGAAGTGCGTGACGGCCACCGTCGTGCCCGCGAAGGGCTGTGCGAGCGCGTTGCGTAGCCAGGCCTGGCAAACCAGGGCCTGTTCGCGCACCTCGGCTGCAAGGAAGGGCACACCCTGGCGGGTGCTGCCAGTCTTGGAGAGATAGAAATTGGCCGCGCGGAACGCCTTCTCGCGCCGCTGTAGTCGCTGGCCCGGGTCGGTGATCCCCGCGTGGTCGGCCAGCGCGTCGAAGTCGCTCCACAGCGTCGTTCCGACGAAGCGGACCCCCTGCAGCACCATGCTCTCACGCTCCAGCCAGATCAGCCCCAGCCGGTCGCAGATGCGGCGCAGGCGCGCATGCGCGGCGTCGAAGTCCTGCATGTCGTATTCATGGTTGCCAGGGACGAAGACCACTGGCGTGGGCCATCCGGCGTACTGCGGCAGAGGAGAGAAGCGCGCCAGGCCGAAGTCGTCGTCCGACAGCAGCGAGCCGGCCTGGTAAGAGCCGATGTCGCCGGCCAACACCAGGACATCGGCGCCAACGGCGGGGCTGGGGGTGAAATGCGGGTGGGCTTCCAGGTGCAGGTCGGACAGCAGTTGCAGCTTCATGGGTGAGTGGGACGGGTCAATCCTGGCGGTGGATGGGGGCGGGCGTGTTGCGCGCGGCGCGCGCAATCGCCTCGCGCAGCCAGCGGTGGGCGGGGTCGTGGTTGCGCCGGCGGTGCCACAGTGCGTCCACGTGCACGGGCGGCAGCGTCATGGGCAGCGGGCGCCACACCAGTTCGTCGCGCACGCTGGCCACGCCGACGAAGTGGCGCGGCAGCACGGTGAGCAGGTCCGTGGTGGCCACCACCCGTCCCGCGGTGAAGAACTGGTTCACGGTAAGCACGATGCGGCGTTCACGTCCCAACGCGGCCAATGCCCCGTCGATGAAGCCGAAGGGCTTGCCCGAGAAGCTCACCAGCAGGTGGCGCGCGGCGCAGTACAGGTCCAGCGTCATCGGCACGGCGGCCAGCGGGTGGTCCGCGCGCATCACGCACACGTACTGGCCATCGTAGAGGCGGGTGCTTTCGTGCGCCACCACGTTGTCCGACTGCGCCCGCGCCGTGAGGTCGGCCAGCACGGCGGGGAAGTAGCCCACGGCCATGTCGGCGCTCTCGTCGTCCAGCAGGCGGCGCGGGTCGCGTGTGGTCAGCGGCACCACGCGCAGCGAGACGCCGGGGGCTTCGCGTTCCACGATCTCGATGAGTGGCGGGATCAGCGTGGCACCCGTGGCGTCGGCCATCGCTAAAACGAAGGTCGTCTGTGCGGACGCCGGGTCAAAGCGCCCGGGGGAAAGTGTCTCCTGCAACTGTGCCAATGCGTGCCGTACGGCGGGCCACAGGGCCAGTGCCCGCGGCGTGGGCTCCACGCCGTGGCCGCGCCGCGTGACCAGCTCGTCGCCCAGCACCTCGCGCAACCGGCGCAGTGCGTTGCTCACGGCGGGCTGTGTGATGGCCAGTTTCTCGGCGGCGCGGGTCAGGTTGCGCTCGGCCATGACCTCGTCAAAGACGCGCAGCAGATTGAGATCCAGCGTGCGAAAGTTCAATGGCTGCATGCCGCAATCATCACACGGATGAATATGGGTGATTCAACATATAAATTAGACACAAACAAGGGTAAACCCTAGTATTGCTGCACCGCCCGGCAATTTCGCCAACAGTGGCGTACGAGTCGCATCATGACGAAGTTTGTACACATCGATGTTCCTGTCCAGCACCACGGCATTGCACGCATTGAAGAGGCCGCAAGCCATCTGAAGCAAACCGCTGCCCGCTTTGACGGCACCCGCGGCGCAACGTCGCTGCTGCTGGCGGCGCTGGTCGCCGCGCTGCTTGTCGTGGCCAACCAGGTCATGGACACCTGGAACGATGGCCACATGCTGGCCGGCTGGATGGTGATGTGGGTGATCGCTTTCGCGGGAATGGCGTTGCTGGCGGCACCTGCGCGCAGCGCGGTGCTAGGCCTGCGTGCCGCTGCCAAGGCTTGGTCGGACGCGCACCGGCGTGCGGCAGAGGACGAGCGCACCTGGAATGCCGCACTGCGCGACGCCCGCATCATGGCCGACCTGAGCCGTGCGATGAACGGCATCGCGGTGGACGATCTGCGCCGTTACCGCTGAACGGCCGCGCGGCGACACCGCGCCAACCGACAATAGGGCACCTTCGGGTGCCCTTTTTGCTATGTGCGCGGCAGCTTCCTCCGGGGCACATTCATGAAAAAACCCCGCGCCACAGATGTGGTCGCGGGGTTGTGTGTAGGCCCGGCTGAATTACACGCGCCGAGCCGAGGCAGGGCGGTCAGGCCGCCAGACGCTTCTCCAGCGCGGCCTTGGTGGCCAGCAGTTCCTGGGGCAGGTGGTAGGCCAGCTTGTCGAAATGCTCGGTGTGCAGCTTCAGTTCTTCGGCCCAGGCAGCCTTGTCGATGCTGGTCACCATCTTGAACTGCTCGGTGCTGAAGTCCAGGCCGGTCCAGTTGATCTCGGCGTACTGCGGAGCAATGCCGAACATGGTCGGCTCGCCTTGCGCCGTGCCCTCGATGCGGTCCAGCATCCACTTGAGCACGCGCATGTTGTCGCCATAGCCGGGCCAGACGAATTTGCCGTCCTCGCCCTTGCGGAACCAGTTGACGCAGAAGATCTTGGGCAGCTGGTGGCCGGACTCCTCCAGCTTGTGTTCCATGTCGAGCCAGTGCTGGAAGTAGTCGCTCATGTTGTAGCCGCAGAACGGCAGCATGGCGAACGGGTCGCGGCGCACGACGCCCTGCGCACCAAAGGCGGCGGCGGTGGTCTCGGAGCCCATGGTCGCGGCCATGTAAACGCCTTCCATCCAGCTGCGGGCCTCGGTCACCAGCGGCACGGTGGTGGAGCGGCGGCCGCCGAAGATGAAGGCGTCGATGGCCACGCCGGCAGGGTTGTCCCACTCGGGGTCCAGGGCCGGGTTGTTGGTGGCGGCCACCGTGAAGCGCGAATTGGGGTGCGCGGCCTTGGCGCCGGTTTCCTTGGCGATCTGCGGTGTCCAGTCCTTGCCCTGCCAGTCGATGAGGTGGTCCGGGAGCTTGCCGGTGTCCTTCTCCATGCCTTCCCACCACACATCGCCATCGTCGGTGAGGGCGACGTTGGTGAAGATCACGTCCTTGTCCAGCGAACGCATGCAGTTCGGGTTGGTGTGCATGTTGGTGCCAGGGGCCACGCCGAAGTAACCGGCTTCGGGGTTGATGGCGTACATCTTGCCGTCGGCATGGGGCTTGATCCAGGCAATGTCGTCACCGATGGTCGTGACCTTCCAGCCGGCGAAGCCGGCTTCCGGCGGCACCAGCATGGAGAAGTTGGTCTTGCCGCAGGCGCTGGGGAAAGCGGCGGCCACGTGGTACTTCTTGCCCTCGGGGTTGGTCACGCCCAGGATCAGCATGTGCTCGGCCAGCCAGCCCTGGTCGCGGCCCATGGTCGAGGCAATGCGCAGCGCCAGGCACTTCTTGCCCAGCAGTGCGTTGCCGCCGTAGCCCGAGCCGTACGACCAGATCTCGCGGGTCTCGGGGTAGTGGACGATGTACTTGACCTGGGGGTTGCAGGGCCAGGACGTGGTGTCCTTCTGGCCTGCGGCCAGCGGGGCGCCCACGGTGTGCATGCAGGGCACGAACTCGCCGTCGGTGCCGAGCACGTCATAGACGGCCTTGCCCATGCGGGTCATCAGCTTCTGGTTCACGGCCACGTAGGCGCTGTCGGTCAGTTCGATGCCAATGTGGGCGATGTGCGAGCCCAGAGGGCCCATGGAGAAGGGCACCACGTACATGGTGCGGCCAGCCATGCAACCGTCAAACAGCGGCTGCAGCGTGGCGCGCATCTCGGCCGGGGCCATCCAGTTGTTGGTCGGGCCGGCGTCTTCCTTTTTCTCCGAGCAGATGTAGGTGCGGTCTTCCACGCGCGCGACGTCCGACGGGTCGGACCACGCGAGGTAGCTGCCCGGGCGCTTGGCGGGGTTCAGCTTCTTGAACGTGCCGGCATCCACCAGTTGCTGACACAACTGCTCGTACTCCTGCTGCGAACCGTCGCACCAGTGGATGCGGGCGGGCTTGCACAGCGCGGCCATTTCGGCCACCCAGGCGATCAGCTTGGCGTTCTTGACGTATGCGGGCGCCTGAATGTCCAGGACGGGCATGGTGGGTGCGTTCATCGGGAAGGCTTCTTTGAAGTTGAAAAACAGTCTTTTCAAAGGAAGCGAACCGGGTCACGACGCACAGGCCCGCGCTGAACCGATCTGCGCGCTGCCTTTGAAAAAACCGCTGGGACTCAGTCGGCTGGCGAAACGGGGGTACCGCGGTGGCACCCCTGCACAGGTCGGCTGGGGTGACGATTTTATGAAGACGCCCCCGATTTGTCTGTCGGACAGGGGGCTAAATCATGCAAAAAACACATGACGTTATGCGCGTCATGGCGTCGGTGCAAAACGCGATCACCAAAAACAAAGCCCCGCAGAGGCGGGGCTGGGTGGCGAGCGGGCAGTGCGTTCAGGCCATGTACACCGCAATGAAGGCCAGCAGGAAGATCATGGCCGCACCCACCGCAGGGATCACGACGGGAATCAGATGCACCACGGACTCGGCGGCATCGGTGGCCGTGGCGGCCTCGACGTCGGCGGCGTTGGGGGCGATGGGGTGGTCATGGGCCATGGGTTCGGTCTCCTGTGGGGTCTGGTGCCTTGATGGGGGACAAGTGTAGCCACAACGCCCCCGCGCGTGCACGGGCCTTACCCGCACCCCGTACGGCATGGCGCTCTCAGCGCAACTCGGCTTCCATCTGCGCGGCGCGCAGCAGGTCCAGCACCTGCTGGATGTGGGCCTTGCCGCGCGTTTGCAGCACCAGTTCGATCTCCACGTTCTGCGCGGCCAGCACGGTGAAGGCGCGCTGATGGTGCACCTCTTCAATGTTAGCGCCCGCTTCGGCCACGAGGGCGGTGATGCGGGCGAGCACGCCGGGCACGTCGCGTGCGCTGACCATGATGCGCGCCAACCGGCCGGAGCGCACCATGCCGCGCTCGATGATGGCCGCCAGCAGCAGCGGGTCGATGTTGCCGCCGCTGAGCACCAGCCCCACCTTCTTTCCGCGAAAGCGCTCGGGGTGGCGCACCAGCGCGGCCAGCCCGGCGGCCCCCGCGCCTTCCACCAGCGTCTTTTCGATCTCCAGCAGCATCAGCACCGCCTGCTCGATGTCGCCTTCGTCCACCAGCAGCAGGTCATCCACCAGCCGGCCAATGACCTCCTGCGTCATCTTTCCGGGCTGGCCCACGGCGATGCCCTCGGCGATAGTTGACGCGCCCTGCGCGTGGTGCGTGCCCTTGATGGCATTCACCATGGCCGGGAAGCGCGCAGTCTGCACGCCGATGATCTCCAGGTTCGGCTTAATGGCCCGCGCCGCCGTTGCCATGCCGGCCAGCAGCCCGCCGCCGCCCACCGAAACCACCAGCGCATCCAGGTCGGGCTGGGCGGCCAGCATCTCCATCACCAACGTGCCCTGGCCGGCGGCCACGGCCTCGTCGTCGTAGGGGTGCACGAAGGTCAGGCCCTGCTGCTCCGCCAACTGGTAGGCGTGCTGGCGGGCTTCCTCCAGCGTGTCGCCGTGCAGCACCACCTCGGCACCAAAGCCGCGCGTGCGCTCCACTTTCACACCGGGGGTGAAGCGCGGCATGACGATCACGGCGCGCAGGCCCAGGCGCTGCGCGTGGTAGGCCACCCCCTGGGCATGGTTGCCCGCGCTCATCGCCACCACGCCGCGCTCGCGTTCTTGGGGAGTGAGCTGGCTCAGCTTGTTGCAGGCGCCGCGTTCCTTGAACGAGGCGGTGAATTGCAGGTTCTCGAACTTGAGGAACACCTGTGCGCCCACGATCTGCGAGAGCGTGCGCGATTCGACGCAGGGGGTTTCCAGCACCTGGCCGCGCAGGCGCTCAGCGGCGTGCTGGATGTCTTGGAAGGTCAGCATGGTGCATTGTGGCGCAGCGCGCCAGGTGAAGCAGTTTTGCTATTGTAAAA